>CAMUYW010000023.1 GCA_947165045.1 uncultured Fibrobacter sp. | reverse complement strand
ATCTTGAAGAGGTTTTCAGCAACGTATTCGACCTTGAGATCGGTTGCCTTGTCCTTGACCGGGAACACGCCCTTCGTTTCGCCTGCGCCAAAGCCCTTGCAGTCCTTATGAGAAGCAATCGGAGCGACAACAGCCGGATAGGTCTTAGCCGTAATTGCGGTAGACACAGAAGAAGAGTTGTGGTAGAACACTTCGAGCTTGCCATCGATGACACGCGGATCCGGGAGGTTCGTAACAGCAGCAGCGACCTGAGCGACCGGAGCGGCCTTCTTAGCCTTCTTGCCCTTCTTGCCTTTCTTCTTGGCACCAATCTTTTCAGCAAGGCTTGCTTTTGCATCACCAGCCTGCTGCTGCGGCATAGTCAAGCGGTAACCAGCGATAGATTCATCGCAATTCGTAGAGTAGACAACCCACTTGTTATCAATCTTGAGCGGGCCTTCCGGAGTACCCTGGTACAGACCCGGATCAACCTGGGCGCTGTAAATGTAAAGAATGAGAGAAGCGTTCGGATTCTGTTCCGTCGTTTCAATCTTCATACGGGTCTTCACGTACTTGGAACGACCTGCATAAACTCTATAAGCGCCAACCGGAACCTTGACGAACTTGAACTTGCCCTTGCGGAGTTCCTGGTTGAATTCGTACTTCTTGGAAAGAGTGGTGTAAATCGTGGAGTCCATACCGACGGTCGGCATTTCCAACGGCTTGTTGGTGAAAGCATCACGAACTTCACCTTCGATAGTACCAGTCTTACCGTTATCGCAGCCAGTCATAGCAAGAGCGATGAAGGCAGCGGCACAAATGCTAAGTTTCTTTTTCATTTTGCGTCCTCAGGGTTAAATAAGAGAAAAGCCTCCCTAGTTAGGGAGGCCCCAAAATTTAAGAAGATTAAGCTTCTTCTTCAGCCTTGACCGGAGCAGCCTTGCGAGTCTTACGCTTTGCAGAGGTGATGTTAGCACCGCCGCCATAGCGCTTGTTGAAGCTGTCGATACGGCCAGCCGTATCCACGCGATGCTGCTTGCCCGTCCAGAACGGATGGGTATCAGCCGTAATTTCCAAGGAAATTACGCTATATTCAACACCATCGATAGTCTTCTTTTCGGCGGAAGACTTCGTGGAGCGGGTGATGTATTCTTTACCCGTATTCGCATCGACGAACACGACCGGTTGATAATTAGGGTGGATACCTTCTTTCATTATAAAACTTCCTGTGAAGTAATTGTTGAGAGCTAAAATTTAGTTGATTTTCGCGATTTTGGCAAGCGGGAGCCCCATTTTTAGTATTTTTATATCATGAAATCTTTATTGTTGCTCTGTTCATTGCTTTTACTCGCTTGTGGAAACGACCATCCGACCATAAAAATCATTCAAATTGACAAGAAAATGGTCCTTGAAGAATGGCCGGACAGCAACTATATAGCCTCGTTGGACTCCATTTTGCGACTCGAACCGGTCAAAAAAGGCAAAGATTCCGCTGACGTAAGCCTCAAGATGAATACGTTCAAGGCGCCCACCTTTAAACTGCCACCATCAGTCACCGGAGCAAAGAACACCTCCAAAAAGCCAAGCACAAGCAAGCCCGCCAAGTCTGGCAAGCCGGCTACAGAAACAGCGAAGCCGAACAACAACGCCGAAAATTTCATCGGAAAATTCACGAACGCACTCTCGGCACTCCAGTCCGACCCATCTAACAAGAGTCTTTATAAAGTCGTCACCGCAAACGAAGGTGAAGATCTATTTAAGCTCTTGAAGAGAACGTACGGAGCCGGCACCCAGAACCTCCCCCGCTTTTACGTGCTCTCGGCACTCCAGTCCGTGAACCCAGGCGTCATGCTCGAGCACCTGAACGCCGGCGACAAAGTGAGAGTACCTCGCCTCTAGAACAATGTTTTGGCGCCGAAGCCGAGCACGCCGTCTAGATAGTCGCATCCGTTGCGGAGGGCGTAGTAAATGCTAAAGCTCCACGATTTGCGGTATTGCGTAAAGCCAATGCCATAATCATGTTCGCGAGCCCAGCCATGGAACGGCGCCATGCGTCTGTACAATCCCGGTTGGTAGAAAAGTTCAATCGATAAATCGTAACCGTCTTGCCACAGGAAAGCCGCCTGCGAAAATCCATACGCGCGCGTTCGCACAAAGCCATACATCATTCCCTTGAACGAATTGATTCCGCCAAGCGCAAACAAGTCATCGCGCGCAAACGAGCCGCCCGACGGTAGCAAAGTCCCTGCCGCAGCAGAATACCGCACAATAAAATTCTTGTACAATGGCATGTAATGCACCAGCGATGATTCCAAACGTAAGTAGCTATCAAGCGAATCCGGGCGGTCCATCAGCCACGCGAGCGATACATCCAACGAAGTTCCTCGGCGCGGCAACATGCGGCGGTCAAACGACACGTACGAAAGTTCAAACGTCGAACTTTTCTCATCATTGCCGATGCCCACGAACGCAGCAATATCAAAGCTAAAGCCAATGTTCCGCGACACGCCCACTTCTAACCGCGAATTGCGCGAAAGCGAATCGTCTTCAAAGAATCCGCGTGCAACAACATCCCACGAAGTACCAAAGATAAAGCGTTCGCGGTATGAGCCTTCAATTCGGCGAGACTCTTTTTGCGAATAGCCTTCCAACTGCAAATCGCGCCCCGTTCCCAAAATATTGAACAGCGCGAGATTCACTTTGCCTTCCCAAACGTTCTCATCGCTCGAATACGTGAGGTAACCTTCGGCCGCAGAAATCGGAACTGCGCGCATGAAATACGCCGGAATCACTCGATTGCGCACGGGATCACGGAACAAGCGAACGTCCGCCGTTTGTTCGTAATAACCTAAACGCGAGAGTCGATTTTGTGAACGTTCCAAGTCCGTAAGTGAAACCGCACCACCAATTTCAAGGCCGGTCAATTGCCTAAAGACATCAACGTCTGTGGCGCCGGAATCCAGATTCTCTGGCCCCGCCCACACCCACGCGCTACCACGTTCAAACTTGCAACGCATCACGCCCGCACTATCGACACCCACATCTAGCTTCACGCCTAGAAAGCCATTGTCTTCGTAATATCGCAAAAGTTTTCGCTTGGCGCTTTGCCAAGAATTGCAAGGCATCCCGACAACCGCACTCATCGAGAGTTCTTCAAAATCGCTGTGGTCGCCTTCCCACTCGATGCGTTCAATGCGGCAAGTAGACGCCTGGCACACGCTTGCGCCAAGCAAAAGCACCGCCAAAACAAGAGGCAACATATTTCGAATCCACTGCAACATACTAGAAATACGCCTTCGCCTCGCTCGACAATTTTTGGAACACATTTTCTTCAGCATCACCAAAGCGCAAAATATAACGGAGCGACAGAGACAAGAAATGTTTCACCTCGATAGAAACACCAGTTTCAAGCCTGTAGGTTACACCATCGCTAAAGCCCGACATCATCTGGTACGGAATATCGCCTTTTTGCTTATTCATTTGTATAGAAGCAAATGAAACATGGGCATCAGCAAAGCCTTCTTTTTCATAGCTCACGCGAAGTTCTTCTTCCCAGAGATGCGCTCTGAACGTTGATTTCAAATCATCTTCACCCGAACCTTCACGATAACGCAATTTTGGCATCAAGCTAAAACCCGCCGGCAAATTCCAAGTGTACCGACCGGCAATATCCCAAATATTCCAATCCAATTTTTGAAGCGCTGTCAAATTTACCGATTCAAAAACGTTGTCCACACTAATGTAATGTTTTTCGTTGATTTTTAATTCTGCCGAAATTTTATGATTAAAGATATCCTGATAATATCCAATCGAAGACATTTTCTTTTCGTAAACGGCACTCGGGTTATACTGTGCAGAAACGCCCGACGGATGATCCCAAGCAAGACAGGCCTCCCACGAGACGGTTCCCGCGGTCACCGACTTTAGCCCTGCAGGCACAACAGGCGGGAAATAAATCTTTTTTCCCGTTGTATCTTCGGCTTCGGAATGATACGTTGCACTAAGCGTGATGTCACGCAAAAGTCCATGTGAAATTCCAAGCG
Source organism: uncultured Fibrobacter sp. (assembly GCA_947165045.1). Lineage (GTDB taxonomy): Bacteria > Fibrobacterota > Fibrobacteria > Fibrobacterales > Fibrobacteraceae > Fibrobacter. The sequence continues at coordinate 41,933 of CAMUYW010000023.1, read as the reverse complement.
AGACTCCCGGATTCCATTCTAGCGTTGCTTCAAACGTAGCATTCGACGAAAGTACGGCACCAACAGAATCATTGCGGCCCATACCTTCATAGACAAAGTCACCATTATCCACGCCTTCGATAAACGAGCCCGTAAGGCTATCGTAGCGCACATCGCCCGTTCCTTTTGCAACAGCCTTGTAAATTGCAGTGTAAGTCTGTTCCGAAGTCATTCCAAAGCGGTAAGCAACAGAGCCTTGCACGCCCATATCGTCATCGCCAAAAGTGGTGTTCAAATCGCCGACCCAAGAATCAGCAGCGCCCAAAGAATCCGTCACCGCATGCGAATATTGCAACAAATGCGACAAATTAAACTTGCGGAAATTTGCTTCTGCCGATTGCGTCCAAGTCACAGAATTCACGGAATCGCGCCAGCCTTTTCCATTCGGCTTATCCGCTAACCCAGTCATATCGTGTTTGCGCACAGTAAGCGTCCCGACCGATTCCTTCACGTTCCACAAATCGTCATTCAAAGTCGCGCCAACTGCAGTCTTTGCGTAACCGCGTTCAGATTTATTCCCTAGCGAATCCACCACCGAATAGCGCACATCGCCACTGCCAAATGGCCTAAAGAACCCGCGCAAGAATTCCGATGAGAACGTTCCTTGATATCGCTTTTGCTCCACGTTCTGCACGCTCGAAACATACGATGCCGTAAATTCACTCATTGCATCTAAATTGCGATGCACCACGGACAACTGCGACCGCGAAGAATTCCAACGTTCACCATCACCACGGCGGTAGCCCCACATTGCCGTTCCAAACCAATCCTTGCCCAACCGAATCCGCAACGCGAGCTCATCATGGCGCAAGTTTCCTTTCAAAAGCGTGCTATCCAAATCCCAGTCATTCCGCAACGCATACGCATCCCAATCTCTATCGCTCCCGCCAAATTCAGAAATTGCAAAACCGTCTTGAACAAAGTTGCCATAAACAGAAAGCGCCACCGGGAATGCTTGCAAATTCTGCGACGAGTCCGATGTCACAAACCACCTGAATGCACGACCGCTCGGCCCGCCCACATTTTTCGAAATAGTATTCGAATCCATGCGATTGAGGCCAAGTTCCACATCCGCATAAAAGCGGTGCTGTGCCTGCAAACGAAGCCTAGCGCCCAAGCGTTCCGACATTCTCGGGCGATGCAGTTGTTGAAGCGAAGAACCTACGGCGAGTTCACCGCCACGGTCATTTTTCAAGAGTTCGTAATCCGCGCTATCTAGCGTACTTTTTCGCATACGCTCGACATCATTTTCTAAATGAAAACCTGACACGTCAAAGAACACATTTTCCATTCGCAAGCTACCGTGAACGGCATACATCGTATAAATATCATCGTTCAAATACGCGTCATATTCCACCGAAATAACATCATCGGTTCCCGGAATAATCCCGTTCTTGAAATTCAAAAGACCGCCAGCATAATTCACTTCGTAATCACGATTGCGAACAAGTTCTACACCGTTCAACCAAACCTTTTCAGAATTCGGAACTACCGAAATAAAGCCCGCCGATTCGTCGAGATAATAGCCTTCGCGCTGCCCTTGCACACCGCTAAACGAGCGCGAATAACGCGTCACTTCATCCGTTCCCCACGCCCCGCTCACCTCGCCATTCACAGACGTGCCGCGATAACGCAAAGTCGCCATGGCACCAAGCGTAGAACGGCTAAACGACGAGAGCCCCATCGAATTATCGTTCCACGTAAAATCGCCCAAATGGAGCATCGCAAACGGAGACTCGACCCTGAAATAAATTTGATCCACTTCCTGTAGCGTTGCCGTCGTCTGGTCACCCGCCTTGCGGTCCACATCCGACAAAAGAGCATCAATGTAAACGCTATCTGAAAGACGCCCTTGAATCGAAAGGCGGAGTTCCTGATCAACTTGCGTACCGCCATCGCCCACAGTCACTTGCATGGTCTTATAACCATGCGTCTCAATTTCTGCATGCGATGAATCCGTTTGCAAAGCAGAAGAACCCACTCCAGCCTCAAGCGACTCCACATTTTTTTGTTCAAGAATTGAAGGGTCCCAAACAGGGAGCGAATCTACTTCCAACGCAAAGGCTAGACTGACAAGCAGCAAGCCCAAACAAGGAATAGACCGCATACGAAACTACCGGGAAGGGGTCACAATGCGGAACTGCCTGCTAGCAAGTAACTTGCGCCCCGCCACCAAATCGACACTCCATTCACCAAGCTCGACCAATTCAGCAGCGAGCATAGAACTGCACACATCGCCCGTGAGGTTACATGGTTCTACCGCAATCGTATCGATTCCCAAGAACCAAATGTGGACTAGCGTATCCTCTTGATAACGTGCAGAATTTGTAATGGACGAAAAAACGTAAAGTCTAGTGTTCTCTTCAAAAACACTATCGGAGCCAAAAGGTTCACCGTTCACAATATGGCGGCAGACAACGCTATTTGCGGGAGAAAGTTCAATATCGGAATTATCCGAAAAATTGACGGAATCATCGATAAAGAACGAAACAAATCGGTGTACAAAGAAACTTAGAAAAACGACTATTGCAAAAACAGTCGTCTTTCGCAAGTTCCTCAGTGGCGGAAACCGGCCAGCCACAAACACCTCCTAGCGGACTAGACTGCTCGTATTCTGCGTAAACGCAGGAACGGCGTCCTCCAACTTTTCCACCAGCAAACGGTTAAAATCTTCAATGCGGTTCGGGAGCCTACCCCCGTTAAAAACCTGCACAAGCAAGAGCGACTGATCGACCGGAGAAATATAGACGGATCGATTTTCACCCGTAAAAGAAACGGACTGAAACTTTTCGCCTCCAAGCATAACACCAATCTGGCGCGAAGAATCAAAAGCAGCAATACTCAAAACTGCAAGCGGTGTAGCATCCAGTTCTGAACCAAGGGACCCCACCTCTGCAATAATATTTCCATCACGATGGCAAAGAACAACATATTCGCACTTGACGCTTGCCTGATAGGCTGTCATCAAGCGACGCACTTTGTTTGCATCATCAGAATAAATTGTATAATCGCTCATATTACACCACGAACATTATAAAATCTATTTGTCTTTAGGCTTATATGGACGCAAGACAATTTCATCATCATCAGTCTGCGTCGGTTTTTCAACGGCACGGCCAAACGTAGGCATTCTCGGGACTGCAGTCGCCACACGAGGGCGAGCAAACGGCGAAGACATCGCGCCCTTCTGGAACAAGCCAGAACCGGCACCGCCGGAATTAGCCATATTCGCTTGCGGCTTTGCAGCAAACGAGGGCATGCGGAACGGAGAAGTCGGCTGTTGCGGAGCAGGAGCCTCATTCTGCGGTTTACCCGTCTCGGCAGTTTCGGCCGGAGCTTCACTAGCAGTCGGAGCTGCAGTCGCATTAACAGCAGCCTTGCGCAAGAAGCCCTGTTTTACGTTAAACTTTTCAATGACAAGCATGGCAATGGTCTTAAGCGTCGTAACGACACCCTTGCCATTGTGAGCGGTCGCCGGGAAGAACTGAATCTTTTTATCCGGATTGAGCATGTCGTTCATCTCATCCAGAGTAAAAATGCTTTCCATGTCACGCTTGTTATACTGAAGCACAAACGGAATATCATCCAAGTTCATGCCATAGTCCTGCAAGTTTTGGCGCAAATTCTGGAGGCTTTCCAAATTTTCAGCCTGACGAGAACGCTGGGAATCAGCAACAAAGACAATTCCATCAACGCCACGCAACACAAGTTTGCGGGTGCTATTGTAATAAACCTGACCAGGAACCGTATAAAGCTGGAATCGAGTTTTAAAACCCTTAATGTCACCTAAATTCAAAGGTAAAAAGTCAAAAAATAAGGTTCGATCACCTTCAGTCGCAAGCGAGACCATGTCTGTTCGCTTATCTTGAGGCATTTTCTGATGGATTACCTGAAGATTCGTGGTCTTGCCACTTAAACCAGGACCATAATAAACGACCTTACAACTAATTTCTCTTGTAGCAAAATTAATAGACGACATTATAATTCCTTGAAACCCAATACTTAATCTAGTAAAAAAACAAAAAAAACAAGACGAATAATTTATAATATCGGCTTTTTTCGCCCAATTTCAGCATATTTCTAGTACAATATGGAGCATTTTATTTTGCAATCCAGTAAAAGCAGTTAGAAAAACGCCAAAGTACACAAAACAAAAACAACCCGATACGCCATTGCATATCGGTTCGTTTTTAAATCTTGTCGATTTTTAATTAAGCGAGGCCGTTGATGACCTTAGCAACCTTGGCCTTATAGTTGGCAGCACGGTTGGCGCAGAAACCAGCGCGATGAGAAACGGCAGCCTTGTCGAGCATGCTGAAGAGCTTCGGCATTTCTTCGAGGGCAGCAGCTTTAGTAGCGGCAGTGCGGATAACCTTGAGGCTAGCACGGATAGCGCTACGAGTGGAACGGTTCATTGCGTTGGCCTTTTCGGCCTGAAGCAAACGCTTTTTGCAAGACTTGTGTTGAGGCACCTTAAAATCTCCGGGTGAAAACCTACTTAAAAAATGTTAGCACAAAGATAGTAAAGCTTTAAAATTTGTCAAGGGGTACAGCTAAGTTCTATATTTACCATCATGATTCCCTTTATCAATATACGAGCACAGCGAGAAGCCTATAAATCCGAATTTTTACAAGCAGAACAAGAAGTCCTCGATAGCGGATGCTACATCGGCGGACCGATCGTCCAGGCATTCGAAACAGAACTCGCCGCGCTCACGGGAGCAAAACATGCGGTCACATGCGGAAGCGGGACCGATGCAATTACAATAGCACTTCTTGCGCTCGGGGTTAAACCTGGAGACGAGGTCATCGTCCCCGATTTTACGTTTATCGCCCCGGCAGAATGCGTCATGAGACTCGGCGGAATCCCGAAATTTGCGGATATTGATGTAGAAACATTGCAAATTTCGCCAGAAAGCATAGAAGCACAGATCGGCCCTATGACTCGCGGAATCATAGCTGTCAACCTGTTCGGCCAATGCCCGGATTACAAGAAAATCAAGGAAATCGCCAGCGCGCACGGTCTTTGGTTGATAGAAGACTCAGCTCAAGCATTCGGAGCAACGCAAAACGGGCAATCGGCCTGCACATTCGGGGACATTTCCATCACAAGTTTTTACCCAGCAAAACCACTCGGATGCTACGGCGACGGAGGAGCGCTCTTCACGCACAACGATGAACTCGCTCAAAAAATCCGCCTGATTGCAAATCACGGAAGCAGCACACGGTATGTTCACGAAATTTGCGGCATGAACAGCAGGCTCGACGCAATCCAAGCCGCAGTCCTCCGCGTCAAGCTCCGCCATCTAGACGAAGAACTGAAAAAGCGCCATGAAAACGCCCGCAAGTACGACGAGTTTTTTGCAAATTATAACGCAGGCATTCGCGCTCCTGCGGGTGCAAAAATCGTACCGCAAAAAATGGCGGACGGCAACACCAGCACGTACGCGCAATACACAGTTCTAGCAGAAAAACGCAGTTCGTTTATCGAAGCGCTAAAATCAGCAGAAATTCCCCACTGCATCCACTACCCCGCCCCATTGCACGAACAGCCGTGTTTCAAAATGTTCGCACAAGGTTCCGAAAACAATAACGCCATCAAGGCATGCAAAAAAGCAGTAAGCCTCCCCATGTGCGCATTTACAGATGTTGAAGGAATTGTAGAGATGCTTAAGAAAGTATAAACTTTTCGATGACTTCGGCAATTCCCGAATGATTATTGTCGCGCGTGGTCACGTAATTAGCAACAGACTTTGCCGCCTGAGACGCATTTGCCATCGCAACTCCAACACCAGCAGCCTCGATCATCGGGCAGTCATTTTCTTCGTCACCCACGGCAATCGTATTCTCAATCGGCTCGTTGTAGAATTCAGCCATGTAGCGCACCGCTTCGCCTTTGTTCGAAAGCATATGCGAGAATTCAAGCATTTCGGGCTTGCTGAACACATCAAAAAGTTTGTTTGCAGTCACCGTTCGCATATCGGCGCGGAAATCAACAAGACTCGAATGTTCAAACGGCGTAATGATGTTGACCTTGATTGGCGGTTTTATCACGACATTTATCGGACCGTCATTGCAATTAACCCCACCATAATAATTGCGGATGTCATCAACAACAACATAATCCATTTGCATGGCGCTACAATATTTCTTGAGTTGTTCCGTCTCATATTCCGAAACAACCAAATCGCCGGCATAAGTGTGCGCATGAAACCCACGCTTGTGAGCCTCGTCCATGATGAACTTTACCTGATTGACTGAAATACGTCGTGTCAAAATAGACTCGCCCGCCCCACAATCGTAAATCAACCCGCCATTGAAACTCACCAAAAAATATCCCGGTTGCAAAAAGCCGTACTTTTCGGCAAGGCGCTTAACGCTTGTCAGAGGTCGCCCCGTCGTCATCACGAACTTGTGCCCCGCGTCAATCATCGCATGGATAGCCGCCATATCCGTATCGCTAATGTTCTTAGCATCATCTAGGAGCGTTCCGTCTAAATCTGTAAAAAGAAGTTTCATCAAGCCAAATATAGAAAGTCCATCCATTTTACCACAAATATTTATTTACATTTTTCTTAAAAGAAGGAAACCTTATGCAAATTGATGACTTACTCAAAGACGCCAATAGCGTTGCCATTTTTGGGCATGTCCGCCCCGACGGAGACTGCGTGGGCTCCACCCTTGGGCTTTACAACTACATCTACGACAACTACCCGACAACCAAAGTAAACATTTTCTTGGAACGTTTCCCGGAGAATTACAAGATTCTCGCGAATTCCAACAACACCAACGAAATCTATAGCGAAAATTTCGAGACATTCGATTTAGCGTTCCTCATTGACACGCCTTCGTTTGAACGCGTTGGAGCCAACGGCGAACCGTGCATCAAGTCCGCTCGAAAGACCTGCAACATCGACCATCACATCAGCAATCCGTTGAACCTTTGCAACGAAAATTTCGTCGACGCCAAGGCCAGTTCTGCATGCGAGGTCCTGTACTTTTTGATGGATCCGAACAAAATTTCCAAAGACACGGCCGAATGTCTTTACTTGGGAATCGTGCACGATACCGGCGCTTTCAAATTCAGCAGCACCGGGCAAAAAACAATGGAAGCCATCGGTAATTTACTCGAAAAAGGCATCGACTTCACGCGCATCATCAACGAAACATACTACACAAGAACATACATCCAAACACTTGTGACCGGATACGTGATGATGAACAGCAAGCTCGCCCTCGATGGCAAAGTTGTTTACAGTTATCTCACGCCCGAAGACATGGACCACTATTCCGTGACACCAGTCGAACTAAGCAACGTCATCGATACACTGCGCGAAGTCAGCGGCACTGAAGTCGCCATATTCCTCTACCCTGTCAACGGCGAATACAAGATTAGTTTGCGTAGCAATTACGTTGTCGATGTAAACAAAGTTGCTGGAGCCTTTGGCGGAGGCGGTCACGTTCGCGCCGCAGGCGGAAATTCCAAGGAATCCCCCGAAGAAACCATTAAGAAGCTATTGGTTCTTATCCAAGAGCAACTATAAAATAAACAGCGCAATCGCTAATAGAACAAAGACTCCGCCGCTGAACCAGTTCAGGTTGCGGTTAGCCTTCGGCGAATTCAAAAGGTATTTCTTGACGGTCCCTGCCAAGAGCGCGATGCTTCCGAAAACAATCATCGTTGCCACGATAAATTCCGCGCCGAAAATAGCCGTTTGCAAGCTCGGGTGAATCGGGCGTTCCAAGCGCACCGCAGGCGGAATCAGCGAAAGAATAAAGAGAATCACCTTCGGGTTCGTCATGTTCATGATGATACCACGAAGGTAAAGCTTACGGGCAGAAGGAATAACATTGGAACTGTATGGATCCTCCTTACGGAGGATGACTGGTTGCGACTCTCGACCTACGCATTTATCGTCTATAGACACAGTCCCTGCGCGGACTTGGAAACTTTTGTACGCCAAATACAGCAAGTAAGCGGCACCAAGGCACTGAATCACGAAAAACGCGGTCGGACTTGCAGCAATCAACGCCGAAACGCCAGCCACCAAAAGGCAAATTTGCAAGGCAATCCCAGTGCAAAGCCCTAAAATAATGCAAAAACCGAGGCGCGCCCCGTATGTAGCACTCTGCGCAAGCACAAATAAATTATCTGGCCCCGGAGCAATTCCAATAACAAGAGCAGCAATGAAAAATTCAAACATAAATTACAGCTTACTCAAGAACGCATCGACGTCCATTTCATTGAGGTCTTTTTGCAGAGTATCCAAGACATCATCGGTAATTGCCGATTGCTCATGTTCGCGGTCCGCAGCACGACTGTTCGAGACATCCACGAGCTTTTTGAGCGTATTCGCGACCTCGCCCACAGTACCATCCTGACGCATCACGACGTCCAGAACTTTCGAAAGCCTCTGGCGCAACTTGGCGAACTCTTCGCGGTCAAGTTCCGAAACCTCCCCATGATAGCACATCAAGGGAGTCTGGCACCGAGCGCACGGGAAGACCATCATATTCGAGAAGTCCCCGTCGATCTGGACCTTAAATTTCGTTCCGCAATGCGGGCATTCGATATCCATTTCACTCATACCCTAAAATGTAGAATTTTTTACATACCCAAGCCAAATACAATTACAATATTTTATTTTTGCAACATATAAACCTATAACCCAATACTTAACGCCTAAATATGCTTTGTCATTGGCTTTATCAAACAACTCATATCGACCTCTTTGACGGTCGTCTGTTCCGTGCGGGTGTCGCCGCCATGCTTTCCATCATCTTGGTGCTGTTCTTTATGCCCAAGTACATCCGTTTCTTGCAAAGGCTCGATGCCACTAGCGATTTCGACAAGGACGGCAAAACCAAATCGCCTCCGATTATGGGCGGCCTCCTGCTCGTAATTGTTGTCGAAATCGTTTCTCTGCTCGTCTGCCAAATGAATGGCTACACAATTTCGACACTCGTTATTCTCGCACTATTCAGCGCAGTCGGCGCGACCGACGACATGGCTAAAGTCCGTGCCAAACGCCTCATCAACCAAGGAAAGCTCAAAGCAGCCGAGTACATGGACAAGGCCGATGGCATTTCCAGCACGCTTAGGCTTTTCCTCTATTTTTTGTTCAGCTTCGTCGTTGCTATTTTCTGTTACAAGTTTATTCCCGAGCTCAAGGGTGACCTCACCATTCCGTTCTGCCCGATTGACGTGTTCCAGATTCACCTCCCCAACTGGATTTTCGTGGCATTCATGACCTTCGTTATCGCGGCCTCAGCAAACGGAACAAACTTCACGGACGGTCTCGATAGCCTTGTTTCCGTGCCGATTCTCACCAGCATGTTCTTTGTTGGACTTGTGGCCTACGTGAGCGGAAACTTTATCTTCAGTCAGTACCTGAGCGTGCCGTACCTCCCCGGCTGCGACGAACTTTTCCCGCTGGCAACCTCCATTGCAGGCGCGCTGCTCGCTTATCTGTGGTTCAATAGCCCTCCGGCAGAAATCTACATGGGCGACGCAGGCTCCGTCGGTTTTGGCGCTACAATCGGTATCATGTTCATCCTCGTGCAGGCAGGGCTCTTCCTCCCCATCGTCTGCATCATCATCATTGCCGAAGCATGCTCCGTGTTGATGCAGATTACCTGGTTCAAGATTACCAAGAGAGCTACGGGTACCGGCAAGCGAATCTTCCTTTGCGCCCCGCTCCACCACCACTACCAAAAGAAGTGGGATGGACGCTTCCCGAGTAAGCCGCTTATGAACTCCAAGATTGTGTGGCGCATGCACTTGGTGAGCATTTTCGCGCTCATCTTTAGCATGGTTGTGTTCTTTGGTATTAGGTAGGGGGACGGCTCCCCCTGACTGCAGCCTCTACACAGCCTAAGCCGCACGCTCACAGGTCCTCCCCTTCGGCTGCGGAATTGTTCGCTTAGCGGTTAGGCTTTTGTAGAGTCTTCCATCACCCCCTCACCTAGGGGATTCCCCTAAAACCCCTTTGGGCAAGATTTGAAAAAACAATGAACAGTATTATTGAAACTTTGAACGCTGCGGGTCAGCAAGAATTGGCTGCCCATCTTGAAACTTTGACGGGTGACGCCCGCGCAAATTTGGAACGCGATATTTTGAGCCAGGACTGGCAAGAGCTCAAGGCACTGCATGCCGAAAAATCAGCCGCAAGCTTAAGCGACAACGTTTCTGCAGACCTCACCCCGATGCCGTGGAAACTCGCCACCGACGATCTCCGTTATGAATTCTGGAAAGAGACAGGCGAAATTCTTTTGAGCAAAGGCCAAGTCGCCGCATTCCTCGTCGCAGGCGGACAAGGTTCCCGTCTAGGTTTCGATGGTCCCAAGGGAATGTTCGATATCGGCCTTCCGAGCCACAAGAGTTTGTTTCAATTGCAGGCAGAACGTTTACGCAACTTGGGCGCCCGCGTTGGTCACGCGATTCCATGGTGCATCATGACGAGCCCACTCAACCACGAAGCGACAGTCAACTTTTTTGCCGAAAACAACTTCTTTGGGCTCAATCGCGAAGATATTCGTTTCTTTGAACAGGGTACGATTTGCGCTCTCACCGCAGACGGAAAGGCCGTGCTCGATGGCGAAGACCACTTGGCACTTGTTCCTGATGGAAACGGCGGATGCTTCCGCGCTCTCGCCCAGAGCGGAACGCTCGCTTGGCTTGTGGAACGCGGCGTACAGTACGTGTTCCTCTACAGCGTCGATAACGCACTTTGCCGCATTTGCGACCCGGCATTCATTGGTGCGCTCGCCGAAAAAGGCAACATGCTCAGCGCCTCAAAGGTTGTGCATAAAGCTGGTCCGAACGAAAAAGTCGGCATTTTCGCATTCCAGAACAAGAAGCCGGGCGTCGTAGAATATAGCGACCTCCCGGAAAACTACCGCGACATGACAAACGCCGATGGTAGCCTCACGTTCGACGGCGGCAACATCGCCATTCACTTGTTTAAAATCAGCGGACTTCGCAAGTTGCAGACGAGCAAGCTCCCGTGGCACACAGCGCGCAAGACCGTTTGTGGCATCGAAAAATGCTTCAAGTTCGAACAGTTCCTCTTTGATGCATTCCCGCAGCTCGGTTCCATGCTCCCGTTCGGCGTCGTCCGCGAAGAAGAATTCAGTCCCGTCAAGAATGCCGAAGGCAATGATTCTCCGAAGACCGCTCGCACAATGATTGGCAAACTCCACCGCGATTGGCTCCGCAAGGCGCACGTCAAAATTGACGAAAAGAAGCTCTACGAGATTTCGCCGACCATCAGTTACGCAGGCGAAGGCCTCAAGCAGAGCATCTTCGACCGCGAACTCGGAAGGAATATTCTGGAGTTTGATGAATAGCCGCCCCTTGTCATTCTCGCGAAGGCGGGAATCCATAAAGGCAAGAAATTATGGATTCTCCTGCGAAGAATGACTTAATCAAACAAGTCCAACAGTGTACAAAGTAAAATTAATTACATATAGAGTTTTACTTTTTATTCTACTCCGGTTGCCGGACTTTTTCTATTCGTTTCTTTTTATAGTTGTTTTCCCCATATACAAAGCACTCCACAAGAAGCGTGCTTACGGGCGTGTCGTACGGCACTTAGAATCGGCTCGAAAATACATCGCTGAACGCGATATAAGCTGCGCGACCATAGCCGTTCACAATAACAGCGCGAAACTCTCCCAAACAACCGCACGCGATGTTTTCAAGGGAATTTTCTGGAACGCGCTTGAATCTTACCGAGGACTCGCCTGCATCAAAAGCACCACCGATTGCATCGTCTACGAAAACGAGCATATCATCCGCGACGCCATCGCCAAATGCGCCGCACAAGGCAAACCGATCGCCGCCATCAGCATTCATCAAGGAGCTTTTGAACTTCTACACCGCAGTCTTTGCCGCTACAGTGAACACGTCCACCTCATTACAGATTCCGTCGGCGACCCTGCCTTCCGCGATGTTCTCAAGGAACTACGCTGCGCCCCGCACCTCACCGAATACCATCCCAACGAAACCGGCCGCATCATCCGCGAACTTTTCCGCACCAAAGGAATCCTCGCGATGGTCATCGATCAAGGCAAGCACACCAAAGGGAACGACGTCACGCTATTCGGTCGCCCATCCACACTCTATTTGCGACTCCCCCAAAAAGTGAACGACATGGGAGCAGGCATCGTCACATTCCGCACATGGAGTGAAAAAAAACGCATCATCATCCATTTCGAAAAATACTACCCGCCCAAATACGATGCTAACGGGGAAAGCGCAAACACCGTAAATGAGAAAAGCCCGCTTATCACAGAAATCGCGCACGAAGTCGAAACTTGGATAGCCAACCACCCCGAACAGTGGAGCTGGAACTATCACGGGAATTTTACCGTCAACAAGACGTAAAAACAATCGCAACATCTTTTTTTATATTTCCACGCAAAAAAGAGATTAATCATGCCTTTAAATGCAGAAGAAGAATTTCAGTTAGAGTGGATCAAGAACCATCCCATGCAAGACAAGGACGAGCTTGCAGAAATTCAAGCGGAGTCAGAAGCCGAAGCCAGGCCGCAACGCGCTACACGCGGCAAGAAAATGCGCCGCAATCCCGCCGCTTGGGAACTCCCGAACCCCGAAGACGAAATCGACCTTCACGGTCTCACCTCCGAGGAAGCCGCCGAAGCGGTTGAACGTCGCATCGACGATTTGCTCATCGCAGGCCTCAGCGTTTTGCGAGTCATCCACGGTGGCGGAAACCCGGAATACGGAAACGTCAAGCGCATTATCGACCGCAAAGTCCGTTCCGAATGGAAAAATCGAGTCGTATTTTACAAAGTTGAACCCGACAACGCCGGTTCCAGCATCATGAAAATCGGCAAGCCACACCCGCAAGCCGTAAAAAAGAAGAAATAATGAAAAATTTTCACTTTTTTCTTCACTTACCCCTTTAAAACTCAATCGAAATTAACTATAATTGTGCGCGTCAACGACGAACCGTCAAGACAAATCGGAATATAGCTCAGTCTGGTAGAGCGCTTGCTTCGGGAGCAAGAGGTCGTGAGTTCGAATCTCGCTATTCCGATAAAAATAAAAGGTCACCATTCGGTGGCCTTTTATTTTTGTTTGCATAATGAGATTGAGAACGAACGACAAAGTCGTGAGTTCGACAAATTTGTTCCGTGAACGAAGTGAACAATGAACAAATTTGAGATTTTGGCGCAAGCCAAAACCCGAAGGGTAAAATTCGAAACGTAAGTGAGAATTTTATCTAATCTCGCTATTCCGATAGGAATGCGAAAATTCAAAGTTGAAACGCAAGTTAGGTTTTTGTCTTATCTCTCCATGATTGTCATTGACATTCCAACACCGAGCCGGAATGACAAGCAAGGGAATCAAGCGAGAGGCTGCTTGCAGACTCTCATTTGATTTCCGCAGCTGTCATGCACGAAGTGCAATAACGCAAGGAAGGCGGATATAATCCGCTTTAAAAATTTTATAAGGAAACTATTCGAGTTTTACGCAACGAACAGAAAAGCCAAATAATTTTCTATCACCATCATTTTTTACAGGAGGTGCATTCACATCACCAGCAACAGTAATCATGTGAGCATATATATTTATATTTTCATCATGTTCTTCTGGCGTAAAAAAAATACACAGACTCTATCAATCGCTCAAATTTTCCATTTCGAACTCTTTTTCCTGCACTAACAAGAGAAAATCCACTTGTATTAGTTCCATTGAAACATTGAGAGCGCAAACCGCTTATTCCCTCATCATATTTATCTTCGTATTGTCGAATAATTACATAATCATCCCATGTAAAAAGTCGCCAACCTTCAGGGCATATTCCTCGATGGTTTTCTTGTATTAAATCCGTGCAACTTTCGGTATTTCCGGAGCGCCATCCCCTTCTTTTGCAGACGTACCACTATCGTCGCCGCAAGCGACGAGGGCTATGGTTAGCAAAAGGACCATAATGGATGGGGCAAAGCCCCAACCCTTCGGCTCGGTCATATCCATGCAAGCATGGCTGCGACTCTCGCCTTTTGGGTTGTCTATCGAGGCTACGCCTCTCCAGGATGACAATTCAAAAATTCTCATTCGTACTCCTTTTCTTCCATATACCCGATTTGAAAATACAAATTATTTTGCAATCTACCGATTGCACGCTCAACCCAACTCTTATTCTATCTTTAAAAAGCAATTCAACCCGATCAGTAAATTCACCCCAAAAGTGTCAACCTTTTTCAGTGATAGTCAAAAAAATTCAAAAAACTCAAAACCTATGGTATCAACAGCATCAGCACCACGAAAACACCACATTCACTTTACATTTGGCACTTTTTGTTGTATATTTAGAGGTATGAGCACCGTGGTTACAAACATCCGCATTGATAAAGAATTAAAAGCTCAAGCAACCGAGCTTTTTAACGACTTGGGATTAACGCTATCCCAAGCTTTTACGGTATTCCTGAAGCAGGCCATTTTGCACCACGGACTGCCATTTGCCGTTACAAGGCCACCGTCTAAAGAACTCCTCGAAGCAATAAAGGAAGGCGAACAGCTCGCCCACGATCCTAACGCCAAGACTTATGCGTCGTTCGATGAATTGCTTGAGGAGCTGGACATAAAAAAATGAGCTCTAAAGACGGTTTCAAGTATAACTTACGGATTACAAAACGATTCAAGAAACATCTTAAACAGATTGCCAAAAGGAATATCGATAACGTTAGGAAAATCCATGACGTTGTAAATTCCTTGCAAAAAGGGGAAATTCTGGACATTCGATTCAAAGATCACGCTTTAATCGGAAACTGGACTGGTCACAGAGAATGCCATGTTCTTCCTGATCTTCTACTCATCTACAAAATTGAAGAAAACATCTTGATTCTAGAACTTGTAGATACCGGTACGCATGCGGACTTATTTGGCAGATGACGACAGCTCACCCCACCGTCTTTCAGGATTGGGGCAGTGCTCCTCATGGCCGTCGGGCCAAACCCACACTTCGTCAGCAAAGGGGCAAGATTCACACTTGCCGCCAACAGCGCAATGGTCTTCGCTATTGTCAAAGAACAAGCTCCCTTCATGCTTAACTTTTGAAAAAGCAAACGCGCCTGTCCGCAATTCGGCACGAAGATTTCCAAGCGAAGCATCATCCAACGCATACATTTCGCGGAGTTCCTGCGAAGCGACACTCAAGAACACTACCGGGTTCCACTTGATGCGTTCAATACCAATTGCAGAAGCCCACGCAACAAGTTCTGCGACATCGTCCACATTCTTTTTATGCAACGTCACTTGCAGCGAAACGGTCGCAATATCCAAGGCCCGCGCATTTAGCATGGAATTCGCGACATTTCCAACCCGCATCGCATTCCCATTTTGCGCAGCACGCACTGCAATCAAGCCACGTCGCTCATTCAGCAGTTTTTCAACATTCGCTTTCCAGCCGTCAAATTGCTCCGAAGCCAAATAACTCACCTTTATATCGCTACACGCACGCAGCAACGTCACCATTCCAGCATCACTCCCCCACTTGCCCGGAAAAGTTCCGTTCGTCGTGAGGTTCAGTGGAATTTCAAGCCCGCGGCACAACTCTAGCAGTTCATCAAAACGCGAATAAAGTAGCGGTTCCCCCATCGTCGAAGGAATTACTTCACGCAAAATGCGATTGTCCGAAGCATCACGCTCCGCCGCGTATTTTTCAATCGCAGCCCGCACCACATCAAAAGGCATTTCGCCAAAACCGCAGCCATCCAATTCGCGGCATTCGCCTCCGCGCTCACCACATTCCACCCCGCTCCGCTGGTTCAAAAAACACAGCGGACAACGCAAATTGCACTTTTCGGGATTTGTGAGAAGAGTAATGCGTTTCATTGATGGAGATCCCGGCACTGAGGCCGGGATGACATTGCAAAAAAAATTACTCCCGATGTTCTCTTAAATACTTAATTGCAGCTAGGCCTGCAATTGCGCCCTCGCCCACGGCTACAGCGACTTGGAGCGTTCCGCCCGTGCAGTCGCCTGCAGCAAAAAGCCCAGGAACAGTCGTCTGAAAGTCCTTATCGAGCACGAGTTTTCCAGCATCGAATGCAGCACCGGCCTTCAAAGCCAAATCCGTTGCATTGGCACTGCCCATAGCGACAAACAAGCCATCAAAATTTTCTTCTAGCCCATCGTCAAAGCGCACGCCTTCAAATTGTCCAGCGCCCTTGAGTCCCGTAATCTTGCGAGTTTCCATTTTCACATTTTCCGGAAACTTCGCCGTGAGTTCAGCGCCATTCGTCAAAAGCGTAACAGAGTTGACTACAGACAAAAGTTCAGTCGCTTCATGCAGAGCATACTCGCCCGAACCAAGCACGGCAACATCCTTTTTACGATAAAAGAACGCATCGCACACCGCACAATAGCTCACGCCGTGGCCTTCCATTTCAGCCATTCCAGGAATCGGAGTCTTTTTACGAGCCGCACCCGTTGCCATCACGCAAACCTTACCACGGTAAGTTCCGTTCAAGCCCGTTGCCACAAATCCAAAGCCGTCAAACATGAGGTCCGTCACCTCATCGTTTACAATTTCGGCACCAAGCGCGAGAGCCTGTTTTTTGCCCACTTCGGCAAGTTCTTCCCCCGTCAAAGGTTCCCTAAGACCAAAATAATTTTCAATTTTGTGAGCCTTTGCAAGTGCGCCCACGTCTTTCCCGACAAGCTGAACCTCAAGCCCTGCACGAAGTCCATAAAGAGCCGCCGAAATTCCAGCCGGTCCATAACCTAAAATCAATATATCTGCCATGTGTACCTCCACAAACAAGATACGAATTTATTTATTTTAAAATATATAATCGATTTTAGAATTTTTGGACCAGGTAATGATGTTGCAACGCTACCCTACGCGTGATTTATTTGTCGAAGCCGGATATGGCCCCAATTTTGCGGACCAGCTTATTCAGAATGCCTATAGCAAGCTATTTGAGGGCGACCCGATAGACGAGCGCATTTACTTCGAAGCGTCCGACGACATGGCATACATCATCGACATCGGACACGATGACATTCGCTCGGAAGGCATGAGCTATGGCATGTTCATCGCCGCGCTGACAGACCACGAAGCCACGTTCGACAAACTTTGGAACTTTTCCAAACGTTTTGTTCGCAACAACGACGGTCCGCACAAAGGATATTTTTCATGGCAAGTCAACACAACCGACTTTTCCATGATGGATCCCGGCGCATCCCCCGATAGCGAAGAATACATTGCAGCAGCACTCCTTCTTGCGGCTAAAAGGTTCAACCGCGAAGACCTCCTCAACGATGCCAAAGAGCTCATCAACGACATCAAGTACAAGCCGACAAACGAACTCGTTGGGCCAATCATCGATCCAGAAAAACACCTTATCAAGTTTTCGCCCGTTCTCGGAAACGACTTTACCGACCCGAGTTACCACACAATGGCGTTCTACCGCATGTTTGCCGAAGCCACCGGCGATGAATCTTGGCTCGAAGTCGCACAAGCAAGCATCGACTTTTTGCAAAAGGCAGCGCACCCAATCACAGGACTCTGCCCCGATTACGCCGAATACGACGGCACGCCCAAGGCAATGCCATGGTTCCCCGAAAGCAACAACTTTAGCGGAGACGCTTGGCGCGTAGCGCTCAACTTGAGCTTGGACTACTCCATTTTCCGCGGACATGAAAGCGAAAAAGAAATCTGCGAACGCATTTTGCATTTCTTCCAAAATTGCAATCCGTACCTCTCCGACTATGCCGTCGATGGTGGGCCGTACCCGCACCAAGGGAGAAACGCGACACCAGGCTTAATCGCCATGAATGCAGCCGCAACGCAAGTATTACCGGTAGACGACCCGCGCATCACGCCGTTTGTAAGGCGACTCGCTGCACTCTCCGTGCCCTACCGTTTTTGGCGCTATTACGATGGGATGTTATACATGATTGGGCTTCTCGCTACAGCGGGAAAAATCACACTATAAGGAGTACGCATGAAACTACCATTCATTCTATTCATCGCGGCAGGCTCAATAGCCTTGACTGCATGCGACGATATTCGAGTTGAAAAATATCCGAACGGGAACGTCCGCTTCGAAGCCACCTACGTCAACGATAAGAAGGAAGGTCTCGAAAAGGAATTCTACGACGACGGCACGCTTAAGCGCGAATCGAACTATGTGAACGACCGCCGCGAAGGAGTCACCAAGGAATACTACAAAGACGGCACGCTCCAGACGGAACTTCCATACGCAAACGGCTATGTAGAAGGAACTGTTATCCGTTATCACAAGAATGGCAAGGTGGCAAGCAAAGCCGAATATAAACAAAATAAGCAAGTAGCATTCGGCGAAACGTACAATGAAGATGGTACGCCAGCAACAAGCGGTAGCTATAAGGATCCGCGCGATGGGATTTCTTACGAATGGATCGTCATTGGCGACCAGCTCTGGACCGCAGAGAACATGAACTACGCCACAGCATCCGGCGCAATTTGTGCGCAATGCAATCACTGGGGACGCCTCTACGATTTCGAAAACGCCAAGAAAGCATGCCTCGAAGGATTCCACATGCCGAGCAAGGCTGAATGGCAAAAGCTCTTGAAAGTCGCAGGCAAAAAGCCAGGCGTCGTACTCAAGGCTGGTTACGGTTGGGATCCGATCAAGCCGGAATCTCCGATTTTCGGCAACGGCAAGGATGAGCTCGGCTTTGGCGCAAAAGCAGGCGGCGCACACTTTGCCAAGAGCGATGTGCCAATAAAGGACCGCAAGTTTGACGAAGCGGGTAAAAAAGCTTACTTCTGGACAAGCGAAGGCGAAGTCCTCGTATTCTTCCACGATAAGGATATCGCCAAGTTCGAAAAGTTCGATCCCAATTTCGGCGCAAGCTTACGTTGCTTGAAAGACTAATTAATCAAAACGTCATCCTGACGCTGAAAGCGGAAGGATCCAGTCAAATTTTATACAGCAAAACTCCTCGGCAAAACCGAGGAGTTTTTTTACTTTTCAAATTTACCCGTCTAGTCTAACGTGGCATGCGCAGCAATGGTATAAATCGCGGTCACATCCTTAGCCTTAAGCGGCACAAAGCCCCAGCCGTCACCTGGATTGAGTTTTTCAACAAGCGTCGGGATATCTTCTTCTTTCGCACCAAGTTCTGCAAAGTTAATCGGCATGCCTATGGAATGCAGGAACTTGCGGAACGCCTTAATGCCTTCAAGAGCTGTAGCCTTCGGATTTTCAAAGTTCATCTGGCAGCCGAAAACGCGCGTTGCCATCTGCGCAAAACGCATCACGTTATGATCGACCACATATTCCATCCACGCCGGCATAATCACTGCTAGGCCCGCACCATGGGCACAATCGTAAAGTCCCGAGAGTTCATGTTCAATGGCGTGGCTATTCCAATCTTGGCTACGTCCGCAGCCCACAAGGCCATTGTGAGCGACAGTACCTGCCCACATGATGTTTGCACGGGCCTGATAATTGTCGGGTTCGGCCATGACACGCGAGCCTTCCTTGAGCATCGTGATGAGCAAAGCTTCGCAAAGGCGGTCGGTAGTCTCGACTTCAAGCGTGTTCGTGAAGTAGCGTTCAAAAACATGAGCCATGATGTCGGTAATACCACAAGCAGTCTGGTAAGGAGGCAACGTACACTGCAACGCCGGATTCTGCACCGCAAATCTCGGTCGAATCACGTCGGCGCCAATATCGCGCTTGAGCATTCCGTCTTCTTTAGTCACGACAGAATCGCCACTTCCTTCGGAACCCGCTGCAGAAATCGTCTGCACCACGCCAATCGGGAGCGCCTTTGTGACCGGCAACTTTTTCGCATAGAAATCCCAGAAGTCGCCATCGTAGAGTGCGCCCACAGCAATTCCCTTGGAGCTGTCAATCGTAGAGCCGCCACCCACTGCAAGGATGAAATCGACACCGTTCGCACGCACAATTTCTATGCCCTTGTAAATGAGCGTATCGCGCGGATTCGGCTTTACACCGCCGAGTTCCACATGAGCGATTCCGGCAGCATCAAGCGAGGCCTTCACGCGGTCAATCAGCCCCGAACGTACAGCAGAACCGCCACCGTAATGGATTAGCACTTTAGTGCCGCCATACTTTTTTACGAGTTCACCGCATTCATTTTCGCGGTCTTTTCCAAATACAAATTCCGTGGGACTATAGAAATTAAAGTTATCCATATTCCATCCTTGTGTTTCAATTAAAAATACAAGAAAATCCCACCCAGCGGCAGGATTTTACCAAATTTTCTGTTCTCTAGAGGAAACACCTACTAAAATCTAAGCGAAACACCTACGCGCGGAACAATCTGAAACCCAGAAAAGACATGATTGAGTTTATAATCAATTGTTTCAAAATTATCGTTGCTATAATTAAATTCTTTCGTTCTATTTCCAAAACCGAACAAATTCACAACCACATCTACACCCGCATTAATTCCAAACCGTTCCGTAATTCGATACCCCAAAACAATATCAGCACCACCAACAAAATTAAACAGCCACGTTGAAATATCTTCGGTGATATCCTCCATCTGATAAGTTTTCCCCAAGTATTTCATGTCACCACCCAAAATAGCATGTACCGCTAATATGAAATCATTTACAAACAGAGCATATCCCAATCCAACTTTTGCATTCAAATCAAAACGAGAATCAATCTGATTCATATGGTCATATGGATCAAAATAAGAATATTTTTTGGATTCATTCACAGGGAAATTAATAAAACCAATTCCCGCGCCGACCTCAAAAGACAAACCACCTTGATAAACCAAATCACGAGTCCACTTCAATTGAAGTCCCATGATCATATCCATTTTTAAATCACGATCACGAGTAAAACTGCCATCATCGTATTTTAAATTGCTAGACTGTTCCCACGTTCCGCCCCAATCCATCGGAAGCGCAATACTAAATGTATGGAAAACAATATTTTTCTTCTGTATTCCTTCACTCTGAGCAAAAGACGTTAAAGCCAAGAGCATCACGGAAGCAAGCACATTTTTTATCAAACTAGGCATTCCATTCTCCATCAAAAATTTATACGAAAAGATAGATAAAATATAACCAAAAACATCTTTGGATTCTTTGAAATCAATGTTGTTTCAGAATGACAGAAAAAAAATCCCCGATCAAATCGGGGATGACAACTCTATAATTCCATTCTGCATTTTAGCATTGGGAAAAGGAGGGTCGTACCGTGAGCACAAAACGCCTCGTATTAACGAGGCGTGTGTGCAAAATAATCGGCTTCAGGAAGACGCTTGAATCAACCCCGGTACGTTACCGAAAGCATTTCTGTCTACTTCCTACTGCCTACTGTCTACTATACTACGTCGTACCGTGAGCACAAAACGCCTCGTATTAACGAGGCGTGCGTGCGAGATAATCGGCTGCTTAAAGTTCTTATTAACTCTAGCCGATTAGGTTGTGTATTCTGCGTTGATCTTCACGTAGCCATAGCTCAAGTCGCAAGTGAATGCGCTTGCAGAAGCCTGGCCAATGTTCAACACGAGCGTTACTTTGTATTCACGCTGACGAACCACGGCATGCAGTGCAGCCGTCTGCTTTTCGTCCAGCTGTACCGGACGGCCACCTTCGAGAACCTTCACTTCACCGAAGTAGAGGTCCGTGTGTTCGGCAACCATGTTGCAGCCGCTAGAACCAGCACTGCTGAGGATACGTCCCCAGTTCGGGTCTTCACCGAACATAGCGCACTTGGCGAGGTTGGACGTACCGATGAAGCGGGCCATGCGGAGAGCTTCTTCGTGGCTTTCGGCCTTTTCAATGCGGAGTTCGATGAGCTTTGTTGCACCTTCACCGTCACGCACGATATCCTTGGCAAGGCTCTGCATCACGAGCATGAGTGCAGCGCGGAATTCGCCCTGTTCCGTGAGAGTCAAGTCTTCGTACTTGATGCCGCTCATGCCGTTAGCAAGCATGATGCAAGTGTCGTTCGTGCTGGTATCGCCATCAACCGTAATAGCGTTGAAAGAATCTGCGATGTCGGCACGGAATTCAGCAAAGAAATCAATCGGGAGAGCAATGTCTGTGGTGATGAAAGCAAGCATCGTTGCCATGTTCGGGTGGATCATGCCAGAACCCTTGCAGGCGCCACCGATTGTCACAACACCCTTTTCAGTCTTGATTTCCACGGCGTGGCTCTTGAGAGCAAGGTCCGTCGTGAGGATGGCTTTTCCAAATTCTTCGGAAGCATCGGCATGGAGCTTTTCTACGAGCTTCGGAATGCCAGCTTCAATTTTGTCCATCGGCATGAGATGGCCGATAACGCCCGTGCTGCAAACAAGCACGCTCTTCGGCGTGAGCTTGAGAGCTTCTTCGGTAAGCACAGCCATGCGTTCTGCATCGGCGTAGCCCTTTTCACCCGTGCAAGCATTGGCGTTTCCGCTGTTCACAATCACAGCAGAAGCAAAGTGGGCATGTTCGAGGGCAGCTTTGTCATAAAGGACCGGAGCGGCCTTCACCTTATTGGTGGTAAAAACGGCGAAGCAGCGGGCAGCTTTTTCGCTCTTGAGAAGAGCCATATCGGCATTGCCGCTGGCCTTGATTCCGGCGCAAATTCCAGATGCGGTAAAGCCCTTGGGGGAGCAAACGCCGCCTTTTTCCAACACAGTGTACATAGTATCTCCTAAAAAGAAGCTTTCTTTGCGATTCGGGGTTCGCAACGCCCGTTAAAATTTTTACCTTATAGAGCATGGAAAAGATCATGTTTACACAAGAGGCTTACGACAAGCTCGTTAAGGACCTTGAAAATTTAAAAAATGTTGAACGTCCCCGCGTACTTCAAGAATTAGTTGATGCCCGTGCACAAGGTGATTTGAGCGAAAATGCAGAATACCATGCCGCCAAGGAACGCCTCGCCGCAATCGATAACATCGAAATGCCGAAGCTCCAGGACCAGCTCGCCCGTGCCCAGGTGATTGCATTTGACACGAATTCCGATACCATCAGATTCGGCGCCACTGTTACCGCAAAGAATTTGAAGACCAAGCGTGATATCGTCTACCAGCTCGTCTCGCCAGAAGAAGCCGATGCCCTCAACGGCAAAATCAGCTTCAAGAGCCCGATTGGTGCAGCCCTCATGGGCAAAAAGAAAGGCGATGTCGTCGAAGTTGTGACCCCGAAGGGCAAGAACCAGTTCGAAATCATCGATTTCAAGTAATCCAGCTTTAAGTCCATGTTCGTAACGCTCATCGGCAAAGACCAGTTCAGCAAGGACAAGCGAATCGAAAAATTCCTGTCCGAGACTCTTGGCGACCGGATTTCAGATCCGATGGCCAAGCAAGTGCTATACGCCACCGATACCAATATCGCCTCTATCTCCGATGTCATCATCGAAGCATGCGATTCCGTATCGATGTTCTCGCCAGAACAGGTCATTGTTGTACGCAAAGCCGAAGCCATGAAAGCCGACGATTGCAAGGCAATCGCCAAGTGGATTCCCCATGCGGCAAGCGGCAAAGTACTCTTTGACTTCGAAACGCTCCTCGCCTCTAGCGAACTCTACAAGGCGCTCTCAAAGGTCTGCAAAGTCGAAAAATACGACGTGCCGAAGCAATACGAAATGGCCGACTGGATTTCTGCCGTTGTCCCGACGCATTTTAACAAGGCGATTGAGCCTGCGGCATCGCAGTACCTCGCCGAAGCATTAGGCAACGACACCAAGCTCGTGTGCGAAGAAGTCGATAAAATCATCCTCTACGCACCGGACTGCAAAAAAATCACTCTCGACCTCGTGAAAACGATGGTCGTTTCGCAGCGAGACATCCCGACCTACGAAATCGAAGGGTTCTTCGGGATGCAAGATGCCAAATCGTACGTTCAGAAGCTCAACGAACTTTTGAACAGCGGCGTTGACGCCATCCGCATTTCGAACACGCTTTACAGCTACGCGCTCTCGCTCCTCAATTACTCTTCTTTAACCGCCAAGGGCGTTTCGCCCGAAGAAGCCGCAAAGAAGATAGGCAAGAACTACTACATGTTCGTCAAGAAAGGTCAAGCAGCCGAGTGCTGCCGCCGTTGGCGCAAGCCGCTATTGATTCGCGTGCTCCGCCGCCTCGCCGATCTCAATTACGAAATGAAGAGCGGCAAGTGCCCCACCCGCATGAGCCAGGAACTCGCGCTCGCGGCGCTCGTGGTGAGATAATTCTTTTTTATTTTCTACGACAAAGCCCCGAGTCAATCTCGGGGCTTTTCTTGTTGCAAACTTTACAGATTACTGATTCCAACTGTCGTCGTGGGAATTTTCCGGGACCGGAGCGTCCGGCGTTTCACCCGTTGCAACCGGAGCATCGTCAACAGGCTGTTCAACCGGCTTGAGTTCCGGAGCTGCAACGCTAGAAGTTGCTTCGGACTTTTCGGAAATATCGACGTTGCCGATATAGTTGCGGATGATTCTCGGAGTAACAAAGATCACGAGGTCTTTCTTCGTGATAGACTTACGGCTATACTTGAAGAGGTTACCGAGAAGCGGAATATCCTTGAGGAACGGAATACCGCTTTCGCTTTCCGTGTTTTCATTGCGGGTAAGGCCACCGATCACAACCGTTTCACCGTCAGCTACAACAACCTTGGTCTTTGCTTCCTGAGTCGAAATCACGACTTCACCCTTTTCGTCATAGCCATAGGAGTTGTTTTCCGGATGGAGATCGAGCAAGATGCGGTTGTCGCCAGAAACGTGCGGCGTGACCGTGAGCTTGATACCAGTTTCCACCATCTTGGTCGAAGATTCACCACTATCGTCAATCACGCGGATAGAAACCTTGTCACCCATGAACACTTGAGCTTCGGTATTATCAAGCGTAGAAACCTGCGGGCTAGCCAACACTTCCGTAGAAGCATCGCCCATCAAGTTCGAAATGGCAATTTGGAGATTGTTGTCCAAGAGACTTGCCGTAATGGCCGTACTAGCCTTACTTACAGCAGGAGAAGTTCCATTGTTCGGGAAAGACTGGATTGTACCACTGATTCTGCTAGAACCAGCTGTAGATCCCGTTGCTGCGACTGCAGTACCCGGAGTAAGTGTAGAAGATCCCATAGCAGCAGTCCAGTCCACACCGAGTTCACGAGCAAGTTCGCTGTTTACAACAACAAGCTTTGCGGTAATCATAATCTGGAGCGTTTCGACATCAAGTTCAACCAAAGCATTTCCCATCTGTTCGATGCGGCTTTCGGTATCATAGACAATGATGGAGTTCGTACGTTCCACAACAGAAATCTTACCACGGTTCGACTTCATGCTTTCAAGAACCTTGACGAGTTCATCGGCCTTAGCATGGTGCACCTGGAAATTCTTACGAACAAGAGGAGCGTTCTGCTCAGCCTGACTTTCTTCGTCAGCAATCTTCTTTTGCTTTGCCTGATATGTACTCAAGCGCTGGATGGAAATGTACTTGTCCTGAATAACCCACGTAAGGTCATTCATGTTACAAATAATGTCCAAAGTTTCTTGCCAGGTCTTCTTGGTCACGCGCAAGCTGATTTTACCCTTAACATCAGGAGCAATCAAGATGTCCACGCCAGCAATCACCGACACAGAACGGAAAATGGCTTCATAGTCCATATTGACAAAGTTGAAGTCATATAACTTCTTATTTGGAGCAACAGTGCCTTCGGCAGGAGCAGCCCACACGGTAGCAAAACTAGCCACCATAACAAGAATCGTCAGAATTTTAGTCAGCTTTTTCACTTTTGACCCCCAAATTTATCGGGAAGACCCATAGAGTAGCGACGGCTCACCCCGAATTCTTGAATCAAGAAGAGCACATCAGTTTGTGTAATTTTAAGAACTTTTCCATTCATGATCTTATCACCTTCCTTGATGGTGTAAGACACGCCCGGATTCTTGGAGTCAACAAGGATAGCCACCGGCTCCTCGGATTCCCAAATGATACCCACCAATTCAACCTGGTCGATATTAATACCTTCTTCAACAAGGCCCTTGACTTCAACAAACGGATCACGACGGCCGAAGGAACTGTAAGTCACGCGGTCTTCATAAAGTTCATCGAGAGCACTACCAACCGGTTTTAGGCCTTGTGTAAGCATATCACCGCGTTCCTGATCCACCTTTTTAAGGCGTTCCATCTGAACAGCAGAAAGCTCATCAGTAAAGCTTACGGCACGGCGATTCACGTAACCAATCTTGTTTCCAATCTGAACCTTACGATAAAGCCCAGTCAAGTCCATATTCACGAGTCGATCGCCAAAGACAACACGACGCATAACCTGAGACTTTTCGCTCGGAGCGGCATAGAATTCCGTTTCTTCGGCAACGACAATCAATTCACGCAAAACAGGGCGCAAATGGAATGTCTGAGCACTCGAAACAACTTTCTTGCTTTCCTTTTCATAAGACTTCACAAATTCCGAGAATTCGGAAACCGGATCCGGAGCCTTCATCCAATCGCGCACGTAAATACCGTTTGGACGAGCACTCCAGAAAACAAAGCCTTCACGACGAATTGCATTTTCAGCAGTCTGCAAAATCAAGACGCCATCCTGCACCAAGATTATCGGCTTCGCACCTGCAGAAAGCTGGATATTGAGGCCGTTCGGATCCCAAAACACAGACTTCACAAGAGCACCAGCATTCACCTTGAACACCGGAGAACGTTCAGGACCTTTAGCCGTGACAGTAATTACAAAGTTGGCGTTCGGATTCGAGACTTCGCCAATGCTCAAGCGAGAATCAGCAACCAAGCGGAACTGTTCCATTCCAGAACCGATAAGGACCGTCATTTCCTTAAGTCCCGGGAGCAAAGCGGATGCACCCGCCGGCGCCACATTTACAGCTTCCGGCTGTTGCTGAGAGCGCAGTTTAGCGGCCTTGAGCTCAGCTGCCATACGCTTTTCTTCTTCGCGGGCTGCCTTCTCGGCAGCTTTGCGTTCGGCTTCAGCAGCCTTTTTATCTAAGAGAGCCTGCTTTTCGGCGGCCTTGCGATCGAGAGCGGCTTGCTTTTCGGCGGCCTTGCGTTCGGCTGCCAAGCGCTTTTCTTCCTCACGGGCAGCCTTTTCTGCAGCCGCTTTTTTACTAGCAAAAAGCTTGGAGAATGTCCAGGACTTCCCGTTTTTAGCAGCAAACTTCAAAAAGAAGCTAGACTTATCAAGCGCAATTGCATTCTTGTCAGAATTTACAGAAGCACCCACCGGCATTCTAATCATCAAGAAGTTCATGCCGCGGTATAGTTCCTTGGAAACTTTCATGGAACGCACAAACGGCGACGAAGCATCGATATCAAAATCACCAGCACCAAAAGCAAAATCTGATTCGGAAAAACCAACCGTCAATGTCTTGGATGCATTATCGTATTTCTGGAAGAATGTCGGCAAATTCTTGTCAGAGGCAAATTGGAATTCCATCTGGCAATTCTTCGCGCAATTAAAACGGACATCCTTAATGAGCGCAGCCTGTAAGGCCACGGCACTCGATAACAGCATAAGAAGGAACTTGCATTTCATTATTTGCCAACCTTCTTGGATGTATAAGTGGTCAAGTTGAAATTCACCGACATGGTAATCGGAGTCCAACCGTGAGTTTCAGCTTTCTGCACTTCGGCAGCAATGCCGGAATAGCGCGAAAGCTTCAAGTTCGTAATCGCTGTCGGGTAATTGAAGTTTGCAATTTCTGCAAACAAGTAACCCAGCATGTGATAGCCGGAATTGACAGCAATGGAATAGCGGTTCTCGATGTAGTGTTCCCTTTCGGAACGACCTTCGGGATTGAACTTCTGGATTTGCACGCCAGAGCTACGCAGCACAGAATAAAGGTCCTGCAAGCGCAGAGGAACTTTTTCCTCTTCCGGGAACATTTCCTTCAGTTTCTGGAAATCCTTTTCGGCCTGTGCAAGTTGCATTTCAAGTTCTGCAACACGATGCTTCTTGGATTCAATCTTGTTGAGTTCAATCGTTGCAGATTCTAATTGTCCATTAAGACGTCCATATTCTTCTTCATACGGTACCCATATGTACTGATAAACAGAATATGACAATAAAAGGATCAGGGCAATCGTGACGATGCAATAAACATTTTTCTTGTCTTTTAAGTCAATATTAAGATTGCCCATATCAACCCTCCTCACCAAGATCGCGTTTAAGTTCAACCTTGAGTGTAAAGCTATAGGCCTCGTCACCATCAACCTTTGTTGTCGAGATGGATACGAGCGAGACTTTCTCTACGCTGACTTGCTTTTCGAGCTTGACCATGTATTCCGCGACTTCAGAAAAGTCAAACGTGGTCCCCTTCATTTCGAGGTTGAATTCGCTCACTTGCGACAAGCTCATGAGCCACATGTTCGGAGGCAAAACAGAAGAGATGTTCTCGAACAGCACGACCCAACGCTTTTTGCTAATCTGGATAGACTTGAGAGCATTAATCTTTGTATTGATAATAGACTGATGCTTTTCCAAATCGCTGATTTTCTTGAGCAACGGACGTTCACGTTCAACAGCAGCGCGTTTAGACTGGAGGTCGGCATCCAGACTGGAAATAGATTCCAGCGTGAAAGCATAAATGAACAACGCAACAAATACAGCAACAATGAAAATAACAGTAGGCCACACAACACGGCGGTCAGTAAGCCAAGTCAAGTCCTTTTGCTTTTTGCGGTGTTCACCCGGCAAAAGGTTAATCGTAATTGCAAGCGCCTTATTGGCACCTTTATTCTTTTTCGTAGCCATTAGAACTTCCTCATTGCAAGTCCCAAAGCCGGGGCGTAAATGTTAGACAGAGCAACAGACATGCCTTCCCTGTCGACCACGCTTGAATCACATTCCACAGAGCGGAAGGGGTTTACGGTACCCGTTTCGATTCCGGTCTTTTCGGCAATGTATTCCAAAAGCCCAGGAACGGCAGCACCACCACCGCCAATCAAGATTCTTTCGAGCGGGCGGGAATCTTCAGCAGAAGAATGATAACGGATTCCAAACGTAATTTGCGACATGAGCTCTTCAAATGCAACTTTCATAGCATCTTCAAGCACCGAGATAGCGACATTGTCAATAACTTTCAAGTCGTTTTTCTCAAACATTTCATGGCACTTTTCAGCGGAAATATCAAGGCTAGAAGATAGTTTGTTAATAATAACATTCAACGAACCGCCATTCATGGATCGCACGGAATGGAAAGTGCCATCCTGAATAAAACCAACGCTCATCTTGTTATCACCGATATTGAAGATAGCGGTCGTTTTCTTGCGCTCTTCATCGGTAGCAGTCATAACAAACGCATTCAACAATCCAAAGATATCGACATCCAATGCAGAAAGCTTAATTCCCTTGCGGTTAAAGAACTGCGCCCAGGAATCAAGCATAGAACTCTTCGCGGCAACGACATTCACCTTGACTTCGTCACCTTCACGAGAGACAACCTCATAGTCCAGAACGTTGTCCTGGTCATCGAACGGAGG
Organism: uncultured Fibrobacter sp.; assembly: GCA_947165045.1. GTDB lineage: Bacteria > Fibrobacterota > Fibrobacteria > Fibrobacterales > Fibrobacteraceae > Fibrobacter. The sequence goes on along the minus strand of CAMUYW010000023.1, from coordinate 12,460 downwards.
ACGGGACTGAGCAGTCTGAACGATTATAGCCTCTTCGTTTCCGTTTTTCGGGACCTTGATCGAGAGACGGTCAACCAGCACGCCCCCTTCACCGGCACCACAGTTCACTGAAGCCACGACATCCACATTTTCATCAATCGGGTGGCGAAGCATAAGCTTGGAGAACGCCTCGCCCAACTTGTCAAAGCCGTCCTTTTCTTTCTTCGCGCCTGGATCTGCGGCCAAATCATCAGAATCGCGCCTCTGGATAAGACCATTAATAATGGAGCCCGCAGGAACAGGTTCCAAGTCCACCTCGCGCACAATCCTTTTACCGTTAGCATCATGATAGACCTTAACGTACTTGATGCTGTAGTGGCCAACATCTATGCCAACAGTTTCGCGCTCTCCACGAATTCTAGCAATCAACCCTAAAGCCAAAATAAACTCCGATAGGAAACAATACTATGTAAATTTTACTTTCATAAACAGCGAATGTCAAGCGAAAAATCATCTCAAAAACACATAAATCTAAGTTGTAACGCTATTTACCCCTATTTTTTTGCCTTTGTTTTACGAGTTACCTCAAAAATGTACTGTAGAACTCGTTCCTGAGTCCATGCATACGCCCCAGTAAACACAGCCGAAATGGAATTATACTGCGGAAAGTTCGGATTTCGATGGCCAAGATTGTTCAAAACCTTGACATCCACGTTCTGTACTCCAAATGTCGGAAGTTCAAACGAAATGGAGAACTGCTGGTCCGGCTTGCAATCTTCGGCCAGTCCAAGCAAAATACCACCAGCAGAAAGGTCATAAAGTACACCAGAGTGCACCTCGCCGTTCGGGAACGTCGCTGTAACCGGGAAATCGACAATTTCACGAAGCCACTTACGTAGCTGTTCCTTGTCGAGCGAGTCACTATGGTTTAAGATTACTTTATCAGGAGTTGCCGCAAAAACGGTAATTCGTTTTGAATAGACGGCATCGTTCATGCGGGTCCAGCGGACGAGAACTCGAGAACCAGACAAAGACTTGGCTAAAACTGAGGAACCCTCAATCTTTACACTCCACGTTTTTTCGGAACGTTCCAGAATTGTCGCACGCTTAAAGACTTGTCCTCCATCAAATTCCAAATCCACGCGGTCCCCCACATTGAACTGTCTCGTGGAGCAAACCATCGTCAAAGGATTGGACCCCGTAAAATCCATTTTCCGTCTCAAGCCGGCAATCGCTTCGAGCGTTTCGTCTCGAACGGAAAATACGTTACGGATACGGTAAAATTCAGTGACTGCCGCTTCAAAAAGTCCCGAAGAATTCAGCACGGCATCCTTGTTTTCGAACTTAGATGAACGCACCAACTTTTCCAGCGTACGCACTTCCTTAGGCGTAAATTCAAACGCCTTGATCTTCTCGTTAAACGATTCTGTACCAAACATCACATCGTTTTCGCGACGATTGTACATGAGGTGTACTTCAATCAACACCAGCGCAACAAACGGAAGAACCGGAAGTATATAAATCTGGAAAAATTCCCAAACTTCTCGAAGAACACTTTCCATCGGCACCCACCAAACTACAACTGAGTAAAGACTCCGTTGATGTATGTTGCGAGGATCGACGACGGCAATTCCTTACCCAAGAGCGGAGAATTGCAGACGTGACCGGCGAAGTCGCTTTCGACAACCTTGTGCGGTTTATCAGCAGCAAGAATAACCACGTCGTCCCCGTGATTTTTTCCATGGACGGCGTTTGCCAAACGTGCCGGACCAGTCGAGAGAAGTTCGATGGCGCGAGCCTCGCCCACCTTGGCAACAAGTTTGTTCCAAATTGCAGGGAGAGCAACTTCCAACGAAAGCGCACCCGGCACGGAATCTTCGAAGTTCACCACCTTATCCTGACGGAGTACCGGCGCATGGTTCATGCTGATGGCATTGACAGTTCCATCAACAATTCCCTGCCACAAGGCGTCGCGGTCCACTGCAGAGCGAATCGGCGGCAAGATGTGGTATGCGGAGTCCAGCGTTTCGAGGCAAGAATCATCGAAAAGCAAGTGGTAAAGACCGACATCGCAAGTAACATCGATACCCTTCTTGCGAGCATCACGAACAAGGTCAAGCGTTTCACCACAAGTGACTTGCTTGAAGTGCACCGGCACCTGCAAGAATCGAGCCGTTTCAAGAACCGTGTAGGCAGCAATCGTTTCTGCAATTCGAGGAATGCCCTTCATGCCGAGCATGTCGGAATAAGCACCTTCGTGAACGCAACCGCTCTTGCGGAGCGTCTTGTCCATCGGCTGGAAGAAGAAACGCTTGCCCGTCATCTTGCCGTATTCCATGGCAAGGCGGAGGAAACGCGAATGCGGGATGGCTGCATTGCCGTCACCGAAACCCGCGACACCGGTTTGAGCAAGTTCCATCATTTCGGCGAGGCTGTCTGTTCCAAAGCCCTTGCTATAAGCACCAAGGAAACGGATAGCAAGACTACTCCCATACGGATTGCCCGGCTCATCAACCGGCCTACGATTTATCGCAGCAGTCAACTTATCTGCATCGTCAATCGGGTTTGCCGCACTTTCGTAAAGGCCACCATAAAAGCCGCCACGACGCATCGCTTCTACACCATCAACATAGGTATAGACATCGTCGCGAAGCGGTTCCATAAAGTCAATGCCAAGGGCAAAGAGAGCCGGCATGACCAAGGCGCCATTGCTATCATATTCAAGAGAGTCTTCGTTATTACCGGCACCAATCAAGCAGACTTCATCGCGCAGTTCAAAGGCATTGCCGTTCCAGAACTTCGCATTTTTCAAAACGACTTTCGAATAAAACTCTTTATTGGGCTTACGCATTTTCATTGTTGCGACCTCCAGCCAAAAGGAAGAGAACGGCCATACGGACAGCAACGCCGTTGGTCACCTGATCAAGAATTACAGAATGTTCGCCGTCGGCGATATCGGAATCAAGTTCCACGCCACGGTTGATTGGACCCGGGTGCATAATGATAACCTTGTCCTTGGCTTTTGCCAAAAGTTCTTCCGTGATGCCGAACGTGTTGCGGTATTCGCGCATACTTGGAAGAAGAGCGTCGTCCATGCGTTCCTTCTGCAAACGAAGAGCGATGATGGCGTCGGCGTTTGCGACAGCCTTTCTCACATCCGGTTCCCAGGTCACGTGATTCATGAGTTCCGTGTTACGCGGCACCAAGGTCGAAGGTCCGCAAAGCGTTACATGAGCGCCCATCGTAGACATGCCCCAGAGGTTACTGCGGGCCACGCGACTGTGGCGGATGTCGCCGATAATCGTCACGTTCTTGCCTTCGAGCGTTCCAAGCTTTTCTTCGATCGTCAACATGTCGAGGAGGGCCTGAGTCGGGTGTTCGTGCGCACCATCGCCAGCATTCACGATAATCGCGTTGCTGTTGTCGGCAAGGAACTTGGGCACGCCCGTTCCCTTGTGGCGCACAACCACGATATCAATCTTCATGGCTTCGATGTTGCGGAGCGTATCGACGAGCGTTTCGCCCTTCTTGACGCTAGAGTTGGAGCTTGCAAAGTTCACCGTGTCGGCAGAGAGGCGCTTTTCGGCCAGTTCAAAGCTCGTACGGGTACGGGTGCTGTTTTCGAAGAACAAGTTCACGACCGTCATGCCCCGGAGGCTCGGGACCTTCTTGACCGGGCGTTCGAGAATTTCACGGAACTGTTTTGCATGGTCCAGAATCAGGCGGATATCATGCTTGGACACGCCACGGAGTCCAAACAGGTGTTTAATTTCCAAAGCGCTCACTTTACGCCTCCACTTCTACAAGATAAACAGAATTTTCTTTGTCAATCGGGTCGATTGCCACACGGACTTCTTGATTCTTAGCGGTTTCAACCGTAAGACCTACGCAATCAGGTGCAATCGGGAGTTCGCGGTGTCCGCGGTCCACGAGCACGCAAAGACGAATGGCTGCCGGGCGACCAAGGTCCAAAATAGAACGCATGGCGGCAAGAGCAGAACGGCCCGTGTAAAGCACGTCATCTACGAGAATGACTGTTTTGTTTTCAACCGAAGCGGGCATTTCGGTAAAGCGCATTTCGGTTGCCACTTTTTTGCGGTAGTGGAAATCGTCACGGTAGAACGTGGCATCAAGGCTACCCATTTCAATAGGCTTGCCAAACTTCTGGGAGAGACGTTCCGTGAGTTTTTTTGCCAGCGGGATACCGCGGCTTGCCATGCCAAGGACAATCATGTTGTCGGCGGATGGGTGCATTTTCGCGATTTTTGCGGCCATTTCGTCGAGCGCAAATTCCATTGTCTGCGCCGAAAGGAGCTCGCTTACTTTTTTGCAGTTATCGTTCATAGTCATTACTTATAGTTAAAAATCATAGAAATTAGGTTTTAGGAGTTAGGCTTTAGGTTAAAATCGCGGCACAGCCGCCCCATACAGATGCACAAAGTGCATGATTTCCTTCCTAATACCTACTACCTATAACCTTATGACCTTTTTTCGATAATCTAGCTTTTTTGGAGAAAAACCGACAAACCGCTTTCAAATCACCTTGCGATATTTGTATATATGTATGCAAAAACGCGACGCTTAGTGCCGTGCTTTAAAAACTATTTTCATGACACAAGGCTACGCGATCTCATACCCAAAACCTTAGGAGCAAAAATGGCATTTAATCAGCTCGACAAACCGCAGGCAGGCGAAACCGTCGCCATCATGAAGACCAACCACGGCACGATGAAACTTCGTCTTTTCGAAGAAATCGTCGGTGAATGTGCAACAAACTTCATTGAACTTGCAAAGCAAGGCAAGTACGATGGCGCTCCGTTCCACCGCATCATCAAGGACTTCATGATCCAGGGTGGCGACTTCACTCGCAAAAACGGCACCGGTGGCCACGCCGCTCAGGGTCCGGGTTCTACCATCGGCGACAAGTACGACAGCCGCCTCACCCACGTTCGCGGCGCTCTTAGCTGGGCAAAGACCGCAATGCCGCATTCTATCGGCAGCCAGTTCTTTATCGTTCACGGCAACAACGTTCACTTCCTTGACCACGAACAGTGCGGCCCAGGTCCGGCTGACGGTTACTCCGTATTCGGCCAGCTCTACGAAGGCTTCGATGTTCTCGATGAAATCGCCGGCGTGCAGACCGACCGCATGGACCGCCCGTACGACGACGTCATTATCGAAAGCGTGACGATCGAGAAGGCGTAATTAGGCAATAGCCATTCTTTTTTACATGTCATCCCGGACTCCGTTCCGGGATTTTCTTTTTTGGCGCCCCCGGTACAGAGGCCGGGGTGACAAACGAAGAAAATTTTTTCAATTATTTCACTTCACGCCCTTGACACGTACAATAATTCATTCTATATTTGTGCGCGTCCTCGGGGTTATAGCTCAGTTGGTAGAGCGCCTGCATGGCATGCAGGAGGTCAGGAGTTCGACTCTCCTTAGCTCCACTAGAAAGACTCGCTTGAAGCGAGTCTTTTTTATTTTACAATCTTATTCACTAGCTATAATGTAGATTTATATCGGTCCTAAATTTCTTGCTAAATCGCGCGCTTAAACAAATTAGATTCGTTATTATAAAATAATATTTTTGTATTTTATTTAACAATATGACCAGGCTTACCAAAATCACTTCATTCTTACTTTCCATCGGCAGTGCATTAAGTTTCGCCGACACAAATTCAAACATCGTCTGCGATGCATCCAAAATGGACGCCTTCGCTTATGAAGACTGCATCGCAACCCAAAGAGGCGCCAAACTAGACAACACGGACTTCTCCGAAAGATCCGCTCCGCCCGCAGAACTTATTTCCGAAAACTACGTAGAACCTTTCACTTACGATCCCTTCAAACGCGACGCGTATTTGACATCATCGTTCGGAGAGAACCGCGGTTCACGCTACCATGCAGGCATCGACTATTCCACGCAAATGGAAGAAGGTTGGCCAATCTACGCCCCAGAAAACGGCTACGTCAGGGAAATCAAGACATCGCCGTTCGGCTACGGCAAGGTCATGTTCTTTGAAGGTGTAAGCGGAAAGACCTGGGTTTTCGCGCACCAAAGCAGTTTCACGCCGAACATAGACAAACTCGTAAAAGACAAACAGTATTCCACAAAAAGTAACGACATTTCCATCAAGCCAAACGTCTACTTCCGCAAGGGCGACACACTTACATTCTCGGGAAGCACCGGCATCGGCAATCCGCATCTACATCTGGAAGTCCGCCTCAACAAAGACGATGTAACGTCTCCTTGCCAATTAGGCGTAAAATGCCTTGATACGATCGCTCCGCAGATTTTTGGCGTTGCCGTATGGCAAGGGAATGAACTTGCTCTTACAACGGACGAAGCATTACGCAACGGCTGTGCACAAACCCCGGTCAAGAATGAATTCAACTTGTCCATGGCCATAAAAATCGCCGATTACAGCCGCGAGCCCAAGGAAAACCCGATGTCAGTCCGACGCATCGAATTATGGCGCTATGACGATAAAATTTACAGTAAAGTCATGGATAAACTCAGCTATAAAAAGATGCTTGATATCCGCAACGAACTTCTTTGGGCAGAAGAAGCGGACACCGCAGGCGATTGGCATTACATTGACGCCAAACTCGGACCCATTTCCACTTACAGACTTGAAGTCGAAGACTTTAGCGGACATGTTATTAGGCGCGAATTCAACTTCCATCAATCATGCAAAGACAATGGAAAGTTTGTTCTGACTAAAAATCAGACTACGCCACTTTACACATTCCTGAGCAAGAGCATGCTCGATATTTTCCGCTGCGAATCCGGTTATAAGTTCTCCGCATTGAACAAGGACGAACAAATTATCAACAATGACCTTTGCAAAATCTTTGACCATAGCAAGCCACTCCCCATCGGAAAGATCGTCGAGACGTTCCCTGAGACGAGATACATCCGGTATAGCGCAGATGCAGCCTCCACCGGCACTGGCCGCAGTGTAAACGAACTTATCGCCGTTTATCCATATGGCAAATACAAGAACAGCATCAACTGGTACACGAAAGTTGGCAATGTGAAAATCTCACAAAAGATTTCGGGAATTCCCGTCGTTGGCGACACATCGCAGCGCGTTCTCGCCATCACGCGCAACCAAACGGACAGTGTAGACTTTTACGAATTCCATCCGAAGGGATTACAATTCTACGGCAAATGGAACGTTTGCATCGAAAACGAAGACAATCCGGCGCCACTCTACTGGCTCGGCGAAACGACTCGCAGATGGTTCTACTTTGAAAAGCAAACGGGCTCCAAGAATCGTTGCGCCACAACAAACGAACTCAGAGATCTCGCCAACATTACAGACGAAGACGGTATTTCACTCGGATTCCCGTATTGGGCAGAAACGCTCGTAAGCGGGACATACCAAGCGGCTCTTAAGATTCCACTTTACTCTAGATACGCAGGAATTCCAGACGGCAACGCAATCACGGTCAAAGCTGGGAACAAGTGGATAGCAGCGGAATACGACTCCGAACCGCGCGAAATCATCCTTCTTGGCGAAGCTCTCCCCGATGCAGGCGAAACGCTCACCATCGAAATCACCGACGATTCAAAGCGTAAAGTGAAGAAAGAAATTTCTATTCCTGGATTCTAGTTATTAGCTAATGGTTGTGAATTGGGCTACCACGAGGTAGCCCTTTTTCGTTTACAAATCGCGGTAAAGCGAGAGCTTACGTTTGCAGCCAAGCGCTAAGCGCACCAAGTCACGAATTTTGTCGTTCAATCGCGGGAAATCCACCGGATGAACAGCAATGCGCGGCACACCAAACGGGAATTTCAGGATTCCCTCGGCATAAATAAACGCCGCTTTTTCAGCCGCATTCGGGATTCCTGCAAAGCTAGCCACTGGCGAAGAATAGCGAACGCCATCAGCGGTCGTCAACGAAAAGCGGTCTTCGTACAACATTTTTTCGGCACGCACTTGCCCAGACAAATACTTATTGCTGAACCAAGTCGGCGGAACAAATGCCACCGGCATCTCAACGTCATTCCGGTCCTGACCCGGAATTTCAAACAACATTTTCCAAGCACCAAGCGCAGCCTGCAAAAGTCGGCTCGACTCGTACTCGCAAAGGCCAGCAAACTCAGCCTCGCCCGATGTCATGTTCATGCCAACAAGCCCCGCATAACTGCGACCCTGGCTAAATTCACCTTTGTGCTTAAAGCCATGCAAAGCAAGTTCAAAACCTTCGGACTTTAACTTTCGGAGAACGCCGCGAAATTCGTCAATTGCCTCCGGCGTTGCATTTTCGGTATCGGGAATAACAAGCACGCTAAAAGGCGCCCCCGCCAAATCCTTGAGGTCTTCGAGAATCGGAAGCGAAGTGCGGAAATTCCACACCGAAAAATCATGAAAACAAAGGAGAAACTTGCGAGACATGCGAGAGAAAATAGTAAAAAATCTATATTTCCCTTCATGTTAGAATCTATTATCCTCGGTCTGTTGCAGGGCCTCGCCGAATTCCTCCCCATCTCTAGCTCGGGTCACCTCGTGATCGGGCACGAACTTTTAAACATGAACGAAGCGGGCATGTTCTTCGACATCATGCTCCACGCAGGAACGCTCCTTTCCATTTTCGTCGTGTTCCGCAAAAAGATTGTAGACATCATCGTCGGTTGCCTCCGTCGTGACCGCGACCAGTTGCGCGAAGCAGGCTACATCGTACTTGCTTCCATCCCGACCGCATTGATTGGCCTCGGCTTCAAGGACGCCCTTGAATCGTTGTTCGTGAATCCGCGAGCCGTCTGCGTTGCAGAACTCTTCACGGGCATTCTGCTTTTCACGTCGCAGTGGGGACCGACTGGCGCCAAGCACCCGGAAAACGAAGGCGTCAAGATGAACTGGTGGCGCGCACTCGTGACTGGCGTCGTTCAGGGCATCGCCTGCATCCCGGGCATCAGCCGTAGCGGCTCGACCATCAGCGCCATGATGTTCATGGGCGTGAACCGCAAGTACGCTGGCGAATTCAGCTTCCTCATGAGCATCCCTGCCGTGGGCGGTGCAGCACTCCTCGACTGCATCAAGTGGATCAAGTGCCAGAGCATGACTCCGGAAAAGGCACTCCTCGACCCTGAAAAGGCTTTGAAATGCGCAGACGCCGGCAGCTTCTCCCCCGAACTTTTGGTGGGCATGCTCGTGTCGTTCATCTTCGGCATCATCGCCCTCAAGTGGCTCATGACATTCTTGCAGAAGGGCAAGTTCCAGCACTTCGCTTGGTATGTGTGGGCAGTCGGCATCTTGGGACTGATTTTCATAAAGTAAAAAATTAAAAAAAGTCCTTTTTTTTCAACAGCACTCGCTTTGCGAGTGCGATTTTTATTTTTTTTGCTTATCTTTATTTTTATAAGAAGGGGAATTTTTATGGCGAGATTTATTTTAGCTTTTTTATTCGTATTTGCTGTTTTTGCGAACGCCAATGTTGCCCGACCATCCACACATGGAAAGCTCCACGTTGTAGGTTCAAACCTCTACGACCACAAAGGCAATCTAGCCGTTCTCAAGGGATTCAGCACACACGGGCTCACTTGGTTCCCTAAATATGTCAATCAAGGTCTTTTCCGCCAAATCAGTTCCGAGTGGAACACCAACTTGATTCGACTCGCCATGTATTCTTACGACTACTGCAACGGTAACAAAAAGAAAAATTTGGAAATTCTCGAAAAAGGTGTCGAATTCGCCATCGCAAACGACATGTATGTCATCATCGACTGGCACATTTTACAAGACAATAATCCCAACGAAAACCTTGCTGAAGCAATCGATTTTTTTAACAAGATTGCAAAAAAATACGCCAATATTCCCAATGTCATTTTCGAAATCTGCAACGAACCCAACGGCAATACCACTTGGGACGACATCAAGGAATATTCAAATCTGATAATTCCCGTCATCCGCAGATACAATCCCGATGCATTGATTCTTGTCGGAACACCGAACTACAGTCGAGAAATTCAATTCCCTGCCAAGGATCCTTTGGAATTTAAAAATGTCATGTACGTGTTCCATTTTTACGCGGCCTCGCACAAAGATGATTTTCGCCAAAAGCTTAGAAAAGTCGTAGCCTCAGGCACGCCCATTTTCATTACCGAAAGCGGTCTCTGCGAAGAAGATGGCGATGGGCATATTGACTTGGAAAGCGTCAAAAAATGGTACAGCCTTGTCGATTCATTACATCTAAATTATACAATTTGGAGTTTATCCAACAAAGATGAAACTTGCGCCATTGTCAATTCGGATTCTCGTGCATTAGAATACCTGACCGAAAAAGATTTGACATATTACGGAAAGCTCGCACGAGCGATTATGCGCAAAGAAGATGTCGATTCGATTATACCCGACAAAAGCATCACTTCCGATTTCAAGTTGATGTCACGAACGAAGCCCTACATGCTTTGGCTTATATTTGCTGCACCGGCGCTCATTATCGTTTTATTATTAACAGTAACAAAAATCGTTCTAAAAAAAATAAAAAGAAACCAAATCAAGACCTATACGCAATTATACAAATACGGGCACACCGAAGATAAAGTACGCAAGCCAAGTTTTTGGAGAAACGCCGTACTGATTATAGGAACTATTTGTACCTTGATTTACCTTTGCTGGCGAATGACATGTTCCATCCCATTTGCATTCGGAAACATCGCCGTAATAGGAAGCGTCATTTTGCTCGCAGTAGAAATTCTCGGATTCATAGAATCATTGATTCATTACAACGACATGCTCAACTTGAGGAAATATCCGCTACCGCAAATCAAGCCCGAAGAATTCCCGGATGTCGACATTTTCATATCCACTTACAATGAACCTGTTGAGCTTTTGCGCAAGACCATTATCGGCTGCAAGTACATAGAATATCCCGACAAGAACAAAGTACACATTTATCTTTGCGACGACCATCGCCGCCCCGAAATGCGTAAGCTTGCCGAAGAACTGGGCGTAAATTACTTTGACCGCCCCGATAACAAAGGCGCTAAAGCCGGGAACCTGAACGAAGCCTTAAAGCGAACAACATCGCCTTACATAGTGACTTTAGATGCAGACATGATTCCGCGCCGCAAGTTTTTACTCAAGACCATCCCCTACTTTATCGATGCCGAAAAAATCAACGAAACTTTGCCCGAAGAAAAGCGCTTTCCGCTCGGCATTGTACAAACACCGCAAAGTTTTTACACACCGGATGTTTTCCAACATAATTTGTATGCAGAAACAATTGTTCCGAACGAACAAGACTTTTTCTACCGCGTAATCGAAGCGGCAAAGACATCCTCAAACAGCGTGATTTACGGAGGCTCCAATACAATTCTTTCAAGAAAGGCGCTAAACAAAATCGGCGGTTTTTACACGGAATCCATCACCGAAGACTTTGCAACCGGCATGCTGATCGAATCATCTGGATTTGCAAGCCTTGGGCTTTCGGAACCGATCGCCTCGGGAATTGCGCCCAACTCGTTCAAAGAGCACATCCAGCAGCGCACCCGCTGGGGGCGCGGAGTCATCGCAACGGCCAAGCAGCTCAAGTTTTTACGAAATCGCAAATTGAACTTTGCGCAAAAATTAAGCTACCTGAGTTCCGTTTTATATTGGTTTTCCCCCATCAAGCATCTAGTTTATTTGCTATCACCCTTGATGTTTGCTGTTTTTTGCATTCCCATTTTCAAATGCACCTTGCTAGACTTGATTTTATTCTGGCTACCGATGCATATTATGCAGATTATTTCGCTGCGCGTTCTTAGCCGCAACATGATTTCAACTCGTTGGAGCGGCATTTACGAAACATCCGTCATGCCATTCTTGCTGATACCCATCATTAAGGAAGCGCTTGGCCTCACGCTTTCGACATTCAAAGTCACCAAGAAAGAAAAAGCAAACGAAAGAATTATCGACAAAAAGAGCCTTATTCCCTTTATTGTGTTATTGACACTGACCGTTTTGGGAATTGCGCAAATGACTTACATGTTCATTGTTTACGAATACATCGGAGTACTCGCCATATTGTTCTGGCTATTCATCAATTCGTATTACCTTATCATGTGCATTATGCTTGTTCTCGGACGCGATGCCGATGGCGAAAACGTGAAAGTTCGAGCCGCGGAATTGGTTGAGGTCACTAAAGAAGACGGCTGCCGCGTAAGTGGCATTACCACAAAACTACTTGAACACGGAGTCGACATTTACACAGACAACATGAACGATTTGTACCTAGGTGAACCCATCAATTTTGAAATTCAAACGACGAGCTACACGCTGCAACTCAAGGGAACTGTAGTTGCAGAACATCGTTCTAATAATCCGCACATTCCAAGCGTCTATACCGTCGAAATTCTCGATTTTAACGGCAAAAAGGACGAATACATCCAGATGCTTTACGACCGCATTTCAACTCTGCCGCAATACCTGAAAATCGGCCGAGGAGCACTATTCGACATCTGGAGAAACATTTCTCATAGAATATC
>CAMUYW010000022.1 GCA_947165045.1 uncultured Fibrobacter sp. | reverse complement strand
CTACACTCGTAAGTGGGACAACCGCGTGAACCAGGTGCTCAGCTCCATCGCTCAGAGTTTGCACAAATTCGCAACCGACATGCGCCTCATGCAGGGCGTGAAGGAAGTCGAAGAACCGTTCGAAAAGACTCAGATTGGTTCTTCTGCAATGGCTTACAAGCGTAACCCGATGCGCAGCGAACGCATTTGCTCCCTCGCTCGTTTTGTGATGGCTCAGGTCAACAGCACCGCCTTCACGCAGGCAACGCAGTGGTTCGAACGTACGCTCGACGATAGCGCCAACAAGCGCCTCGCCATTCCGGAAGCATTCCTCGCTATGGACGCCATGCTCATCATCGCTGAAAACGTGACCAACGGCCTCGTCGTTTATCCGAAGGTCATCGAAAAGCGCATCATGGCCGAACTCCCGTTCATGGCTACCGAAAACATCATCATGGAAGGCGTGAAGAACGGTGGCGACCGTCAGGAACTTCACGAAGAAATCCGCGTGATGTCCATGGAAGCAGGCAAGGTCGTGAAGGAACAGGGTAAGGATAACGATCTTCTCGAACGTGTTCTCAAGAATGAAAAGTTCCAGAAACTCGGCATCACCGAAGAAAAGCTCAAGGAAATCCTCGACCTCCGCAAGTTCGTGGGCCGCGCTCCGGGTCAGGTTGTGAAGTTCGTGACCGAAGAAGTCCGCCCGGCGATTGAAGCAGTACCGGATTGGGCTAATATTGACGCCGGCGAACTGAAGGTTTAAATCGCATTATAATCGGCGCAATACTTCGTTGCTCGCCCCCTCACGTACGCTTAGTACGCTACGGGGGCTCGCGCCTTGTCTTGCTTGATTCTAAAGCGATTTTGAATTTAAGTTGCTTGTCACAAGATTTGTCACTCCGGTCACAGTACCGGGGACGGTATAAAAAAACGAGTCCCATCGGACTCGTTTCTTGTAATGTAGATAAGTAGTTTACGGTTTAAATGGCGGAATATAATCATCGCCTTCGTTGCTTCGATTATTCGAATCCATATACACCCTCCTTTTCCTTTTTGGTTTCCAAAATATATTTAGTCTAGTGATGTTTTCCATGTGAATAATATCACGGTGTGATTTTGTTCACGTTATTGCATCATGAAAATCGAAATGAATTGTCAAAAGGGTATGTTTTTTGTTCCTTTTTCCCCTTAAAAGGTGTATTTTATCCTTATGGAGAAAATAAATCTATCAGAATGGACGATGTTCAGCAATCGCCACAATTCCGAGAACTTCAATAGTCCGGATGGAAAATGGATGCTGAAATTGGGTTTTCCGGGTTTTTGCTCGACTAAGGAGGAACTTCTTCGTGAGCAGGAAATTTGCCGGAAAGTGCTATCACTTGGAATTCCGACGCCGCAAGTGGGTGATCTTGTCGAACAAGATGGCCGTTTGGGCTTAATTTATGAGCGTATCGTGGGGAAACGTTCGATTTCCAAATGTGTTGGCGAAAATCTCGATAAAATGGACGAATACATCAAGATTTTTGCGGAATACTGCAAAAAATTGCATTCTACGTCGTGTATTCCGGGGACTTTCCAAGATGCTGAGGAAAAATATTTGCTCATGTTAGATGAGTCAAAGATGTTTCCCCAGAACGTTAAGGATTACGCACGTAATCTCATCAAGGAAACACCTAAAGTCTCTCGTTGCGTTCACGGCGATTTGCAGACCGGCAACCTGATTATAAACGACAATGGCGCGTATTTTATCGATCTCGGGGAATTCTCGTGTGGCAACCCGCTTTATGATTTAGGGTGTTATTATTACTTCTGCCATTACTTGCCTGATGATTATCTGCTGGCGGCGCATTACATGAATGCTGCATCGATGCGAAAATGCTGGGATGTATTTGCAAAGTATTACTTTGGCGCAGATTCTCCTGAAAAATTATCATCGGTTGATGCTCGTGTTAAGCCTTACGTTTTATTCCCAATACTTGATTATGAACGTATGATGGCTGAAAGCGAAAATTTAAAATACCTGGAAATGAATTTCCAGGTAGCAAAGAAAGATTTGGGTTTGTAAGTGATTTTATTCGCTAATTCCATATAGCCGGTTGTGCGCAAGGCAATCGGCTAATTTTTTGTATTCCGTGACAAAAGCTTCGTGCGTGGGGGCGTCGCCGAGTGCTTTGTAGAGGGCGCTGGAGAGCGTTCCGCGTTCGAGCATTTTTTCCATGAAGCACTGGGAGACTTCGGTGAGGTCGTTTTTCACGATGCTGTAGATGTGTTTCCAGAGATCGCCAGCGGTTATGGGGGCGCTCGTGTGAGTTGCCTCGGTGCCGTTTGTGGCAGTCGCGAAATTCATGCCAAATACAGCGAGGTATTCTGCCCAGTCGATGGAGGCGTTCTCGGCGTCTTTCACGGTCTTGTTCAGGAGTTCTGCAAGGCGTGTCGTGTCGAAGTTGCGCAGAAATTCACGGTATTCTTTGAGCGTGTGCGGCACGGGATTTGCAGATGTTTCCGAGATGTCCGCGGCATTACCAGTTGCGGCATTGGAACTGCCCGCGAACTTGCCGTTTACGATGGCCTTGAGGGTTGCGATTTCGAGTTCTGCGATGGCGATGTCGGCATTCGGGCATTCCTGAATATCGACGAGGCGGATTTCGATGGCCCCGCGATCAAAGCGAGCGATGGCTCCACGGCTATTCAAGAAGAAATGATTCAGCAAGTGTTCGGTATCGAACGGAGCGATAGCCTTCTTTACTTTGTTAAAAATCATCTTGTTGTATTCATCGTAGCTGTAAGCTTGTTCTGGAATGACTTGGCCCGTGATTTCGGGGACTTTGTCCTGATTGTGACGATAAACTTCGATTCGTGCGTCGCGGTAGCCGGTGTATTTCCCATCGAGATACGGGCTGCTGGCGGCGATGGCGGGGATGAGCGGCAATAGCAAACGGATGGCTGCGTGGAGCTCGCCAAATTCTTCGTCACCGTCAAAAGAAAGGTTCAAGTGCGTGCTTTGCAAGTTGGCCCAGCCGTGACCTTTGCAATTGAAAATGCGGTCGTAAGTTTGGTAAATGTCGAGGCAATCGTACGGCCAAAGCTTCATTTCTGCCGGATCCATGAACGGGTGGCAGGCGCTCGGCAAAAGCATCGCATTGATCTTTTCGAGTTTCTTGTTAGCACGGCGGATTTCGTGGAAGAAACGTTTGCCGAGCCCATCAAAAGTAGACTTGGGGTGGGCGCACTTGAATTCGAGCACATGGCTCACGAGTTCGTTCGAAAGCCCGATGTCATCGTATTCGATGTCCGAAAGTTGGTTGCCGTCTTTGTCTTTTCCGAGGGGAACATCGGCACGCGGCAGCACGTTAAGTGTGTCGCGATCGACAATCATGAATTCCATTTCAACGCCGAAACGTTCCCAAAGTTTAAATTGTTCCATATTCTCTCGTCTATACTCTCTATAAAAACATATCCCTTTCGTGTTGCAACACTTTTTGCTGGGCGGCGTTTTGGCGGTCTTCGATGCGGTGGCGCAGGCTCCTCATGATGGCGAGATAAATCTTCTTTTTGCCAACTTGGTCTTCGATACCGTGGTCGATACTCGGGTTGTCATTCACTTCAATCACAACCGGATGACCGTTGATTTCCTTGAGGTCCACGCCGTAAAGGCCGTTGCCAATAAGGCTTGCGACGCGGAGCGCCGTTTTCACGATACCGTGGGGGACGCTTTCAATCGGCAGGCAATCCCACTTGCCGCATACCTCGTTCTTGTCCTTGCTATCCCAGTTGTAGATTTGCCAGTGGTCCTTCGCCATGTAGTATTTGCAGGCAAAGAGCGGCTTTCCGTCGAGAATGCCGATTCTCCAGTCAAATTCCGTGGGCGTAAATTCCTGTGCGATGAGCAAGTCGCTATGCTCGAACATCGTGTCGAGAATTTTTTCGAGTTCTTCCTTGTTGTTCGCCTTCTTAACGCCCATGCTGAAGCTAGAATCCGGCGTCTTGATGACCATCGGAAATCCGATTTCCTTGGCGAGCGTGTGACGGTTTTCGCTGTGGGCGATAATTGTTTTCGGTGCCGGAATCTTGCCGACTGTCATCAACTCTTGCAAATAAACTTTGTTAGAGCAACGTAAAATGCTGTCAGGATCGTCAATGACTGCTATGCCTTCGCTTTGGGCGCGGCGTGCAAATGCATATGTGTGGTGGTTGACGTTTGTCGTTTCTCGAATGAAGATGGCATCAAATTCACCGACGCGGTGGTAGTCCGTCTTGGTAATCATTTCCACGCGGAAACCCGTTTCTTGTGCGGCCTCGATAAAGAGCTGGATGGCTTCCTTATTGCTCGGCGGCTCGACTTCTTCGGGGTTCGTGAGGATGCCGAGGTCGTAAACATATTCTTCGGTCTTGGGCGACACAAAGCGTTCTTTCTGGAAGTATTCGATGGCGAACTGATCGACCATGTCCTTGTGCGTTTCTGGAATTTCGTCAACGCTGATCGGGCGGATGGACTGGATGAACCATTTCTGCTTGAACACGAACTTGGCGCGAAGCAGCGGGGCTTGGAAAAGGCGGTAAAGCGCTTGCGAAAGTTCCAAGTATTGCGGGCTCACGTTCTGCCCGAAGTAAATCGAAAGCACGAACTCCGTTCCGGTGAGTTTGCGGAGGCTCTTTTGGATGAGTTCGTCGATATCGTCGCTGATGATTTTCACGACGGCAGGGGCCTTGAAGTCGCGGATATTCTTGACGTTCGGAATAACCTTGTGACCGCGCGCTTCGGCAAGCAGGCTCACGTAATAGCCCTTGCTTTGGTAGCTGTAGTCCTTGCACAGGTTAAAGACGCGGACGTTTTTCTGAGTTGTAAAGTCGGGATTGGTTAGGTAATCTTTTGCCGAGACGATTTCGGCTTCGGGAATGTGAAACTTCCAGTTCTTCGGAGTGTTCACGACAATGATTTTTTTCATAATATCTGCACGTGTGGCGTCTTCATGTCGAAGTTGCGTCGTGCGTGCCAAAAACCTCTTTGCTTTTTGACTCTATAAAAGTAGTATATAAAATGTAAAATGGGGCAGAAAATGTAAAAATAGGTGTTTTTTTGATGTATCGAATTATACTACCTTTGCGTAAGATTTGATGAGAATATTGCTTTGGGTAAAAAATGAAAAGGAAAAAGTTGATGATGGTGTTGGGTTGTGTTGCTGCGTTTATTTTGTTGCTTGTGGTTTGGTTCTGCATTCCGTATTCGCCGTTGAAAGCGGATTTTGAAAAGGATTCTAAAGAACTGAGTGCGGCGAGTGCGCTGTATCAAAATGGCGAAGTTTTCGTTGCGGCTGACTTCGCAAACCTCCCAACAGCAATCCAAAAGTTTGTCGAAAAGAACGGCTACATCGGGAAAAAGAAGATGAATCTTTTGAAGATGGAGTATCGCGATGTCGCGTTTAGTCAAGGGAAAAATGGCCCGAAGCTTAAAATTGATTACATCCAGCACGATTTCGTCAAGAGTCCAAACCGTTTAGCGATGATCAAAAGCAGCCTGTTCGGCATTCCGTTTCAAGGTTATGACTATTACCGCGACGGCAAGGGCGGCATGAAGGGCGTGATTGCAAAAGTATTCACGCTGTTTGACCAAACCGGTGCAGAAATGGACCGCGCATGCCTCGCGACGTTCTTGGCGGAGAGCATGTTCGCTCCGAGCATCTTGCTTCAGGATTATATCAAGTTCGAAGAAATCAATGAACATCAAGTCATGGCGACAATTTCGGCTTACGGGCAAACGGTGAGCGGCATTTTCAATTTCAATGACGAATATGAAATGACTTCGTTTACGACAAACGACCGTGCGGTCGTTGCTCCTGATGGTTCGATTGAATATGTGCCGTGGTCTGCGGTTTGTGGCGAGTACAAAGTCAGTGACGATGGAATTAAACTCCCGACAAAATTCCAGGCAGTGTGGAATTACAAAGACGGCGATTTCGTTTATTTCGACGGAAAAATCAGCCGCATCGCGTACGAATAATATTGTATATTCTCTTATATGCGCGTTTATGTTTTAATTTCGTTAGTCTTATTGCTGAATGTTTTGGGCTTTGGCTCAAGTTTTGAAGAAAATGAAATCCGTCGATTCCATATAGAAAAACTTGAGGCGCAGAGAAGTCATTTTGCAGAAGCTCGTGATTCTTTGCTTCAATCTTTACAGGCTAAGGATTATGAGGCGACTTCTCGATATGTCGAAGTGTTGACGGATTCCGTATACGAAGAGTATGCATTAGATAAATATGAACTGATGCAAATTTATTTTTTAATGGGTAAACTTGATTCGGCTGTTGCTGCGCTTGTTCGTGATTATGATAATCGTCTAGAGTCTTATTCGTATGGTAGTGGATACAGATATGTGGATGAAACTAAGAGATCTGCCTTTAATGATGAATTAAATGAATATCTTAATAAACATGCTAACTTGAAAACTCGTGAAAACCTTCGAAAACAGTTAAATCGTGCTTTAAATGCAGATGTGAGTCAAGAGTATAAAGATTTGGCTGATTTGATGAGTCTTGTCTTTGAACGAGATACCCTCAAGTCTCGTACTACTTCGGAGAGTAAGCGTTATGGATTTTGGAAAAATGATTTTGTTGAGAAAGATTCTGTTTATTTTGAATTGTTAATTTCAAAGTATTTGACATTTCAGAAAAGATATCCTAGTTCTGAGTTTTACTCATGGGCTCATAGAGAGGAGTCTTTAGAAAGGAAAATACAAAATAATCGTAATTTTCAAAAATATTATTACAGAGAATGGTTCTATACAGGTGGTATAGGAGGCGAATATTTTTATAGCCCATCAAATGGTAGCTTTGAATTGAATGTTGTCCTTCAATACAAACGTTTTATTTTATCTGCTAATTATGGGCAGGATGATGATTTTCATTATGGTTGGAATGTTTTGTTGGGCGCAGATGTTTTTGAAAATAAATATTTCAAGGTTGTTCCTTTTGTTGGTGGGTATGATCCATGGATGGCTGGACTGCAATTTGAATATAGACCATGGATTTCTGAATTGGGACATGATGCGCCAATAGGGGGGTATTTATCTCTTAAGGCAAAATATGTGTTTAAATATGGCGAGAATGAACGCGATAAAAAGCATGCTAAACACAGGTTTTATTTAGGCGTTGGCTTCCATTTGTGGTAAATTTCTAAATTTTCCTCTATGCTCACAATTTCGGAATTCCTTCAAGAAAATTCGTTCTCGGCGATTTCGCTTTTTGAAAATGCGAACAATGAGGCTATCCATATAAACGGGGCTTCGGTTCCGCTGGCTTCGATGATGGTAGCGAACCGATTCTTGAAAAACCCGCAAAACATTCTCGTTGTGGCTAAGGATTACCGCAGTGCTGAAGTCTGGGTCGAAAACCTTGAAAGCATGGTGGGCGAGGAGTTTGTTCGCTTTTTCCCATCACTCGGCTTGAAGCCTTACGAAATCAAGGTCCCGTTCGAGGGCGTGCTCGAAGAACGCCTCAAGTTTTTCCGTGATATTTCACGTGCGGATAAGCCTTTTGTTGTGGTGTGTCCGCTCGATTCGTTTTTGATGAAATTGCCTGAACCGGGCGAAATCATGCGTCAGGTGCGTTCGCTCAAGGTGGGTGACCAGCTGGAGCCTTCGTCGCTTCGCCCGTGGTTCCTCGATCACGGTTTTACGGAACAGCCGATGGTGAGCGGCGTGGGCGAGTTTTCGATTCGCGGGTGCATTGTCGACGTGAACTGCCTTTTGTACCCGCACCCGATTCGTATTGAATTTTACGGCGACGAGATTGAATCCATCCGTGCGTTCGATATTTTCTCGCAGCGTTCGTTGGAGCAGCTGACGCATATTGAATTTTTCCCGATGGGCGAGTTTACGGTTCCCGAAACTGTTTTGGTCGGGGAGGATGGTTCGCCGGATTCGCTTTGGTGGCGCCGTCCGGTGCATCAGCGTTTGGTAGCTAGCCTATTGGATTACATGCCGCGCGCGTCGCTTGTGTTCGAAGAACTTTCGCTGCTTTCGGAAACGGCTTCGAAGATGTATGGCGCTTTCCGCGGTGCTTATGACGAAGCTCGCGTGACGGACCCGGGAATGGCTCCGCCGAATGAACTTTGGTTCAAGATTGGCGAACTCTCGCGCTTGTTTGTGGGCAGGGCTTCGCTTGACGTGACTCGCGTGAAGGTCGATGACGGCAACTGGCATGAGATGCACATGCGTGCGCAGGACTTTACCTCGAATGGCACGGATGCTGTCGCAAAAGAGATTGAAGAATTTTACGACAAGGGCGGTCGTGTTTATGTGATGGCACAGACTCCTGGTGGTGTGAACCGCTTGCGTGAAATTTTTGACGGTTTGCCAGTCGAAGATTATTTTATCGGAAATTTGACCGAAGGCTTTTGGCTTGAAGACGATAATGTCGCGTTCCTCACCGAAACGAGAATTTTAAATCGCCATGCGAATAAGGCTCGCAAGCATAAAATTGCAGGTTCTGTCACGAATGCGTTGATGGTCGAATCGCTCAATCGCGGTGACCTCGTGGCGCACGAAGACCACGGTATTGGCCGTTATTTGGGGCTTGTCCGCGTTGAAGTCAACGGCGGTATGGTGGACTGCGCTTTGCTCGAATACGAGGGCGGCGACCGCTTAAAGTTCCCGGTGTCGGATTTGCAAAAGATTGAACGCCTCGATCGTTCGGACGATGTTGAAACAAAGCTGGACCGTCTCGGCAGCAAGACTTGGGAAAACATCAAGAAGCGCGTCAAGGAAAAGGTCATCAAGATTGCGCGCGACCTCGTGGAGCTTTATGCCAAGCGCGAACTTGTCGAAGGTTTCGGTTTCCCGCCTGATGGCAACATGCAAAAGGAATTCGAAGAATCGTTCGAATACGATCCGACGCCAGACCAGCTCCGTGCCACGGCCGACATCAAGCGCGACATGGAAAGCCGTCGCCCGATGGATCGCCTCATTTGCGGAGACGTGGGCTTTGGAAAGACCGAAGTCGCGATGCGTGCGGCGTTCAAGTGCGTTGCCTCGAATAAGCAGGTCGCCATCCTTGTGCCGACCACGATTCTTGCCGCTCAACATTACGAAAACTTCTGCGAACGTTTTGCCGCTTACCCTGTGAAAATTGCGCTCATGAACCGTTACAAGAGCGCCAAAGAAAAGAAGGAAATTTTCAAGGAAGTTGCTGAAGGCTCGGTGAATATAGTCATCGGAACGCATGCTCTGTTATCGAACAAGAGTGAGTTCAAGGACTTGGGCCTTTTGATTATCGACGAAGAGCAAAAGTTCGGCGTGAAGCAAAAGGAAAAACTGCGCCAGCTCCGCCTTGCAGTTGATACGCTCAGTATGAGTGCCACGCCGATTCCGCGTTCGTTGCATTTGAGCATGACGGGCGTTCGCGATATTTCGCTCATCAATACGCCGCCAATCAACCGCTTGCCGGTCGAAACAAAGCTGATGCAGCGCGATGACGAAGTCTTGAAGAATGCTATTCTCGATGAACTTGCCCGTGGCGGCCAAGTGTTTGTCGTAAATGACCGCGTGCAGACCATCAACACGCTTGCCGAAAAGATTGAAGCGATGGCTCCCGAAGCGAAGGTCGCGGTGGCGCATGGGCAGATGGAAGATCATGAGCTTGAACGCGTGATGGATGCATTCCTTTCGCGCAAGTTCGATATTCTTGTGAGCACGAGCATCATTGAATCGGGCTTGGATGTGCCGAACGCGAACACGATTATCATCATGAACGCGCACCACTTTGGCATTAGCCAGCTTTACCAGATGCGCGGCCGCGTGGGCCGCAGCAGTGTGCTTGCGAAGGCGTTGCTCGTAATTCCGCAGCGTGGCGAAATCTCGCAGGAATCGATGCGCCGCCTCAAGGCTTTGGAACAGTTTACCGACCTCGGTAGCGGCTACCAACTTGCCATGCGCGACCTTGAAATCCGTGGGGCGGGCAACTTGCTCGGCCAAGAGCAGCACGGCTTTATTGCCGAAGTCGGCTTTGAAACGTACGTGCGCTTGGTGCGTGAAGCCGTCGAAATGCTGCGCGGTGGCGCTCTCGAAAAGCCAATCCAACCGCGTGTGGAAATTGGCGTGGATGCTTACCTGCCCGAAGATTACGTGGAAGACGGTCTCACGAGAATTTCGCTGTACCAGCGTATTGCACGAATCACGTCGCAGGACGAAATCCGCAATATCGAAAACGAATTGGTGGACCGCTTTGGCCCGATTCCAACGCCGGCAAGCATGTTGCTGCTCGTGACGGAGCTTGGGCTGTTGGCAGGGCGTTTGCGCATCCAGGGGCTTGCACTCCGTAAGGGCGTCATCGTTGCGACGTTTGCAGAAACGCCGTCGCCGGACCCGCGTGTGCTTGGCGAAATCAGCGCTCTTTGCACGTGCGGCATGCGCTATTTGGGAATGTCGCCGCTACAAGCTGTGTTCGAAGTTGGGCGCGGAACGCCTGTTGAAATGGCGAAAAAGACGCTCGATGTGTTCCGAGCGTTTGCAAGCATTCAAGTGCAGGCGGCGACCGTCAGATCGTCAGATCCGTTACTCACGGCTCTCGGCGTAGGCGGCTCGAACTGATTCTAGACGGTTTTCGAGAGCTTCGGCAAGTTCTTCTGGTTCCAGAAAAGATTCGTCGGCATCGGTTTCAAAGAAAATGCGTTCTTGCGGTATGAGCGGGATGGCTGCCGCGGTCGATTTCTTGCGGAAACTGTCTTCATGTAGCGAGAAAAAGGCGCCGTAGGAGAGTGCCTTTGGGATAACGCTTGAGTCTCCACCGAACCTGTGGAATATCGGTCGCGGAGATTCCTGCATTCGCGGTAGCACTTGTAAATCCTGTGCATCTAGACCTTGCGTTTGGTCTTGCGGAAATCCAGCTTTGTCCAATAGCTTTAGAATTCGCATATAGTCACCGACGCAATGAATTTGCAAATCCCGTTTTAATTCTAAAGCGAGCTTTGCCTGCTCTAAAAAGACGCTGTCTTGAGTCCCATCTTCGTACCCCGGATACCGTTTGTCGATACCCGCTTCGCCGACCATAGCGTGCTCATCTTGCAAATATTCACGCAATTTTGCAAACATTTCGACGTTTGCTTGCGTTGCAATCATCGGGTGGATGCCGTATGTCAATTTAAAGGGCTTTAACTCGGTCGAAAAATCCTTTTTCAACTGAGCGACCTCTTCCCATTCCCACGGTTCGCACGCGACCGCAATAAAATCATAATTCCGGTCCAGAAGCAGCTGTGTTAGCTGCTTTTTTTGGGGTAATCGTGCTATATGAATGTGAAAATCGAACATAAAGGCTCTCTACGCTCATAAAATACAAAGAAATAAGTGAAATTCAAAATTATTTGCTTGTTTTTGGGAGCAAAAAAGCCTAGTTTAAGTTTGTTGGTGCGCCAACCCAAGTTTTTTGAACCCCTCATTAAAGGAGTCGCTATGCGCGATTTACTCGAAAAAGCTCTGAATAAAGGTTTGACTGTCTGCTTTACATCCGAAAACGGCTTTGATGTTATTCGAATTTCTTCCGGTAACGAAGTCGTTGCAAGTTGCAGTCTTGGATCGAATAGTTTCCGTGCATCGGTTGAAGATTCCCTCCAGGCGCTTTTGCTTGACTTGGAACGTAAAGGATTTTAGCGCGACGTTAGCCTCATCGGCAGATTCCGGGGCAAGCCCGGAATGACGTTGCTAACAAAAGACCCCAGCATTGCTGGGGCCTTTTGTTTGTACTTTGTTTTATACTAGTTGATGCGGCCGATCAAGTTGCCGGAGAGCATGAAGTCTCTGGTGGCACCATAGCTATGGAAACCAGCGGAGAGCGAGAAGCGATCTGTGAGAGCCTTTTCAAGATAGAGAGCTCCGAGAACGTCCTTGACATGCTTCGGATTGCCTTCGTAGTAGCCGTTCTTGTGACGGTCATGGACGAATTCGGCTTCGAGGATGACGCGGTCAACCGTCTTGAAGTTCATTTCGATACCACCGGTGAGCGGAGCAACGAGGTCATTGGACATGTCCATGAGGGCGATTTCACCGAATGCCGTGAGGAAGTTCGGAATAATCGGAGCGCGAACCTTCAAAGAGGCATTGTGGAAAACATCAACGTCGCTATCGTGAACTTTGTCGAAAATGTTGCTGCGGTAGCCGAGCTGGATGTCGAACATTTCGAGGCTCGGAAGATCGTGGAAGTTGAATATGAGACGGAGGTCACCCTTGTTGAGGTGAGTTGCCTTACTGATAAAGGAAAGGGTGATGTCGATGTTTTCGTTCGGGACGAATCCGAATTCGAACTGGTTTTCAGGATCCTGGGTGGAGAGGAAGCCGTTCTTGTAACCATCGATGTAGCCACCGAAGTAGTCACCGTTCTTGTCGGTGTTGTCCCAACGACCGACTCTGAAGCTGAACCAATCCTTGCTCTGGTAAGCCCATGCTTCATCGAGGGAGAAGTAATCTTCAATGCTACCCGTTTCGCCGTTATGGTTGTCGGTCTTTAAGTCACCGGGGTAGAAGGCGAGGGCGATCTTACCCTTGAAATTTTGGGTTTCAGTGAGAACGGCGAAGTTAGCCTTGCCGCTCCACGTTTCAAGGTTGTCCGAATTAACATCGTCTTCGGTTGTCCAGAATACCTTGCCTGCTTCAAGTTCGAAGTCTGCGTTGATGTCGAAGTCAATTTCATTGACGGTGAAGACGGCGTTTTCGATCATCTTCTTTTTCTTGCGGGATTCCGTGGTAGCCGGTTCTGTAACGGCAACTTCTGCCGGAGCGACTGCTGTTGGAACTTCTACAGCTGGAGCGGGTTCTGCAGCCGGAGCCTTTGTTTCAGGAACAGCGGAAAGTGCTTCAAGAGTCTTGACTTCTGCGGCCTTAGCTTCGGTCTTCGGAGCTTCTTGAGCCGGAGCTGCAGCCGGGATAACCGGTTCTACGGCGGCCTTTGCTTCTGCTGCCTTGGCATCGACTGCGGCAGCTGCATCTGCCTTGACTTCTTCGGTCTTAGCAGCAGCTGCGGCTGTAGCGTCCGTCTTTATGGCTTCGGCCTTTGCTTCTGTTGCCTTTACTGTTTCTTGAGCCTTTGTTGCGGCGGCTTTTGCTTCGGTCTTTGCTGTGGTTTTTGCTGCGGCCTTAGCGTTAGTTGCTGCAGTCTTTGCTTCTGCGGTTGCGGCCTTGGCTGCTGCCGGAGCGGCTACTGCGGTTGCCTTTGCATCAGCAGCAGCTGCTTTAGCGTCGGTAGCGGTCTTGGTTGCATCTTCCTTAGCCTTTTCAACCTTTGCCTTTTTCGTTGCAGTTACGGCCTTTGCCTTAGTCACAGCAGCCTTAGCTTCTACTGCCGGTTTTTCGGTTGCAGCCTTAACATCTTCTGCCGATGGTGCAGCAAATACGGATGCCGCAAGAAGGCAGCTTGCAAGAAACATTTTCTTCATTTTCGATCTCCTTGGTGTTAAACTCGTGTTTAAATACTCATTTAAATTTTAGTAAAATTAACATAATCTTTTTTTTACTACATATATTGCCCCCATTAATCTAATTTAAATATCCAAAATAGGAGATTGTTTTGAAAAAAATCTTGTTGTTGGTGTTGGTAGTTTTGTCTGCGAGTGTGTTTGCCCAGATGAAACTTGATGTTTATAAGAAAATTGATGGTGAAATTGACGAAAAACGTTCGCTCGGGTATCTGACTCCTTCTGACGTAATCAAGGAACTTCCAATCCCGAAAGAGCGTATAGAACATGAAAGTTTTGTGGATGTTCAGGAAAAAGTTCGTGGTCCCAAAGGAAAATACACGACTGTAACCAAGAAACAGAGAATTGTTACTTACGAAGAAATTGAACCGAAGGATCCGCCTCGCTATGTTCCGGTGAACTGTAAGTTTGGTGATGTATGGGTAAAACGTTCTGAGCTGAATCGCTTTATGCAGGAATATGCGGACTTGAGCGGCGAATACGTCTCTGAAACTGGCCGTGTGGTGCTGAAAAGTTCACCGAGTAATGCAAGCCGTTTTAACATCATTGTGCAGAATGGTAAAGATGAAGATGTTGCTGAAATTGAGATGGGCAACCTTGAAAAGAAAAACATCAATGGACATGCACGCTTTGTCTACAAAGAAGAAGGTTGCGCTGTTGGCGTGGATGTTTTCAATCGTGTTGTTCGCGTGGCTCAGCGTGGTTGCGAAGATTACAATGTTGGCGGTTATACGCTTGCGGGCAATTATCCGACATACCGTGGAAACAATCGAATTGTCGAAACATTTAATTTCGATTCTTACAGCTTTACATATCCAAGATATTTGTGGTGCGCCAGCGGCTTTGATACTTGCGAACCGCTGAAGGATGATCATGGTGCCGTGAATATCACTTGGAGCAAGGATGGACACGGAACGATTGAACGTAAGGCAGGGAATTCTGTGCATACGTATCGTGCAATGGAACGCGTGATTCCGCACAAACGAGATTATTTTATGGGCGAAAAGCCGATTGCGTTAAAAACAAAACGTACCGACATGAGTGGCGAATGGATGAATTGGTATTTTTATCCGAAAGCCGGTCGTTTTAAGATGATGCGTTCTGGTCAGCGTCATGATGCAGCCTACATGGAAATTTACGAACCTGTAAAAGAAGATGATTAAGTCGATTGAAAATAGCCGCATTTTGTTTTTGGATTCGGGGCCGCTAGTGCGGCTTCTGCAGATGCATCCTGATTATTATCCCGTGGTTTCGGGCGTGTTGGACGGGGTGTACGAAAACAATATTCAGGTTCTTGTTTCTACTGTGACTTTGTTTGAAATTTGCAAGAAGGCGTATGGCGCAAACGATGGCGTTTTGGCCCGCCAGTACCGCGAATTTTTTGAAAAGTCTGCGAATGTGCGCCTTTGCGAAGTGAATGCCGATGTGTCGTTAAAGGCTGCGGAAATATTTGCTGCTGCTGCACGTACGAATCACAAATTGACCGAGAACGAGTCCTTGCGCCTTGCCACGGCTTTTGTGAACGGCGCTGATTGCATCCTCACCGAATGTGTGAACTTCCGCGATGCTATTGACGCACTTGTTGTAACGCTCGATGAAATTTAATGTTTCAAAATCCTCGATCAGGTCGAGGATGACGTTTCTCTAAGTTCTCACATAACATCTTTTTGTCTGCATTTCTAGTAACTAGTAACAAGGGACTAGTTACTTTTTTCTATCTTTACCCTCGTAAAATTTATTGGAGTTTAACATGTCTAATTACTGTCCTGTTATTGGTCTCGAAATCCATTGTCAGCTTGCGACTAAGACAAAGATGTTCTGCGGTTGCGAAATCGAAGTGAACACCAGCCCGAACAAGCATGTTTGCCCTGTTTGCCTCGGTATGCCGGGTGCTATGCCGGTGCCGAACAAGAAGGCTGTGGAATACGCCATTCGCTTGGGTCTCGCTCTCAACTGCGAAATTGATTTGAACGCCATGTGGACTCGTAAGAACTACTTCTACCCGGACCTTCCGAAGGGTTACCAGATTACCCAGACGGGTGGACTTCCGGTGTATGACCATCCGATTTGCAAGAACGGCTGGCTCGAAATAGTAAAGGCCGATGGCACCAAGAAGCGCGTGGGCATTACCCGTATCCACATGGAAGAAGACGCTGGTAAGCTCATCCACGACATGAGCCCGACGCAGAGCCACTTTGACGCGAACCGCTGCGGCACGCCGCTTTGCGAAATTGTGACGGAACCGGATATCCGTAGTCCGGAAGAAGCCGTGCTTGTTTTGAAGAAAATCAAGCAGACGCTCGAATACACCCGCGTCTCGAACGCCAATATGGAAAACGGCAACATGCGCTGCGACGGTAACATTTCCCTCCGCGCATCAGAAGACGCTCCGTTCGGTATCCGCGCCGAAATCAAGAACTTGAATAGCTTCACGAACCTCGAAAAGGCTCTCTACTGCGAAATGAACTTGCAGGCCTCGACGCTCGATGCTGGTAAGGAAGTTGAACAGTGCACCAAGCGTTATGACCCAAACGCCGACAAGACGATCGTGATTCGCTCCAAGGAAGACGCTCACGACTACAAGTACTTCCCGGAACCGGACATGGTCCGCCTTGTGACCGACCCATCATTCGTCGAAGAAATTCGCCGCACGCTTCCGGAACTGCCGGATGCCCGCCGCGAACGCTTCATGAAGGACTTCGGCGTTTCTGAATATGATGCTCAGGTGCTTACCGAAGACCGCGACGTGAGCGAATGGTACGACGCTGCTGCCAAGAACTGCAAGAACGGCAAGGTGCTCGCTAACTGGGTCATCACGGAACTCCTCGCCAAGATGAAGGACCTCGAAGGTGGCCTCGCAGCGCTCAAGATTAAGCCGGAACAGCTTTGCGCCCTCGTGAACCTCATTGCAGACAATACCATCAACGGTAAGATTGCAAAGACGGTGTTTGCCGAAATGTTCGAAACGGGCAAGGATCCGGAAACGATCGTGAAGGAAAAGGGCCTCGTGCAGGTGACCGACACTGCCGCTATCGAAGCTGTGGTCCGTGAAGTCTGCGCCGCTAACGCTGCCCAGTTCGCTGAATTCAAGGCTGGTAAGGTCGCTCTCAAGGGCTTCCTCGTGGGTATGACGATGCGCAAGTCCGGTGGCAAGGCTAACCCGGGCCTCGTGAACCAGATTCTCGACAAGCTCGCTAAGGAATAGTCGGCAGTAGGCGGTTGGCAGAACTTAGATGAAGGTCGAAAGAGCGTTTTCATTACGTCATCGCGAGCCCTGTAAGGGCGTGGCGATC
This sequence comes from uncultured Fibrobacter sp., assembly GCA_947165045.1. Taxonomy (GTDB): domain Bacteria; phylum Fibrobacterota; class Fibrobacteria; order Fibrobacterales; family Fibrobacteraceae; genus Fibrobacter. Next base: position 29,950 of record CAMUYW010000022.1, on the reverse strand, counting down.
CAGGGCGGTTTATTGCCTGCGATTCTCGTCGCGCTTTTCCTCGCGTTCCCGTCTTCCGTTTCTGCAAAAATGGACCGCTCCGACAGTTCTTATGTCAGCACGTTAAACATGACGGAAGAGCAAAAGGAAAAGGTCTACGGCGTTGATTCTTCTACGCTCGCTAAAGGCCCGACTTTGCAGGAACTGAACGAAGAAAATCCGACTTATGTGAAGCGCGAATACGACCACAAACAGCAGGTCGTTGTCGGTAGCGTGGTGATGTTCTGCGTTGCCCTGGCCATGGTTTTGATGAATAATTACAATCCGAAGAGGTGATAAAAATGTCTTATACAGACGAAGCAAAACAAAATTTTAAGGCACTTTCTGAAAATCCGTATCCGGGTCGTGGCATTGTGCTTGGCACGAGTCCCGATGGCAAGTCCTATGTTCAGGTTTACTGGATCATGGGCCGCAGCGTGAACAGCCGTAACCGTGTGTTTGAAATCGAAGTCGATACGGGATTCATGAAGACCAAGGCTTTCGACGAATCAAAGCTCACGGATCCGCACCTCATCATTTACTATCCGGCTCGCCACACGAAGGATACGCAGATTATCACGAACGGCGACCAGACCGACACGATTTACAACGCCATCAATCTCGGTGGCACGTTCGAAAGTGCTCTCCGCACTCGCCAGTACGAAGACGACGCTCCGAACTTCACGCCGCGTATTTCCGGCATCCATTACAAGAATGCTGAACCGGCTGTTTACAAGCTTTCGATTCTCAAGAGCCGTAACAACAGCGAAGACGCCGGCTGCGAACGCTCCACATTCGAATTTGAAAAGGCTCTCCCGGGTCTTGGCCACTTCATCAGCACGTATGAAACTGATGGCAAACCGATTCCGAGCTTCAACAGCTTCCCGAAGCTCATGCCGATTTTCGACAATGCCGAAGAAACGCTCAAGGCTTACTGGGACGCGCTCAATGCGGACAATAAGGTTTCTCTCATGGTCAAGTGGATTGATCGCGAAACCTTCGAAGCCAAGACGATTATCGTTAACAAAAACGTCTAATGTCTCCCCGGCTAAGGTCACTGAGCTTAAGCCTGTGCTGAGCGAAGTCGAAGTAAAGTGTGCTGGGGGCGCCTTACACGAAAAAAGCGAGCTTTAAGCTCGCTTTTTTTCATATCTGCAAAGAGCCTTTTGCTAGTCCATCAAACAGCGGAGATAACCATTTTCAACGTCTTTTAAAGAAAGATTAGTTTCCATTCTTACCATCGTTCCATAATCGTTAAAAACCATGGTATACCCTTTTTTGCCGGAGTTTTCAAGCTCGATAAATTCAATATGATTTTTACCGCGTTCTGGATGGGGAACATTGAAACCATAATCATCGGTCCCTGTAGCTCCTACGAGATTCCAATCTTGGGATATAAGTTTAGATATATAACTATTTACTGATTCGGCTAATTCTTTCCATTCATCTTGTTGTGGAATATGCCAGCCTTTAGGGCAAACGCCTTGATGTGGTAGGGGAAAATCCTCGTTGCCAAAAGAAATTGTTTTAGACATGTAATCGCAGGGGATTCTTGTTGCTCCCAACCATGAATAATGTCGTCCATATGTTTTCAATGAATCCGGATCTTCGGTTTCATCGACCCATTTAAATTCACAACCTTCTGCCGGTTCTGCTGGTAGGTATCGCAATCCCTGGGCCATCCAAATTTTATTGCCAACTTTTGCAGTCTTGTAAACTTCGCCATCGCGCTCGTCAGTCAAAATCCCTGTTTCCTGATTGTAGTTCGCCGGGAATCCTTTTGCTGTAACGCTACTGGAGGAAATTTCTTGGTTAGAGCTGCTGCTTTGGTCAACAGAACTGCTAGATTCAGTTTTTGATTCTTTGTTCTCGTTTGAGGAAGAGGAAGGCGCTTCAGCAACGGAAGAACTTGAAATTTGTGTGTCGCCAGTATTGTTTGTGTTGGGACTCGTGGAAGAATCATCGCCGCATGCTGCCAAAGTGCATGCAATTGCTAAACCATATGCCAAAAAACTTGTTTTCATTCTATATCCTTTGTTATCTATAAAAGAATATAAAATTTATAAGAATCAATGTTACTGGATCCATCGGTGCTTTGCCCCTCTGGTTGACAATTTAGGTGAAATGACGCTTATTTCTCAATGACTTGCCCAAGAATTTGGTGCAATCGCTTTTTGTTGCCGAATCCGTCGGGATTTTCGATGTAGTAGAAAATTTGCTTGATAAGCGCGCTGGTGTTAAAGTCGTATGACGCAATGCGCAACAAGTAGCTTTCGGCGGAGTTGTCGAATCCGAGAACGTTCGGGTCGGTCTTTTCGCCGGGCAAAATGCAATCGCCGTCATCGCTCATTTCGTAGAAGAGGCCTGCTACTTCATCGTTCACGCAAACCCAGCAGTTACAATCGGATGGAACGTTTTGTACAAATTGCAACAGCTTTTTCTTGACCAAGTTACGAGCGTATGTTTCGACGGAAAGTCTTGAAACTTTTGCTCTTGCGATTTCCTTATAATCCCATGGGCTTGCGTATTCGTCATCGGTAAATGCAATGACTTCGAGCCCAGAATTCATGAGACCAGTCAAGCGGTCTTTGGACCAAGAGCTATTGTGGTATGGCGAAAAATAGCAGACTTTTTTGAAGCCTTTTTGCAAAAGGTATTTGCCCATTTGTTGGCCGGGGATTTCGCCGAAAGTCGAGTTGAAAAAAGCCCAGTTGTTTTTGCTCAAAAAGCGCGGCGGGATGTTTTGCAAAGGGTGTTCCCACCAGACCGAAACGGGGTATTTGACGGCGTAGAACAATTGCAAAAGCGCATGCGGATTTTGCACCAAGAGCGTCGAAAGTACAGCGCCAATAGCGTTTGGGTAATCCGTCAAATGGCAGACTTTTCCGCTTCGGTCAATGAGTTTGCCGCTTTCTTCGTTGATGCCGAGTAGAATGAGCTTGAAATGTTGCTCGCCCGCGTTCTGGTAAACGAGGCGCAAAAAGTCGAGCTCGCGTTCGCTTTCGGCGGTAAAACCGCCCCACGAATTGCAGCGCGTGACAAACAGAATTTCGCTAAAATTCTTGACTGTTTTTGTCTTGAGCGGGGAGGCAAAGGCGTACAAACGCCCTCTGCGTACGAGGATTCCCTGGTTGACTTTGTGAATCAGGAACTTGCGGAGAATCGTCTGCGAAACGTTGTAGCGGTCGGAGAGTTCCTTTGCGAGCGGCAAATTTTTGTTCGGATCGAGGAAGCCTTTTTCCCAGTCTGCGGAAAATTCTTTTTCGAGACGTTCTAGGACGGTTTCGCGATGGACCGTTTTCGAAAGCTTTTGCGCAAGATCGTTTGCATCTGGAGCTTTGCCCCAGAAAAATCCCTTACCGCGGATGCTGTAAATGAGGCCTTCTTCGGAGAGTTGCTTGAGCACATTTTGGATGGTTCCCGACGAGACGCTAAAAGTCTTCATGAGTTTACGGACAGACGGAAGCATTTCCCCGTCCTTAAGCTCTTGACTTAAAATCGCCTGTCGAATCTCATCGCGCATTGTTTCGGACCGCAATCCACTCGCGGACGGCGCGTTCTGCGTTGCCGGCGAGGATTTCTTTTTTGTTCTTTTTCTTGAGACCGTCTTGGTGGGGGAGGAGGCCGAAGTTGAAGTTCATCGGCTGGAAGTCCTCGTTTTCTTCGACAAGGCGGTTCATGAGCGCGCCAATGCAGCTCTCTTCTGGGAGCGGGTCGGCGTGCCCGTGCAAAATCGTTTGTGCCATGTTCCAGGCGGCGTACCAGCCTGTAGCTACTGCTTCGGTGTAGCCTTCGGAACCGGTAATCTGGCCTGCAAACCATGTAGGCGGAATGCCTTTTGCACAATCGAGTTCTGGGCGCAAGCGGAGCGTTTTATCGAGGAACTTTGGCGATTCAATAAACGTGTTGCGGTGCATGCAGCCAAGGCGAGCAAACTTTGCATTGCGGAGTGCAGGCACCATGGTAAAGATTTCCTTTTGCGTGCCCCACTTGAGGCGCGTTTGGAAACCGACCATGTTGAACAACGTCTTCTGCTTGTTTTCGGCACGGAGCTGGATCACGGCATACCACAAATGGCCGTTGTTTCCAAGCCCAAGCCCTATCGGGCGCATGGGCCCGTGGCGTAACGTTTCGTAGCCACGACGCGCCATCTCTTCGACCGGGAGGCAACCTTCAAAAAGTTCCTTCTTCTCGAACGGGCGCGGTTCTGTCGCTTCTGCTTCGCAGAGCTTGCGCACAAATTCTGTGTACGTTTCTTTGTCGAGCGGGCAGTTGATAAAGTCTGCCGTTTCGCCTTTTTCCCAGCGGTTGCGGTAAAAAGCGTGGTCAAAGTCGATGCTGTCCGTTTCGACCACAGGCGCAATCGCATCAAAGAAATGCAGACGGTTGCTTCCGAGACGTTTGAAAATATCATCGGCAAGTGCATCACTCGCGAGCGGGCCCGCAGCCACAAGCGTCGGACAATCGCCTTCGAGACTCGTCACTTCTTCGCGGTGGAGCGTGATGTTCGGAAATTCTGCAATCTTCTTTTCGACGAGTTCGCTAAAAATGTCGCGGTTCACAGTGAGGGAATCACCTGCAGGGACTGCCGCTTCGCGCGCGCATTCCAGGAGGAAACTCCCGAGTAACGTAAGTTCCGCTTTTAAAAGGCCGTGAGCACTTGTAATGCCCAAGGCTTTAAAACTGTTTGAACAGACGAGTTGAGCCAGGTGACCGTCCCTGTGCGCAGGCGTCTGCCTGTTGGGGCGCATTTCGTACAAATCGACTTGAAAACCACGACTGGCCAGTTGCAAAGCTGCTTCACAGCCTGCAAGTCCACCACCGATAACTCTAACGCGTTCGTTCATAACAGTAACTGCGGCAATGCCGCTTAATTCACAACAATTTTTCTATAGCTTTTGGCGTTTCCAATCCAGAGCTTGACCAGTAATTCTTCGAGGGATGCCGTGCTTACGCATTCCGGATCCGCATCCTGAATTTCATCTGATATCAAGTTTGCCTGAGTCAAGTTCAGCATGCCGTAGTACAAAGCCTCAAGCAACTGTGACAAAAACTCGGGCGAAACTCTTGCAACGGATTCCATATCGTTCAACGGAGGAAGTTGCGTTTTGTCCGGCTGGAATTGATCCAAGTTATCCATCGTCCACATATCCGTAGCCTTGCTCATTTCGGGCGAGGGCGCAATACCCGTCAGCTTGGAGCGGTATTCGTTCCATTCCTTGGCGGTTGTCTTGCCGGCTTTGCGGACAGACTTCAAGAAAGAGAGGACCGCATAGTAGAGGTCCTTCTCTCTCTGGTTTGTTTCTTTTTGAGAAACTGGAATCATTCTTACCTTATTTGAATTAGTGACGGAAGTGGCGCATTCCGGTGAACACCATCGCAATGCCGAACTTGTCTGCAGATTCGATGGAGAGGTCGTCCTTCTTGGAACCACCCGGCTGAACAATGTAACGGACACCGGCATCGTGTGCGGCTTCGACGTTGTCCGGGAACGGGAAGAATGCATCAGAACCCATCACGACTTCACCGAAGACTTTCTTTTCGAGTGCCTTGAGGCCAGCTTCGTTGATGAGCTTGCCGTTTTCGTCGAAGAATTCCTTTGCTTCCGGGAGGCGTGCAACGTTGTCGCGAACGCGCGGCTGGCAGAGGCGGAGGTTGGAATCAATGCGGTTCGGCTGGCCCGGGCCAAGGCCCATGACCTGGAAGTAACCCGGCTTGTATTCGTAGCACATCACGATAGCGTTAGACTTGGTGTGCTTGGTGACGAGCCAAGTGAAGCGGGCGAGGTCTTCCTTGTTCTTCGGGAACTGAGCCTTCGTGACGCATTCAAACTTGTCCCAAGTGCCGATGTCGCGGTCCTGGACGAGCATACCGCCAATCACGTGCTTGTAAACCTTGCAGGCGGTTGCCTTCTTGATTTCGCCAACTTCGAGGAGGCGGATGTCCTTGGACTTGTTTTTGAGGAATTCAAGAGCGTCGTCGTCAAATGCCGGAGCGAGGAGAATTTCAACAAACTTGCCCTTGAGAAATTCGGCAGTCTGGAGGTCCACCTTGCGAGTCACTGCAATCACGGAACCGAAAGCGGACACCGGGTCACCTGCCCAAGCGGCTTCGAGAGCTTCGCGGAGCGTTTCGCCCGTAGCAAGACCGCACGGATTCATGTGCTTTACGATCACGACAGCATTGCCGTCGCTGAATTCGCGAGCCATTTCGAGGGCGGCGTCAGCATCGACGATGTTGTTGTAAGAAAGTTCCTTGCCCCAAAGCTGCTTTGCAGAAGCGAGGTTTGCTTCGGTGCAGGTCGGGTCGCGATAAAACACGGCAGACTGGTGGGAGTTTTCACCGTAGCGCATCGGTACGGGGTCAACAAACTTAAGATTCAATTCTTCGGACATATCGTTTCCTTTGTGATTTTTCAAACTTTAATATAGAAATGTAGATGCCGGCACGGAGGCCGGCATGACAAAGAGCGGTTTAATACATGCTTGCGGGCGGGTTGTTGTCGTCCAAGCCCGGCAAGTCAGGGTTCTGCGGAAGGTTTGCGAGCGGGTCTTCCGGTTCTACAATTATGTTGTAATAAACGTTGTTTTTGAGCTCATCTTCGATGTAGAAAAGTGTTCCACCCATTGCACTGCCGCATCCGGCGCATGCTCCTTGATAGCGAATTTGCAAGCGGTTGTCGTCGGTGAGGTCGAGAATCTGGATGTCGCCGCCATCGCCCTGGAGCGTTCCGCGAACGGTCTGGTGGAGCCATGCTTCGATCTTTTCGATTTTCTGGGCCTTGGTGAGCGCATTCCATTCGGCATCTGCTTCGGCACGGCCTTCGGCGGTCTGCGTGCGGTACTTGATGCGTTCCATCTTTTCGCGAACGATGATTGCAGTCGCTTTCTTCTCGGGGTAGACTTCGAGAACCTTGGCGATGAGGGTGTTCATCTGCTTGATTTCGGTTTGATTCTCCGGGAGGGCTCGGACATCAGGCGTGTCGCGCAATTCTTCTTCGAGGCTTTCGGCGGTAATCTTGCAAGCTTCTTCGACCGTTGCCATTTGAATCTTGCGGCAGAACGAGTCTGCAAGTGCGGTAAAGACCGGCCCGCCATACGTGAAAAATCTCGTTTCCAGAATCTTGTCGCATTCTGGGTCAATCATCAAGTAGACTTTCAGGCTAGCTTCCTTGACATCTACGAGGGCGAGGCCTTTTTCGTCGGCCTCAATCTGGAAAATGGCTCCACGGTATTTGGGGGCCTTTGCAATCTCTTGTAACTTCTGAGAAAAAGTGGCGCATTGTTCTTCGTTCATGCGAGCAAATTTAGAAAAAATGGGGGCGCTGCGCTCCAAAACCTATGGTTTTTATATTCTTATTTTTCGTGAAAAAAAATAAACCTCGGTTATTAAACCGAGGCCTTTGCGATAATTTTATGGATTCCCGACTAGGTCGGGAATGACGAATTACGCTTTGATAATCGTGTCCTTCGCGAGGACGACGATGCCGGATTCTGTCACGTGGAAGAGCTGCTTATCGCGTTCCAAATCGTAACCGATCTGGAAGCCTGCCGGAATATGCAAGCCCTTTTCGACAATGGCGCGGCGCACTTTTGCACCCGGACCAATCGTTACGTTCGGGAAGAGGATGGATTCTTCGACCAAAGCGTCCTTCTGGATGGTTACGCCCGGCGAAAGAATGCTCTTTACGACCGTGCCGCCACCGATAATGCAACCCGCAGACACGATGGAATCCACGGCAGCACCCTGATGGGCGTTGTTGTCGCCAGCGAAGAATCGTGCAGGCGGCTGGTTCCAGTTGAACGTACGAATCGGCCAGTAGTTGTTGTACAAGTCGAACGGCGGATTCTCAGAGCAAAGGTCCATGTTGGCTTCGAAGAACGCATCGAGTGTTCCCACATCGCGCCAGTAACCCTTGGTAGAAGCCTGTTCGCCGCGAACAATGTTCGTGTTAAAGTCGTAAACGTAAACCGGATATTCCTTGTACAAGCGCGGAATAATGTGCTTGCCGAAGTCTGTTGCTCCAGAGCTTGCGCCCTTTAAAAGTTCACGCACGAGGAACTTGCTTGTGAAAAGGTAGTTACCCATGCTGGCGAGGCACCAACCCGGACGGCCCGGCATCTGCTTTGGTTCCTTCGGCTTTTCTTCGAAACCGACCATGCGGTTGTCGGCATCCACTTCGATAATACCGAATTCGCGGGCCTCTTCGACCGGAACCGGAATTGCCGCAATCGTGAGGAGCGCCGCACGGCTCAAATGGAAATCAATCATCTGGTTGATGTCCATCTTGTAAATATGGTCGCCACCGAAAATCGCCACGAGGTCCGGGCGTTCGTCGGTAATCAAGTTGATGTTCTGGAAAATAGCGTCGGCAGTACCGCGGTACCATTCGTCACCGGTACGCATCTGTGCCGGAACAAGGTCAACATATTGGTCAAGGCTTGCATTCAAGTTCCAAGCTGCAGAAATATGCTTGTTCAAGGAATCACTCTTGAACTGCGTCAAAACCTTGATTTTGAAAATGCCGGAGTTGATAAAATTGTTGAGAACGAAGTCGATAATGCGGTAGGTTCCGCCAAAGTGGACGGCAGGCTTTGCACGGTCGCGGGTGAGGGGCTGCAAACGGCTTCCTTGTCCTCCAGCCATGATCATGCAAAGAATATTCTTTTGGTGCTCTCTTGAGTATGACCAGCTCATGAAATTCCTCTGAAAATTCGAATTAATAATAACCGCCTATAAAATACCATTTTTTTTGCAAAAAACATCATATTTTCGAATATTTGTTAAAAAAAACATACTCAAAAAGGAAGGTTTACAAAAAAGAGCCCCGATAGGGACTCTGGAATATTGATGTGTGTTTAATTGTTTTTTGTGATTTTCCCTGCAGGTTCGGTTGAATTGATAAAGTTCACGATATCCGTTTCGTTATCATTGTAATATTTGTCCCAAATTTCGCAAACTTCATCAAGAATTTTAAGGTCATCCATGGCAAATGGTTTAAGAATTGTGGGGGCTGCGCGGTAAACGTTCTCTTCGCCAATATTTGCTCTTGCCTGGAATAAACCTGCTTGGCCTGTTCGTGCGACCCATTCGTTCATGATATATTTACCCCAGCCAATGAGTCCTTTGCTTTTAAATCCGTAATTTGGGTGGCGCATACCTGTATTAAACGAGAGTATCTTGTAATTGCCCTTTAAGTCCTGAACTTTGTTTAAGCCGGCCTCTAAAACCATGATGGGATCGTTTGCCCACATCCCTCCATCGCAATATATTTCGGTCTTGTCGTTTTTTGTGCGACTGACTGGATCGAAATACGTGGGGGCGGAACAACTCGAAAGAATGGCAAACCATTGGTCTGTCATGCCATCGCCACGGTCCCAAACTTTTTCGACGCTTTCGCCATTCATGAACGTTGCGGGAATAAAGATGGGCTTAGGAAACTCGTACATACAGTGTTTGAATTTGTCTTGCAAGAGTTTTTTGAGGTTGGTATTGTCGTAAAGATGGTAATCCGAGAAAAAAAGATTGACAAGTTTGGCAAACTTGATTTTGGTGAATATGGCCGGTAGATTCTCTTTATAAAGTTTGTAGAGCTGATCTGCGGTCATGCCGGAGCAGAGGCCCGCTGCTACAATAGAGCCTGTTGACGTGCCTGCAAATGCAACTCCTGCATCTGCGAGATGGTAGCCAAGTTTTGCTTCGAGACGACTCATAAAATGCAACGGACCAATACCGAGCGCACCGCCACCTGAAATTGAAATCGCGAGTTTCATGTGTAAATATCCTTTGGCTTTTGTTTTATTTGTAAATGTGGAATGGAAAAAATGCCGCCTGATTTTTTCAAGCGGCATTTTATGTTTATTGCTGTATTGCTTTCGTTCTTTCTGCTGTTAGCTGTTGCCACTCTGCACAGATTTCTTTTTCTTCAGGTGTTAATACGTATTTTTCAGATTCGTTTTGTGCAACGAAGTCTCCAGACCAGAAACCGTTTGCTTCAATGTAATTTGGTGTTTTTTCTTCTTCGAATTCGAAGTTGTACACTTTGTCATTGTAGGCTTCGGTTTCCACAGAGTAGACCTCGATATTTCCATTTGGAGTCATGAGAATGTCGCCTTTTTTGATCCTTCCTGCAGAAATCTTTTTCCCGTCGGGATTACTTTCGCAATAAAGTTTCATTGCATGACTGCCGGATACTCTGATACTTCTATTGTCGATGGTCTTGATGTTGTATATCCATTTATCATCACCTATATAAATTTGAGATACGGTAAGAGTTTTTTCGCCGTAAACAGGGATTTTGTCTCCTCTTTTGATTTCGTTTGCTCTCTTATTTCCTTCAGTTGTTTTTATCAATGTGTCTGCTGCATAACATCCCCAACAAATTATCAATTTTGGAATGTTTACTGTCGTTATGTAATCAGGTGTTTCAAAGTATTCGTCATACTTTAAACCATCTACTGATTGAAAAGATACTGAAAGATTTGTTGTCAATTTTTGCGATGGATTATTGACTGGTTGAAATTCTATATTAAAATTAATCGAACCGAGAAGACAACATAAATTTTTATGAATTGTAGTGTCTGAATAGAATGCCTCTTCAATTTCACTTTCCCAATCACATTTTCCGTAAGGAGTATATCCATCCTTTCTAAGATGGAGATCAAAATCTAATGTAGTATTATAATCATTTTCAGGATCGATATTTTGTTTAAATGAATCCGCATCTTTAAGTCTTTGTGCAAGATCTTTTTGAGGGGCTTTATTTTCTGTTGTTCCTGCACCCATCTCTACGAGTATATGTCCAATATCGGTGCTATAGCTTAAATGAGGTTTTTCACGAGTTTTTTTCCGTGTTGTTCCATCAGGAAGCTTTTCTTCAGTTACATAGTTAACAACCTCAAACCCCGTTATTTTAAAACCAGAGCGATTTTGGAAATGTATTGTTCCACTTATAGGAAGAATGGTTGTTGGAATATGGAATACATTTCCTTGTGGTGGAACTCTGTTAGATTCAAAATTTCCATAAGGGGTTTTGTCTCCGTAATAGTCTGCATCAGCATACTCTTGAAGTTCTGGGGTTCTTCCATATAATATTTTTATATTTCCGTTCGTTTTGCCATCCGATTTATAGCGTGGATTATGAAGAATCGTTTTTTTATAAAAAGATTCAAGTGCATCACCACTTCCATTTTTGATGGTTGTGTCGAATGTTATAATTTTTGTATTATCGAAAATATAATATGTCCTAATTTTTAGATATCTATTTGACACACTTTGGGCTAGAATTGGTTCTGTATCGAGAACTTCTGAAATTTGATGGCAATCTTCGTCGAATATACGAGAATTAAGAGTCTTAATTATATGCTCAACACCATTTATATCTTCAATTATTTCCATGTATCGAGAACAATATTTAGGTAGAGGGGGAGGAGGGGCTGAATTGTTTTTGTTGTCTTGATTGAATTGTTGCTTATTATAGACATTCATTACATTATTAATTCTAAATCTGATACTTTGATTCTCCTCTTTAATGCTTTTAAGATTTGTCATGGGAGTAAGTATTTCTGCACTTGAACCTTCGGTATCAAACACAAGTCCTGAGTCAGAGTCTTCTTGTAATGTATCTTTGTTTCTTGTTACTTGAATTGAGTTCCATATCTTCGGGTATTTTTTTAGAGTGTCTTCTCCACCAAAGATTTTAAGAAACTTGTTGTATTCCTTCTCGTTGTTTAAATTTAAAGGCTTTCTTGATTGTGTTAATTCAATTGTATTCCAAGAGCCTTTATATCCATTTTCCCCTGATTTACCTCCATCACCATTTTTTCCACCGGTAGAAAAATCTGTAGTTGGTGTTCCGCCTTTTCCTATAGGATCAGAACAAATAGCTCCGTTTCCTCCATTACCGCCATTTCCACCAGAATCTTTTATGTTGTTAAGATACAGAAATGGCAAACCATTTGTCCCATTTTGATGTCCATAATAGAATGTTACGTTGGCTCCGTTTCCTCCGTTTCCCCCGTTTCCTCCTTTGCCACCTAATTTGGGATTTACTAGTTTGCCACTACCTCCATTTCCTCCTCTACCGCCCTTGATATAAACTTTAACATCGTCAACAAGGTCATTCACTATAATGGTAAAGTCTCCTCCATTTTTTGCATCTCCTCCATTTAAACCGGTACCAGAAGCTGCGTTTTCGCCATCTTCAGAAGTTACATAAATGTCATATTTACGTAGCTTTGGTTCGTAGTTTTGATATTTGTTATTTATTAGTCTGTTAATGGTAATTTGTTTAAAATTAGGGTTGTCTTGATCAACTACGAATTTTAAGCAACCTTCTTCGCGTAATTCGATTTCGTCGAAATAATTTCCCTCTAATTGAGTTTCGTTTGTTATAGTTAATGTTTCGCTTTTTTTCATAATGTTATTCCGTTTTTTTTTGTTGTTTTTTGATTGTTTGATGAAACTTTTTTAGATTTAAAACTTATAATTCCATATGTCTATTTTTTCTCCGTTTTGTGTTATTGCTGAAAAGGTGAATTTGTCTCTTACACCAATAATTAATGGTGCTTCGTTTATGTTTTTTGGTGAAAAATTTATGTCGGTGAATTTTTCTTTATCATTCAATTCAAATACATAGTCGTCTAGTAGTATATAAATTGAATTTGTTTTTACTAAAGCTATTCTTTTTTGATCTTTATTTTCAAATTCGAAAATGTTGCTTATACGGTTATTGTCTGTATCATATACATATACATGATTATTGTTGCATAAAATTGCTAAAAATGTTCTATCATCATATAATGTGTCGATTGCAATTATTTTTGAATCTTCTGCTCCACGGAAAAAGAATCCCGGTTTCTTATTTAAATAATCAAAATTTGTGACTTCTATTTCGTCTACAGAAAAAAAATCAATATTGTCGTCTTTTTTTATTGCTTGGCAAGAAAACCAACCATGATTTTCAAAAAAATTTTTTTCGGTCAATTTTTTAGAATCAAAATCATAATCGTATAAAAGAATGATATTGTCATATGTATAACAAATTAATAAATGTTCATCCGTGTTTGATTGTTTATTATGATAGTAGTTGCAATAATAATTATTGAATTTTTCAGGAGGTTTATCGCATACTTGTATAGAAACTTCCTCCCATTCAACAAGATTGGCACTACGAAATAATTTCGGATGTATGTATGTATAGTAGTTGCTGTCATAATTTCTTCGGAAAAACTTATTATTCCCTTTTGGGTCAGGTGTAAAGCCGTCTGGACATTTGCCTTCTGCAACTTTTTCCCACAACGTTCTGTAAACAGTCATCGATCTTGTTTCGACGTGTCCATCTTTTTCGATGCTTAGTGTGAATTTTTTGTCTTTATCAATTACTTCGCTATGGTCTAGCGGTAAATTTCCTACTTCCTTTCCGTTTTCATCGCGTAAGGAGGCTGAAATTCTTTGAACGTTGCTCAAATCCCATCCAATTAAGGCTTCGTCGCCCTTATGAATTGCATGGGTTTTTGGTGCATTGATATCATTGGCTTTTTTTGCATAAAAATCTAAGATATACGCGATTTCTTCGACAAGAATTGTACAAGGTTTAAATTGATCAAACTGATTTTCAAAATCAGGAGAAAAAACATCAAAATTATCGAAGTGTACTGTTATTTTGATTGGATTTATACTTGAAAATTTTGAAAAATCGGCTGTAAAATGGAACTTTTCCTGAATGGATCTAAATGTAACAGGAAATATATTCTCTGGTATCGAAGGAACCTCGGGGTCTATGCTATACGAAGCAATAAGGCATTGTTCCTGAGAGGTTCTGAAACAGCCATATGTAAGATTCCAACAATCAGCGTTGCTACTTGCTTGAAATGCTTTTACGAAAGCGCTCATTGCAGAACTGCTTGAAAAAAGTTGTTCTAAACCCCTAATATAAATTTTAGGATTAGGTGATCTTTCAGGAAATTTTTTTCTGATGTGACAATTTGTTTCTATAGTAAAATAGAAATCATTTTTTACAACGCTATCTTTAAGTTTTGAGTAGAAAATGGTATCTGGAATTTTCGCATCTATTTCGTTCATAAATCCTCTTTCTTTAGAAATTTTTTACTGGTTGTTTTTTACGATAAATCCATCAGTGATGATAGTTTTGCCTATTGTGCCGATTTTTGGTTCAGCTTTTACAACATCGAGAAGTACTTTATTAGTAATACCATTTTCCAATATTGGATATTCTCTTGTAAATTTTTCTCCTCTTGTAAAATCAGGCAGTTGAATTTGGTTTGTTTCTGAAATGAGCGTGTTCATTTCGGTAGCCATTAAATTCATGCTGCTGAAATCCGTATGGCACGAATCAATTTGTATTTGTTCAACAGGGAGTATGCCTGTAGATAACGTTACTTTTTGCGATGGGTCTAGCAGCAATGTTACTGTTGCAGCTGTTTCTCCACTGACATTTGGATGAGGTGCATTGAGGTACTTATTGCATTCTCCACGTTCCTTTTCGTATTCCTCTTCATATCCGAATGCCGCAAATCCGTTTCCAAAGCCGTCATCGCCTCCATAAAAACCACATATCACACCATCTGTAACGCGGTATATATCTCCAATCATTACTGGAAATTCTTTTTGCGATAGGCCTTTATCATCAAGGTTTTCGATTTGATTGATGTCCTTTGAAAATTCAGTTCCTCCGTAATACTCGAGTTCAATATTCATTTCTGTCAGAACGAGTACCCTACCGAAAATAAAGTCGCTTTGATCCGTTGGAATTGTATTTTCTAATTTTTTGTCAATGACATCCATAAGTTCTGATTGGTACGATCGTCCTTTAGAGCTATTTTCAGTTTTAGTAAGCAAGTCTTTAAAGGCGTCTATTCTGCTGTCGTATTTTGGAACATTGGATGCTTGTACGAATTTACCGACGGGTGTTTTTTGGCCATCTATTACTCTGTAAACAGTCTTTATAATGCCAATTAAATTACCTGCATTGTCATAGATGTTCAAGTTTCTGTTGAGCAAGTCCGGCATTATTATTGCAATAATAGGAGAACAGCCTGGTAGCGAACAGGAAGGAATGTTTTTATTTAAAGCAGAAATGAAATGTGCTGATAGTCTTGCTGGTGTTGTAAGGGTGAGAGGTAAAAAGCATTTTTCATGCTCTGTTAAATATTCATCAGTACATAGATATTTTGAACTCAGATTTTCTGAAAAATATTTTTCCCCTTTAAATAGACCTTCGTCGTTAATTAGGGGTCTTGTTTGACCAAATGATGATACTATAGACAGCTTGCTAAGGTTAAGTATTCCTTCTCTTAATGGAAGGACTTGGCCTAAAATGACAGAACGTCTTTCTGGGTCAAGTTCGTTGAATCTAGGCTCCTTTGGATATAAACAGTTGTATACCTCATTTGTTAAAATTTCGCTTGCGAGCTTAGGGTCTTTCGTGTAAGGAATGGGAAGCTGGAAAACGTAGGCTAAAGAAGCCAAACTGATGGTAAATCCGCCTAAATTTTGAGATATTGCTGGTATATCTTTTATGTTTTTAATGAGTTGATTAATTTCCTCGTCTTTAGGATATTTTTGAGAGTATTTATTTAGCTTGTCTTGTAAATTGCAGACTCCATGAGGGGTAAGAACCGATATTCCACTACAAGAGCTTGACTTTGTTGTCATTGCTCCGTTGTAAATGTAATCACCCTGACCGTACTTAAATTCGCTGCTCTTATCATATATACAGTCTTCATAGTCATTACAAAACTCAGTCTTCCATTCCATAAACAGGAGCGCTTCTTCATCTGGCTTTGTATTTAGCATAACTGGCGGGTATTTTTTTTCATTATCCACGGAAGGATTATTTTCCGCATCATGCATTAGCATTACTGTCATTACGAGGAATTTTGAATATTCCTCAATATCCGCTACTGATACGAATTTTTTGTTTGGTATCTGATTTAATATTTTGTCATAATCTTCTTGTGCTAATTCATCTGATAGCGGAGATGTCAAACAGTAAAGTACATTATTGTTTTCGGGATCTCCGTCTTCCCCAAATACATATGTTCTGTTCATCCCATTTCCGAAAAGGATTAATGCAGGGTCTTTAGGGAAATAAAAGGGTTTTGCTGCTATTTCGTTTATATTTGCTTTATTAGATTCTAGTTTGTTTTTTAATTCCTTATGTTTGTTGTCTATCTCTTCCTTTTGTTTGTCAATATCCTGTCTTAGAATTTTTATTTCGTCAATTGTATCGTTTATTTTTTGAGGGAGCGCTCCTGATGATGGCGTGTTGTATCTTATATACATTTCCCAAAGGTAATAGAGTGTATTTTTTTTGTATTCTAATAATCGTCTTGATTTTCCATAATTATTTTTTTGTTTAGACAGATTTACGTATTCATCTAAAATTTTTGATAGATCGTCAATTTTTGTTTCTTTTGAATAAGTTATGTTATATTCTTTTTCCATTGGATCTGTTGAAGAGAATCCATAGGAATGGATTGTATCATCGATTCTAAAATTCCCATCAATTTGAGAAGCTTCATCGATCATGTCATATTGTATTGTTGTTAAATTTCGCTCTGTAATTGTTGAGTTTGGGTTGTTGACATATTTTTGATTAATAACTGCGGACAAAGCTTCTGCTGAAGTTTTGCCAATACCAATATTGATGTCTCCGGCAGGCGATTGGTTATCTTTGATGTTACATACCTCACCAAATAACAAACAAGATTTATATATGTTTTCGTTTTGGTCAGGAATAGATAAATTTAACTCAGAAAGAACCTTTTCCATGCTTTTGATGGAATCTACTCCGTAAAACGGGTCTTTCTTAGGATCTGAGTAGTATCCGATAACCGAATATGTCAAGATGGCATCTGTAGGAACATTATCAAGACTGTCGTAGAATCCAAAAACGCTTTGACAGTTGGGATAATACGCATTAAACAAAGGATCTCCTGGTCCTATTGCGCGTAAATCGGTAATGTTCCCTTCATTTTCCAAATATTCTGGTTTAGGCGCAAAACCGCTATATTGTCTGCCGAGATAACGATATGTCCTTATGTCTTTATTCTCGAATGGAATGGTTATGCTATTTCCGTAATTTATTTTCGAATAGAAACTGCTATCTACTATATTGCAATCGTTGATTAATTTTCCGCTTTTATCGACATACATTCTAGTGATAATGTATTTGTCCGGAACTAATGGGTATTCAAAATCGTTGCCGTTTTCCTTTTGTATTCCTTTTTTCAAACCAGAGGGGAGGATGAAATGTAGATGAAGTCCTTTTTTTAGTTGGGTAAAAGAGGAAAATGGTTCTGGAGAGACATCTGCTCCAAGAGTGACATTTGCTGCTGTCTTGTAATTTGGATTTAAAGCAGGAACATCAATTTCTTCTGATGTTGAAGGATGATGGATGTCTTCTTTTATTCTATACGCTAAGACCTTCATCGGGATAATAATTTTGTCTGCCATTCTTTTACCTCTCTTATTATTTACCAACTTTGAAAAATGCCCTATGTGCAACATCAATCATTTCGTATGCAAAACGGGATGGTGTTAGGTTGTTCTTGTCTAATTTTCCTCTAGATGCTAATTCTAATCCAATTGCATCAGCAATTTTTTTTGCATGGATTCTTCCGTTTTCATCGATGCATTTTATTTCATTTCCTTGATTGTCCTTGTAGCTGTCAATTAAGAAAGAGTCTAAACGTTTGCCGAATTGCTCGTCATCTAAAGTCGAGCGGAGATCTATATAATGCTTGTTGTCGATTGTGTGGCAACCGAATTTTAACCCGGTCATGGGTTCTTCGATAATGAACGTGTCAATTATTCCACTGAAAAGGCAAATCAGTATATCATCAGAAATTTCTTCAATTCTAAGGGCGCGTAGTTGTACAGTGTTGTTTGGGTTAGACGGCAATTTACCAAGAGCTGAATAACTAACACCTTTTACAGATTTCATCAATTGAGATTGAATCAGAACGGCGCTTACGCATGTGTAATCTTCCGTTTCTTCTTCCTTGAATAAACGCATGAGATTCTTTCTATGGTTCAAATGCATTTTCTTCAATCGCGGGGAGGCGAAATATTTTGTCGCCATGCATGCTCGTCTTATATGAATCTTGTCTGATTCAGCATCACTTTGGCATACGCGTCCTATTGAAAATGCTCCGTCAAGATAAGCATCGGTCCAGTTTATATCAACGATTCCGAACCTTATGCTTTCTTCACTTAAGTCTTCGACATCTGTTAAAAGGTAAGTTAATGGAATGTCATTTAACAAACGAAGCCTTTGGGCGTAATCTTCTGTTTCTTTAGGAATGTTTATTGGTTTAAATTCCAGCTTGTTGCTTTTTAAAAAATTCCGTGTGATTAGTCTTCGTTTCATCTGAGCTGTCCCTTTTTTAATCCTTTTAAAACTTTCTTTAATTCAAAATGGTCGATTCCGATTTGGCTCTTTAAAAGATTAAGGTGTTCTTTTGTTTTTTGAGTTTTTCTCCAATTGACTATTTTCTGTGCTTCTGCATTATGACTCAACGTGACTAGCTTTCCGAGATTAAATGCAGCAGCGTAACTGACATCGAAAATTCCATTTTCTCTATTGTAAATCAGTCTTCCGTCTGATGTGTAGACTTCTTCACCATTTATGTTTGATGCCTGGTTATATTTCATGGGCATAATTGGGCCGTGATATAACGAATATGTTTTTTCACCGGTTCGTAAACGGTGTTCTTTTAGCGTGCTGTCACAGACTTGCCTTGAATTTTTGGCTTTTTCATCGTCTTTGTTTTTAAGCCTGTCTATAAACGAGACGAATGATTTGTCGCTTATTTTGTCATTGGGATCGCTAGCACATTTTTCAGAATAGAAACTCCAATGATAAAGCGATATCAATTCAACATCGGTTCCTGCAGGAATTTTATTTCGATCGTCGTAAAGATATGCCGGGATAAGGTGCGCCGTGTACTTTACAGTAGTTTCGCTATTACGAGGTGGGAAACGGTTGGCAATTACAACAGAGAAATTTCCATCTTTTTGTATTGTGATATCGTCTGTTGCAGAAAGATCGACTTCATTTTTGCAGTGGGTGAGCCATGCTCGATCTTCAATGTCGGGCATGATGCTGTCAAATGTAGCTCTGTTGACTCTTACAATATGAATAAGATCTTCATCTTTGTATGATGAATTTTTGTTATCGTCATAATGGAAATAGATTCCTGATTTTTCGGATTCCTTTGATAGCTCGGAATGCTGAATGTCTTTTTCTTCTATGACTTCATTTTCGGAAAGGATGATTAGGGCAATCCATGGAATCGGGAAATTGTCGCGCGTTGATTGGTTTTTAAGCCATGGGTATGTTGGATCATTAAAAACCATGAACGGCAATTCCGTTGAAAAATCTCCCTGATCATTAGGTGCGGGGCTGACGTGGAATACGTCTGTATCCGGCAATTTTTCCGCATTTATGGCAACACAGAATTTTTTTTCAATATGGAAGTTTTCGTCTTTGTTATTGCTTTTGTTATTATTTGTTTTTTCTTCAACCGTCATCGAGTGATCAAATTTTACATTGTAAAATCCTTCATATAACGGTGGTAAGCAGTTGTCGGCTAGTTTAAATTTTTCGTCAAGTTGCTTGTTGATGGCCATAATATTTTTCCTATGCGTTGATGATCAGGATGCTTTCGGATAGTAAATTATCAGCATCTTCTGCAAATTTTGTTAAACTGATATCTTTAACATCTTCGTCACTTAATCCGTGAGCCTTTAAGAAATTGTTTCTTTTTCTTGTGGTTTCGTCTTTGTTGTCTGTTTCGTTTTTTGTAAATGTTTTTATTGTTTCGTCTCCATTGTCGAGCTTTAAAGAAATATCGCCTGAGAACGTAAAACTATCATAGCAATGGATGATGTTGTTTTCGTACAGCACTGAAAGTTGGATAAATTGATTTTTAGGGAATAAATCGATATCGCTTGCTTTTATAGACAGCTTTTCGCCACAGACCTGATCTTTTACAAGACAATTTGTACCATCGAGATCGTTTGTGTTTTCGTCTCCCCATAAAGCAGCGGGAAGATTCTGCAAAATTTTTTCTCGATTGAATTTATCTGAAACTTCGTTGTTTTCGACAACGATTGACATAGACGAGTTGAAAATGTTCCACTTTGATCCTGCAGGCTTGATATGGATGCTTCCGTCTTTTTTTTCAGGTATCTTCGATAAAGCGGAAATGCCAAGCTGTTGTGCAGAAACAATGTCTATACCATCGGCTGTCTGTGCAATAACCCCTTGAAGGTTGATTGACAAAATGTTGTTGCTTTCTTCATTATTTGTGCCATTCAAAGAGCTTTGCAAGGCACCTTGCTTCAAGTTGTTGTTTTCCTTGGGGCTAATAAGGAATGTTTGCTTAAATTCGTTCCAGTCCAGAGTATCATTCGAGTGGTCGGCACCTTCGGAGAAGGTGATTGTAAACGAAATGATAAACCATGAAACGTGTACTTTACCTTGGACTTCCGGTCCCCACAATTTCAAATCGGCTCCTAACTCAACAGAGAATGTTTTGCTGATTTTCCAAACTTTCATCGTGTAGGACGCACCAACCAGAACTCCAACTGAAATATTATAGGCAAACGGTTTCCACTTCATCAGGATATCGGCGTAAGCGATAAACCAGGCTTTTAAAGGTCCCAATGTGTATGTTGCATTTAGCTTTCCACCAGCCATGAGAACATTTGGTGTTATGGCAAAGTAGATTTCACCATTTATATTGAGATGGCTGTCAACTTGCCAATTAAGTCCAAGTCTTGGGACTATTGGGTAATGTTCAGGTCTGTTGTATGAAGGATGGTAACCACCTAATGTGACCACAAAATCACCGCTGTGGTCGTTTTTCCCGAACCAGGCGTAAGCGGCGAATCCTCCAGTTAACTTGCAGTCTTTGCAAAGAATGTAGGATCTATTTGTCAACTGCGCTTCAACACTGAAAACACCATCAAACGGTTTTACCGATGCCTTTATTGCTAATTCGGCATACGCGATGGGATTTGTTTCTACTTTCGGAGGGACAGAAAGTTTGGCGAGTCCGAGAAGGCCTAGTTCAAAATCGTTCCCAAACGATGCTGTAACTATCATGCATCCTTCAATTGTCTCAAACGTTGTAAACTTTAATCCTGCAGCTAGGAAAAATTGGCCGTTTTCAGCTTTAACTTGCCCCGCTAAAATCTCTTTGGGTGTTAGGTCTTTGCGGAAACCGTCCATGGCCGCTTTTATCAGGAAGTATTCGTTTACTTTTTCTATTGGCGGAAGAATTAGTCTTTCGTTGTACCCGAAGCCGCCAGCGATGCCTTTGACGAAAAATGCAGGGATACCGCCTAATGGTGCTAACAGCGCAAAACATGCGCAAAGGGCTGCAGTTTCTTTTCCATCTTCGATTATTTTTGTGTATTGACCAATGGCTGTTAGTCCAATTTCCTTAAATCGGATAGAGAGTAATCCTGAATATTGAGGGTTCTTTTGGTCGTCGTAGCCCATTGATAAACCACCGGCGATTGAAAGAACTCCATTATCAAAACTGACAGCGAAACCGGATAAGTAGAAATTGAAACTTATTGGTTCGCTTAATGCTACTCCGATACCCGCTTCATTCAATGAAAATGTCAGTGGAGAAACGTTTAGCGATGCATCTAATAAGACGGCTATGTATTTACCATCCATTCCGAGTCCGATTTTGGGAATGGTTAGAATAAATATGGTTTTAGGTGGTTCGAATTTTTTCCAAACGACTGTACCATTAAATACTGGTACGGACGATCCAACAATTGTCTCTTGTTGTTTTTGTTCTGAATCTATTTCTGAACTTGATTGAATGAGTTGAATCAGGTTCTGCTTAGGATCTGATTGGTAGACGGGAATTTCGACATCTGTACCGAATGCATTGCATTTTAAAAAGAGTCCTTTACTTGAAATATCAACTTCAAATTGACCGATCATTAAATCGGTTGTATTCGGAGCTACAACTTTTACAAGTTCTCCAACAACATCCATGTCGAGAACATTGACAGATGCGTTGTTTTTGTAGGATATGTTCCAATTGCATTCTTGTCCGAATTCTGCAGAAACGGTTAGGTCTCCTGCACTTGTGGAAATGCTGAGTGTAATGATTTTCTTGCTGTTGCCGTTATTTTCCTGAATTTCGAATTTTGCGGAAATATTTTTAACGTAAAATTCACAAATAAAATCAGGTATTGAATTCGTGTCTATTTTAAATGATTCAAGAATGTTTTTTACGGTTGCGATTGATTTGCCTGTTTCATCAATAAAATTGGCCTTTCCTTCAAAACTATATCCGAGTTTGTTCTTTTGGAGTGTTAGGGTCATTAATGCTCCAAAAACCATCAAATGAGCTTGAATTAGGAATTCAAGAGCGGTATCATCAGATGAAGATATGTGCAGTTTGATGTCGTTTATGGCAAAATCTGAACTTATTTCAAGAACATGGTCTAAATCGATGTCTCCGATGAATTTATGATTTGAGGAATCATAAGAAACGTTTAAATTTCTAATATTTACAGTTAGGTATTCTTCTGGGAAAGATGATGTTCCTTCGTTATAGGAAAGTTCACCTGCAATGTCAGTAATGAATTGTCCAAGACTGTAATCTGAATCTGAGAATGCGTCTGCGTTAAAGGTGAATGTATTGTCACCTTTATAACTCCCGTATACATTGAGGTCCATTTCTCCTAATTTGAATGATCCGGAAAGGCTTACTTGTCCGAAGCTACCATTTAGGAAATCTAAGGAGCATGATACTCCTTCTATACCAAGCTCTGCATTCCCAACTTTGAACGTATATATATCTTCTGCGGCGATTGAGAATGAATAATTATTTGAATTAAAGTCTGCCATTAAAGACAGGTCTGTAAATGTAATGCTTGGGAATGAAACTCCTTGAGCAAAAAGATTTACAAATTCGTCAAGGTGCAGTACTGAACCTTGTGCAAGGCCTGCGTAAATAGTCAAATCGGAAGTGACGCTAACATCAAATTCAGATTTGTTATCACCTTCGCCAAGGAACCATCGTCCTGTTGCTACGCAATAAATGTTGCGACTTGTTGCATCAAACGGATTGTCTATATCAATTTCAAAAACAGGTGTAATGCTAATCTTGTTTTCGATTATTGACCATGGCTTTTCTGTTGTGATTACAAATCCGATTTGATTAATTTGGAATGAATCTGATAGGTTTAAATGTAGGCTTTGAAGGCCGAGATTTCCAAAGATTTCTTCGCTAGCTGGAAGAATTTTTGTTGGATCAATAACATTATTTAGCCCAAATATTGTTAACAAATCTGTAATAGTAAATACGTTTCCGTCTTCATATTCGCCATAAACATCTATGGAACCGCTGTACAACGGCAAATATAAAGTTACAGCAAGTGTTTTATCTCCATGATTGATTGATGCGTTGAGTTTGCTACTGAAGTAATCAGAATCAAGGCTGCTTTCAATAGTCAATAGGTCTAGTGATAAAGAAATGTTGCCAATTGAAAAACTACCATCTAGTCGAATTTCTCCTTGGAACATCAGGGAATCATTGTTTTCGGATACAGTACAATTGATAGGTTGATTTTCTTGTAAACCGAAAATTTTTAACCTATTCCAACAATCGGATTGTGTGTTTACAGTCCCTTGATAGCTAATTTCTGAATCGCTTGTTTGTGATACTTCACTGATGTTGAACGCCATTCCGCCAACAAAGTCAACGATGCCTGCATCAGTTAAGCATGGCGGGGGATTGATGTTAAAATCTTCATTCCTTTCGAATGTGAACGCCGTTTGATGAGTTTGTGCTTCAGTAACTTTGTCGAAAATATATTGCAGGCGAGGAGAGTATTGCTCAGAGGGCGTTGCTGCCATTATGAGTAAAGTATTTTTTTCTACTGATTGCTTTGAAGAAGTGTCGGTTTTTGTTGGTGCCTGTGGAATGTTTATTCTGCTAATTTGAAGATTCGATAGAATGTTTGTTGCCGTTTCTTCTTGTTTTTTTTCTATTCCGCATATATTTTTTGACCACTGAATGACAAGTTTGCCATTGTTTATTAAGTGGGTCTCTAAATTTTCAATTTTTGTTTTCAATGCTTTTATGTTTTCAGGCAATGATGTAGTAGAATCATAGTGTTTTTTATAAATACGATACATGACTCCAACAGGACTATATAATCCATAAATCAGTTTTTTGTATTTTGTACCATATGTGGTTTGAGAGTCTATTTTTGTTTCAATAGTATCCCAACAATCTTCATAATTTGAAATTGTATTTTTTTCTATAAGATTGTTTATTAAGTTAAATGTAGATTTGTTCTCGTTTTTTCTATCTTTATTCCATTTTTGTTCCCATTTATCTAAATATTGAGGGACTATCGAATTTTTGTCAATTTTTTCCCAAGTGTAAAAAATTGCATCATAAGTTTCTGCAAGAGTGTGGTCACTGGATATTCTTTTATCGTAATACAATCTCCAAAATGCAAACATTGTTGGCAAAAGAACATTTGCAAGTTGGTTCAGTTCTCTAAAATAAGATGTATAGGGGTCGTTTTTTTCTAAAGGGTTTGTTCGGTTGAAAAACTCATTGTAAAATGCTAAAATTCCATTTGCGTGACCAGAAGGACCTGCCCAAAGTGGCATTAAAAATTGTCTATTTGTTATTGTAGATGCATTGGTTTCGGCCCTCATGCAACCACCTAAATAAAAACAACGCACGTTTTTAGGGTCGTCTGGTTTAATGCGAATTTTTGGAATAAAATCTTTTATTACATTGTCTGTTATTTTGCATTTTTTGAAATATTTGTTTGTATTTACTTCTGCTTGCTTTTCTTCTTCTATTGAATTTATTGTTGGATTTATTCGATAATATTTTTTTATATCACTGAAAAGCATGGCACATAATATACCAGGAGGATATAATGTGCATTGTTTTTTTATTGATTCTATTTTCTTAGAGTCCTCCTCATTAAGTTTGATTATTTCAAACTTTATTATTGGTTCTTCAAAAACGGCGTTTATAACTGTTGCAATGCCAACCCATTTGGCTTCCTTATTTGACAAATTGTTCAAGTCAGTGAAAAAACGTTTAAGATATTCTGTTTGTATTAACGGATTATCTCCCCATTTTTCAAATAGTTCTTTTAATGTATATGGCCCTATATCTGTTTGTCTATATTTATATACCTTTTCTGTTGCTATTCTTTTTAATAACTTTCTTTGTTCCTCTAATAATTTTTCTGATTGGCAAAGTTCCAAAGCATATATTTTTTCCAATAGTTTTGAAACATAAGAAGATATTTCTCCAATGATAGCACGAGCAAGTTCTGTCCAATCTTTGCATATTCTGCATTGATCGCGTCCTGATTTTGTCATTTTTTTTAATCCGTAAGCATTAGGCTTTTGAATTAAACTATCTATGTTTCTCTTGGTTGCGACATGCATGTATTTCGATGGGAAGGGAAACCAATTGTTTATAAACTGCTCTAAATGTGTCTGTGGTCTGCAACCAGGGCTGTTTGCAACATTTCCGATCATTGGATGTGGCCAACATTCGTATACTGTCTTGAAAATAAACTTTATATCGTCTTCAGGAATTATTGTATCTGGATTGTATGTTTTTATGAAATTATCAAAATTATTAAAAATATCTATGTCTTCATCTTTGCCATCATTTTTCTTGTACATGAATTTAAACTGTTCGTTCATGTCTTGACAAACAGGATCTTTTTTGGCTACTTCTAACACTGTGTCGAATAAATCTTTGACTGTGTTAATTTCTTTATTTGAACCCGATTTGGGTGTATATCTTGCTTCATTCCATGAAATCAATTGAATGTTGCCTTCATTGATGTCATTTGCGCCATAACAATCAGGAATTGTATAGAAGCCATCTTTACATATATCGTAAAAGTTGTTTTTGTTTATTATAAACAGAATCATTAGGAACTCCTTTTTAGCTTCTAAAATTTTATGGTGTATCGAAGAATTCTTTATAGATAACATTCCTCGTTTTATTATTAAATGCTTAGAATTTTGTTTTTACTCGATATTTTGTATGAAATTTTTATTTACATTGGGTACGCTATCGCATGTTGTTTGAAAAAGAAAAATCCGTTTGATGCTCTATCAAACGGCACAGTGGTATAATCGAAAATTTAAACTTTTGTAAATTACAAATCAGCCTGTTTTTTGTCTGAATTCTTCTTGTTTAACTGCTTGATTAATAGCGTTATCGTAACTCCCAATACGAATCCCAAAACTGCGGCTAATACGTATCCGCCAGATTCTGCTGAAATGATGAATGCTCCGTATTCGGATTGTGTTGCGGAAATCGTAGAGCCCGAGAAAATGCTTATTACGGCAAAAAGTGCGACTAAAGTAAAACCGGCTGTGGTTGTTAGGATTTTTGTCGTCCGTCTTTCTCGCTTCTGACGAATTATTTCGGATCGACGTCTTATCTCTTTAAGAGCGTCTTCTTTTGTGTATTTCATGTTTTCCTCCTAAAATATTTATTTTATTTATTAATTGCACAATTTTAGTAAATTACTCATTTTTTGTTGTAAAGAAAAATGAAAAAAAAGGTAAAACGCCCAGGATAAATCCTGAGCGTTTTTTTGTTGAGGTGTAGTATAAACTCTAAAACGCCACGAGTTGGAACTCATGGTTTTACTACCTATTAAATGCATGTGTGTTAGTTTTTACTCGCTACTTTGTTTTAAAATTTTATTTACAATCTTGATGAATTTGTTTTAATAATTACATTTTGTTACAAAAATGTTATCATGATGGGAAAGGTGTGTGATGCCCGATATTGATGGACAATTGTTTATCCGTTTTTTGAATGACGATGCTCAAGATGCTCTTGAAGTCCTTTTTGAAAAGTATAGGGACGGTTTAATCCTATTTTTGTATGGATACGTTCAGAATGCAGATGTTGCCGAAGAGTTGATGATGGACACCTTTGCAATTTTGGCATCGGGAACGGCCCGCTACAAAGAAAAGAAAGATGCTTCGTTTAAGACTTGGCTTTTTGCTGTTGCTAAGAATCAAGCGCTGCTTTATTTAAGAAAGCATAAGGTCAAGTTTGTTTCTTCTGCGAATAATTTTTTGAATAATGTCGAGGCTGATGCTTGTTTTCATCCGGTTGGGACGCTTTTGAAAAACGAGACGGATTCGCAGGTGTACCGCGCGATGAAGTCTATTGATGCCGATTACAGAAATGCGTTGTTCCTCTTGTATTTTGAAAATATGAAGCCTGAACAGATTAGCCGGATAATAAAGAAAAGTATCAAGCAGACGTACAATATTCTGGCGCGAGGGAAAGAGGCGCTGCGCATAGCGTATGAAGAGGTGTGTCATTCGCACTTGGCAAAAGAAGGCTAAAAATGAGTGGATTAGTGCTGCTTGAAATTATTTTCACCATTTTCCAGTCAATTATTTTGTTTGTTATTATTTCGAAAGCTGTTCGATTGATTGTTGAGGGGAAAAACGTTTTCCTTCCGTTTTTCTTTATGTTGGCGATGACGAGTTATTTGTTGAGCAATTTGTATTGGATTGCTTATGATTTTTTGAAACCGGATACTCGAATGCCGATTGCGTGTAACGAAATAGGTGAAGGTGCCATGATTTTGCTCTTGTCGGCGGGGCTTGAATCGTTGCTGAAAGATAAAAAGAAAGTTCCTGGGGAAATCGCTTTTGCATTTCTGTTTATCGGAGCGAATATTGCATCGTGGATCGCATGGTCTGGCGAATGGCTCCAAGATATTTTATTCGGAATCCCATATGTCTATTTCTTTTGGATTTTGATTCGTGGAATTCGGAGTAGGGGCGTGTTGGCTCGGAAAGAGCTGTGGTTTGCTGCGGTGATGAGCGGTTCTGTTTTGGTGCTGCAAATACCTTTGCTGTTTTTGGAAGGGGAGCCTTTGAAATTTGTAACCATGGTGTGTTTGGCGGTGATGTTTGCATTGATGGTTTGGTTTGGTGTTAAGAGTTTTCGGAGCAAAGATTTTTTTGTGACCTCGATGTTCTTTTTGTGGACTGAACTTGCAATGTTTCTGAGCCCAGAACCTTATTACAGTTTGGCTTTTGGGGCGAATATAATTGTGTTGCCGATGATGTTTATGTCGATGAAAAGGGAACTTGCTCATGATTTATGCTGAAAACGTCCTGATTTGCATCGCGGTTCCGCTTGTTATTACGCTTTTATTTACAAAGGATGGTGCTCGCCGGATGTCGTCCTCGTTTCTCGCAGGAATGATTGTTTGCATTGTGTCTGCGTATATTTCTGGTTTTGTTCAGGCTGTGTCCGGTTTTTCGGCGGAAGATACTTCGATTTTCCTTTCTCCGATGATTGAGGAATGCATGAAACTTTTGTCGATGCTGTTCTGCGTTTATGTGTTTAATCCGTCGGATGATGAAATTCAGTTGTGCGCTGTGGGGGTGGGGGCCGGTTTTGCGACGTTTGAAAATTGCTGTTTCATTTTGTCGTCGGGGGCTCCGCTATTTACGTATGTGATGGTGCGCGGGGCGGCTGTCGGCGTGATGCATATCGTGACGTTGGTGGCGCTTGCCAAGGGGATGTTGTTGCTGAAAGCGTACAAGGCTTTTTCGCTTGCTGGGATTGCGGGTGTGTTGTCGCTATCTGTGACTGTTCACGGGCTCTATAATCTGCTTGTTTCGAAGCCCGGCGTTTCGTCGTACATTGGCTACGTGATGCCGATGTTATGTGCGATTGTGCTGTATATGATCAATGGCAAGACCGGACGATATAGGGAAAATTGATTCCCGCTTGGATTGCTTCTAAACAAAAACGGTCCCGCTCTTTCGAACGGGAACCGTTTTTTTCAGGTCTGGATCCTTCGTGACCAGCGGTCGCTCAGGATGACGCGTCAACCGATTAGAGGCTAATCAATCCTTCAGTGTCCTTGGACATCGCTTCGTAGAATGCGTAGCGGGCGTCCACTTCCTTCTGGAGGTCGTCGGCGAGCTTCTTGGCCACTTCCGGATTGTTACGGGTGAGCTGCTTGTAGCGGTTTTCGGTGTAGATGTATTCTGCAACCGGAATCGTCGGCTT
The DNA here is from genome assembly GCA_947165045.1 of uncultured Fibrobacter sp. GTDB lineage: Bacteria > Fibrobacterota > Fibrobacteria > Fibrobacterales > Fibrobacteraceae > Fibrobacter. The sequence continues at coordinate 812 of CAMUYW010000022.1, read as the reverse complement.
CTTGGAGTCGAGGATAAGCGGAGCCTTTCCTTCGGCGGCGAGAGCCGGGTTGTAACGGAGCAGAGTCCAGTAACCGGAATCCACGGCCATCTTCTGGTGCTGAAGCTGGCTGTTGAGATCGAAACCGTGGTTGATGCAGGGGCAGTAGCAGATGATCAGCGACGGACCATTGTGAGCTTCTGCTTCCTGGAGAACCTTCAGGGCCTGAGCGTCGTTTGCGCCGAGGGCGATACGGCCCACGTACACGTTCTTGTAGCTCATGGCGATGAGGCCGAGGTCCTTCTTGCCGGCGCGCTTACCAGCGGCAGCGAAGAGGGCGACTGCGCCACGGTTCGTGGCCTTGGAAGCCTGTCCACCAGTGTTGGAGTACACTTCGGTATCGAGGACGCAGATGTTCACATTTTCGCCCGTAGCCATCACGTGGTCAAGACCACCGTAACCGATGTCGTATGCCCAACCGTCACCACCGAAGATCCAGACGGACTTCTTCACGAGGTAATCGGCGAATTCGTCGCGGAGGCTGACGGATGCGTCGTCGGTTGCATTGGCGAGGGCTGCCTTCAATGCGGCAACGTTTTCACGCTGGGCCTTGATGCCGGCTTCGTCGTCCTGCTTCTGAGTCGTGAGCTTTTCCTTGAGTTCGGCAGGAACGTTCACGGCTTCGAGGAGGCTGAGAGCCTGCTTGGCATGCTTCGTGATAGCGAGGCGCATACCGAGACCGAATTCAGCGTTGTCTTCGAAGAGGCTGTTGGCCCAAGCCGGACCGCGGCCTTCCTTGTTCTTTGCCCACGGAGTGGTCGGGAGGTTACCGC
>CAMUYW010000021.1 GCA_947165045.1 uncultured Fibrobacter sp. | reverse complement strand
GCAGCGCTCTTCTTCACTGTTTTTGTAGCCATTTTATCTCCGTTAGAGAGGGGGTTGTAAAATTTTTGGGGGTAAATATAGAATTTAGTTAAACGGCATCGCCGTCTTTTTTCTGATTAAAGTCTTCGAAATCGCGGTTACCGAAATTGATGTAGAAGTATCCGCCGAGTTTCTGGCTTCGGACCGGGTCGCGCAAAATGCCGATAGCGGCACGCACGTACTTAAGTTCCACGAGAATGTGGTCGCGGCTCATGCAGTTGAGGAACGGGCCTTCCGGGTAAAGCGTCGGGCGCGGTTCTTCGGCAATCATCTTTTCAAGATTTTCGATTTCCTGAACCAATCTGCGTTCGTGCACTTCGAGCGTGCGGATGACTTCCTTGTTTTCGGCACCATAAAGGAATGCAAAACCGAGCGTACGCGGATCATCGTTAAAACCGGTCAAGTGCTTGAGAACTTCCTTGCGGAGGACATCTCGACCCTTGTCAGTAATATTAAACACCATACGTTCCGGGCGATTTCCGTCACGTTCCGAATGCCCAACGATGCATTCATTCTTTTCAAGCGTTATCAATCTGTTATAAACGGTCGAGGTGCTTATCTTCGCCCAGCGGTCGAGTTCTCTATCACGAATTTCAGTAATGATGTCATACCCACTGCGTTCGTGCTCCAAAATGAGGCCAAGCAATACTAGATCGTAACGGTTCATTTACTTTCCTTGATTTTTATATTCCAATTTGGAATAATCGTCTAACTGAAACATACATTATTTTCGAAGAAAAGACTATTCTTGACAGAAAAAAAATGATTTACTTCAAAAAAAATCCGCCACGACAACAACAATTCTCTACTTAACCCAGACAACAATTCGACGAAACTCCATTTTTTCGACAAATAAAAACTTTAACTTGATATTTAGTTTATATTATTATTGCGTATAGATATGTTTTCTCATGGGGAGCCTGTGCAAGATTTTAAAAAGAATAAAAGAAAAGACGACAGTCTTAAACTTTCGATTATAAGGTTCGCTCCCCTTATACTGGTTATCTATTTGGTCATCGAAGCCTTTTCAGCATTCCAGAAAGAAGACAAAAGCGCAGTCACAGCACGCAATAGAGATTATATCAAAGACATCACCGTAGCAACGGCAAATAAGTTAGACGATATTTTTTCGAACTCCGCCAAATCCATCGAAGCACTCGCAAAGCTCAGTTCCGATGCCGTAGAAGAGAACAAATTGAATAGAATCTATCTAGCAGAACTAGAAAACATGGTGCAGTTCGACCATTTGTGTTTCACGGACACCACAGGCATGACCCTGACTGCATCCGGCGATACAGTCTCCTCCAGCGATGAATGGTTTTTCAATGAAGGCATGAAAGGCAATGGAGGCATCTATGTCGTCATGCCGACAAACACATCCATGGCTTACATTGTTTTTTACGCACCTGTATATGTCAAAGACAAAATCGTAGGCATCCTTTCCTCCGCATTTGACGAAAATACAATCAAGAGACTCCTTGATTACAAGGTTTATGGAGTTCACGCTTCAGCAGGCATTGTTAACACAGAAGGAAAAAATCTTATCGCTCTTGAATCCATGAAAATTCAGCAGACCTCGATTCAAGGTCACCCAAGACTAAACTTTAAGAACTTCCTTTATACATCGCAATTCGACGAAGAAAACAGATCCAATATTATCAAAGCCTACACCACACGTACGCCTTCGAGCTACCAGTTCAACAACAATTCCGACGAAATTCAAGGTTACATTGCACCGCTCTATACAGTCCCGTTGTGCGTGTATTCCAACTTCCCGCCTGATGCCGCCAAAAGCCTTTATTCCATGGGCATTAAAGCCGGGCGAATGTTGCAATTTTTGCTCATCGTTACGTTCATGGGCTACATCATTTACCTCATGATTGTGCAGTTTTTAATTCGCCGAAAAGATTCTCGCCAAAATCGCCTTGCAAGCTACATTGCAAAAGCGGAAAGTACAATCGCAAAAGCAATGATTTTCATCGATGCCGAAAACGGAACATTCGAAGACCTTTCCGTCATGCCGATGCCGTTTCCCAAAACAGGATTCCTCGATAAACTCGAAAAAGGATTTATCAGGATGAACGACGACTTGCAAAGCGGTGATGATTTCAAGAATTTCTTTAAATTTATCAACGAACGTAAAGTTGCCGATAGAATACCAAGCGTCATCTTCAAAAGCCCCGGACGTAATGGCAACATCGAATACATCACAATGGTTTACATTCCCGTCGAAGTAAAGCAGAACGTTGTGTACAAAGGAATTGTTCTTTTCAGAAACATCACGGCAGAAAAATCCAAGGAAATCGAAGCGAACCAAAAACTTTCGTACGCCCTCGCAGCAGCTCGCGAAGCAAGTAAAGCAAAAACGACGTTCCTGTTCAATATGTCACATGACATTCGCACACCAATGAATGCCGTAACAGGTTTTACGGCCATGGCGAAAAAACATATCGATGACCCTCAAATGGTCAAGGATTATCTCGAGAAAATCGATATTGCAAGCAAACAGCTTTTATCGCTAGTCAACCAAGTGCTTGAAATGTCGCGTATCGAATCCGGGATAATCACCTTGAAGGAACAAACCTGCGATATCGGAAGCGTCATCACCGCTCTCATGACAACGTATGGCACGCAGGCAGAATCTAAAGGAATTCAGTTTACTGCAACCATATCGAACGTAGAACACAGGTTCGTGATTACCGATAGAGACCGCATAAACCAAATTACATCTAACATCATCAGTAACTCTATCAAGTACACCCATGAAGGCGGAAGCATCAACTGCACCGTGAACGAGCATCCCTGCAATCGTGATGGCTACGGACTCTATACATTGGTCGTCGAAGACACAGGAATCGGCATGGCTCCAGAATTTTTGAACCACATTTATGACGAATTCACACGAGAAAACACGACAACCGTAAGCAACATTCAAGGAACAGGCCTTGGTATGACGATCGTGAAAAAGCTCATCGACTTGATGGAAGGCTCAATTCACATCGAATCGCAAAAAGGCAAGGGAACTAAGATTACGGTATCCATCCCCATGAAATGGTGTATAGACTATACACCAGAAGTTATCGACAAAAAAAATGTGACAACGCTACCGCTCAAGGGTATGCGAGTCCTGCTCGTCGAAGATAACGAAATGAACCGTGAAATCGCAGAAGAACTTTTAACAGAAAAAGGAATTATCGTTGATACCGCCATTGATGGAGATATCGCAGTCGACAAGATTCGTAAAGCAGCCCCTCACGCCTACGATCTCATTTTGATGGACGTTCAAATGCCACGCATGAACGGTTACGAAGCGACAAAAGCAATCCGTAAGCTGAGCGATCCACAAAAAGCGAGCATTCCAATCATAGCCATGACCGCAAATGCATTTGAAGAAGACAGGAAAAATGCCCTCGATGCTGGCATGAATGGGCATTTGGCAAAACCGATTGACATGCAAACGCTTATACAAACGCTAACAGAATTTAAAACGAACTGACAAAGTACCCATAAATTTTTTATAATAAAGAAAGACAAGGAGTAAAATATGAAAACCAAATTCTCACGACTCTCACTATCACTCATCATCGCAGGTGTGTTCGCACTTGCGGCAACAACATTCACCGGCTGCAGCTTGATCAAGAAGATCCAGGCCGCCAAGATTCTCATTGAGACCAAGTTCGAATACAAGGACCTCACCTTTGATAACGTCGATGTTTACGACGAAGTCATGGATCTCGTGAATAACGGGATGAACGGATTCTTGCCGAACCCGAAGGCTGTCATGTTGGTCAAGGACTTGTCGCAGAACATCATCAACAAGAATCTCGGTAACGCCAACTTTGACGTTTACATCAACGCCAACAACACGGGCAAGGACACCTTGTGGATCAACAAGCTCAATATCGAAATCAAGTTCGATACGCTTATCACGCTCCCGCTTACACTCAAGGACACCATCAAGCTTGCTCCGGGTGACAACGACTTGCACTTCAACGCCGCATTCCCGCTTGATGCAAAAGTCTTCAAAATCAAGGAAGTCCAATACTACGGCATCGCTGGTTTTATCGATGTTTCCCTCACCGAAGGTGGAGAATCCGTTTCTCAATCTGTTGAAATCAAGAGAGACGTAAAGCCTGAAGATGTCGAAAAACTCCAGAACCTCGTCCGCGACAGATTGTTCGATCTTCTCGTGAACAAGTGGCTCGGTAAAATTATCAAGTAATAAACTCACATGAAAAAACGCAATTTTGTTCCGGAAAATTTGAATCCGGACGACGAAAAAGAAATATCAAGATTATATCGCTCACTCTTACAACGCGATATTCCAGTCAATAAAGACATGCTCCGCCAATGGATTTTGGATTGGAGCGAACTAGAATCGGTACTCGGCGAAGTAAGCTCTCGGCGATATGTAGCAATGACTTGCGATACCCGCGACGAAAAAGCGTCAAAGGCTTACGAACAGTTCGTAGAAAACATTCAACCGCTCATGATTGAATACGACGAAAAACTGAACCGTAAACTCATGGCGCATCCGTCAAAGGATGGACTCAAAGGCGAATTTAGCGAGTGGTTCAAGGGCGTTCAAGTTTCGCTCGACCTGTTCTCTCCGGATAATATTCCGCTTGAAACCGAAGAAAACAAAGCCGTGCAGGCGTACCAGAAAATCACAGGCGGCATGAGTGTTGAATTCGATGGCGAAGTCAAGACCATGCAGCAACTCGCAGCCTATATGGAAAAGACCGACCGCGATCTCCGTGAACGCGCTTGGAGAGCCATGTGGGAACGCCGCCTTAAGGACAAGGAAGCGCTTGATAACTCTTACGACAAGTTGTTCGGCATCCGAAAACAAATTGCGAAGAATGCACACTGCAAGGATTTTATCGACTATATCTTCCTTGCCAAACATCGCTTTGATTATACCCCGGCGGATTGCGAAAACTTCCACGAGAGCATCGAAAAGCTCGTGCTCCCGTTGCAAAAGGAAATGTACAAGCGCCGCGCCCAAAAGATGGGGCTTACCAAGCTCCGCCCATGGGATTTGGACGTTGACCCGCTGAGCAGGCCGCCACTCAAGCCGTACCAGAGCGGTGACGAACTCATCGAAAAAGTTGACAGCATTTTTGAAAGCATCCACCCGCAAGCAGGCAAGTGGGCGCGCGAAATGCAGGCGAAAAAGTTAATCGACCCGGATAGCCGTTTAGGGAAAGCTCCCGGCGGTTACCAGATCGGTTTTGACGAAAGTCGCCTCCCCTTCATTTTCATGAATTCCGCCAATACGGACCGCGACATCTACACGCTGTTGCATGAATCCGGACATTCGTTCCATCAGTTTGCACTTGCGAACCAGCCGATTTTCGCTTACCGCGATGTGCCGGCTGAATTTGCCGAAGTTGCGAGCATGAGCATGGAACTCATCGGCATGTCGAACTTGAAGCCATTCTACGGCAACGACCACGAAGCAATTGTCCGCAGCACCGAAGGCGAGCTCGCCGACGTGATTTGGCTATTCCCGTGGGTCGCAAGCATCGACAGTTTCCAGCATCGACTGTACAACTTCCCGGAACATACCGCCGAAGACCGCAGCGATATCTGGAGCGAAATCATGGACCGCTACGATGCCGGTGTGGATTACAGCGGTCTTGAAGCAGTGCGCAGAAACCTTTGGCAAAAGCAGTTGCACCTGTTCGAATGCCCATTCTATTACATTGAATACGGCATCGCACAGATTGGCGCTTTGCAAGTGTGGGCAAACTTCAAGAAGGATCCGCAAAAGGCAATTGACGACTTGTTCAAGGCCGAAAGCCTGGGCAGCAGCCGTCCGTTACCGGAACTTTTCGCTACGGCAAACATCAAGTTCGATTTCACGCCCAAGACGTTGGAACCCTTGATGCAAGTCGTGTGGGACGAGCTGAGCAAGCTTTAGTCGGTAAAGCTTAGTTGGCAGTGTCATCCTCGCACACGAGGATCCATAATTTTCTTAATACAAGTGCTTATACAAGAATTATGGTTCCTCCTTCGGAGGATGACGTCTAAGTTTTTAACCACAAAAAAATCAAAAAAATTCACTTTTTTTTTGATTTTTAGGCCCATATCCCTTGACAAACGAAAAATAAAAAGTTATAATTGGCGCACATCCTAATGGAGGGATGGCCGAGTGGTTGAAGGCGCACGCTTGGAAAGCGTGTTTACCTTACGGTAACGAGGGTTCGAATCCCTCTCCCTCTTCTAAAATTTTTCGAGGTACCTAATGGCTGAGTCTCAAAGAGTTTATCTTGATGATATTTATGCTAGTGAAGAATGTCAAGGCTCGGTTTTCCGTGCTGTCGTTATGATGGCTCACGAAGCCCGCTTCATTAACAATCAGTCCAAGCAGGGTTACATCCAGCTCACGCAGAAGCCCACCACGATTGCTATGAACCGTTTCAAGGAACATAAGCTTACGATGGTTGAAAAAGGCGTTAACGACGTGACTGAAGATGCTGTAAAGGCATCTGTAGCAGAAGTCGCTCCGACTGCAGAAGCAGTTGCTGAAGCAAGCGATGCAGCAGCAGACGCATTCTAATCTCGAAATAAAGACTTCAAAAAAGACCGCTACTCCGGCGGTCTTTTTTGCATTATGCTGATGCCGGAACGGAGTCCGGCATGACATGCCTTTATTGTCACCCCGGACTTGTTCTTAATAACCACTTGCAGCTTTGCTGCTTAGTGGATATAATCCTCGAAACGGGGACGGGGTCGGCTTTTTTCGATTTCATTTACTCGCGCTTCAAAATTCTCGACGAGAAACCGCGGCGGATTTGCCCGGCGGCACGTCCTAAAGCATCGAACAATCGCGATGGCATGGATTCGTTCATTTCCTTGTTTTGCATCTTGCGCTTTGTGATCGACACAGGCTTTTCCGTTGAATCTTTCAATTCAACCATTTGCCATACAAAAGCGTCATTATTCTCTTTAGGATTCTGGACAACCTTGTCATCCTTCGCTTCGAGATACAAAGAACTCTTGAGATTTTTCAGGTAAAAAGCGTTCACCATGTTTACCGGAGCGCCTTCCAAAACAAACTTCTGATGATTACCACCATTCCAATAATAAGTGCCTAACGTTACCCCAGCTGCAGTCGATTCATTCGGCACGTCGAGCACACGCTTTCCAAATTCAACTCGATACGCCACCGGATTTTCGCCAACAGAATACAGCTTGATTTCCGTAGCCTTATTATCGCAAGCCATCAGCTGCAAAGCATTATCTGAAGTCATCCCCATGCATTTAAAGTCAGGCCCAACGGCCGACTTGAGCTTCACATTCTTGTAGAACGCTTCCTTGAAAATGTCCTGGTACATGGCGTTCACGATTTTCACGTGATTGATAAGGTCCTGTTCGGACTTGACTTCACTACGGTAATTGAGTCCGTACGGCCAAAAATGCTGACTATCACCTTTGAGCACAGCATCAGTGCCATCAATTCCCTTGAGCACGGCTTGAGCTTTTTCGCCCTTGAACACACCCCCGCTCATCATCGACTGGTAAGCCGAGGTTGTTCCCATGCCAAGCGTATGCGCCATCTCGTGCATAGCAGTCCCTACAAACATATAGGTGCGGTCTTTGCCAAAACGGAGATCCCCATTGCTACTCGCCTCTGCGGTAGGAACGCCCGTGCTGTAATAAACTTCGATATGCTTAGAAAGGTCCGAATACTTGTTGTACAAGAAAACCGCCGAATCCATAGCAGCCTCGATAAGCGCATAAGCTTCGAGTTCGTCAGCAGTCGGATTTGCAGATTTATTCAGGTGATACTCGATGTTGCCGGCAAAAGCTCCCGACACAAGGAAGGAAAAAAGTCCTGAAAAGAGTGAGTTTCTTACAAAGATATCCATAGAACCTCTTCCTATACACAAATTTAATTTACACTATTCCATATATATACGCAAGTAAAAAAAGTTTTTGAGTGATTGAAAGAACTTTTTAATAAACCAAAATGTAATTTTAGCGCGGAATATCAAAAACAGGAGAAGCCCCAATGAAGGCTAAAATATTCGCATGTTCTTTAACAATCGCTCTTGCGGCCCTCACAGGCTGTTCAGGTAGCCAAAGCGGAATCAACCGTACCCTTGGACAAGCAGAAGCAACGCGTACACTTGCCGCCGATAGCAAACTGGATGCAAGCATCACTTCTAGCGCAAATTCCAAGTTGGAACAAGCCAGAGCCCTGAAGGAAGATGGCAAAACCGAAGAAGCACAAGCACTTGCAGAACAGAGCGAACTCGAAATGCGACTCGCCATAGCCAAATCTGAAAACGAAAAGGCTAAAATCGAAGACCAGAAACTCGAAGAATCTCTCCGCGCCGACGAAGAACGTAAGGTTTTGTACCAGAGCATTCTCGACAAGGAAACCAAGAAGTAAGGAGCCGCTAAGATGAAGACTATTAAGATTTTGACTCTCGGTGCACTCGCCGCTTCCATGAGCTTTGCTGGTGAAGCTCCCGCCGTCACTCCCGTTGACCAGTGCCGCCTTGCCCTTGATAACGCCAAGACAAACTTGCCCGCAAACGCATACGCAGCAAAGCTTACGCTTGCCGAAGGCTATGGCACACTACACGCCCTCGAAACCATTTACGCCGACGATGACGATTCCAAGCTGATTCCGACATTCGCCGAAAACTGCCAGAAATACGCTGAAATTGTAAAGCTCCAAGGCGAAACACAAGCTATCCAAAACCACATTTCTGAAAACTGGGAAAAGCGCGCAGCCACAAACCGCACCATCGAAGCCATCCAGGAACAGATTGGCGCAGCCCGCAGTGGCAAGGTCTCTGACCTCGAAGCCGAAAAGCAAGCCATCAAGGCTCAGAAGGACAAGCTCGAAGCAAGCAAGAACGAAGCTATGGACAAGTTAAACGCACTCCAGTCCCAGATGATTCAGGTGACCAAGGATGCTCGTGGCATTATCCTTTCCATGTCCGATATCTTGTTTGACGTGGGTCGCGCCACCCTGAAGACCGACCTTATGACGAGCCTTGCAAAGATCGCCGGTATCCTTTCCGTTTACCAGCAATTCGACGTGTCTATCGAAGGTAACACCGACAACACCGGATCCGAAGAATTCAACATGATGCTTTCTCAGCAGCGCGCCGAAAACGTGATGAACTTCCTCGTGGAACAGGGCATTGCCGAAACGCGCCTCACCGCAAAGGGCCTTGGCATGACCATGCCGATCGCCGACAACTCCACCAAGGAAGGTCGCCAGAAGAACCGCCGCGTGGATTTGGTCATTACCGACAGAACGCAGAAGGTGCAGTAGTTTTCCGCGTGACAACGCGACGAATTTTTGCTAAATTATGCCCGTAACTTTTAAACCGGCGGCGCAAGTCGCCAATCAAATCAAGAGGTAAAACAAATGGCAGTTTCTTACAAGGAACTCGGCTTGGTTAACACCAAGGAAATGTTTGCTAAGGCTGTTAAGGGTGGCTACGCTATCCCGGCTTTCAACTTCAACACCATGGAACAGATGCAGGCTATCGTGCAGGCCGCCGTTGAAACGAAGTCTCCGGTGATCATGCAGGTCTCTAAGGGTGCTCGTAACTACGCTAACGGCACCATCCTCCGCTACATGGCTCAGGGTGCTGTTGAATACGCCAAGGAACTCGGCTGCGCCAATCCGCAGATCGTGCTCCACCTCGACCACGGTGACTCTTTCGAACTCTGCAAGGACTGCATCGACAACGGTTTCTCTTCCGTGATGATCGACGGTTCCGCTCTTCCGTACGAAGACAACATCGCCCTCACCAAGAAGGTTGTTGAATACGCTCACCAGCACGACGTGACCGTCGAAGCTGAACTCGGCGTGCTCGCCGGTGTGGAAGACGAAGTCCAGGCTGAAGAATCCCACTACACCAAGCCGGAAGAAGTGATCGACTTCGCTACCCGTACGGGCTGCGACTCCCTCGCTATCTCCATCGGTACCAGCCACGGTGCTTACAAGTTCAAGCCGGAACAGTGCACTCGCGACCCGAAGACTGGCAAGCTCGTTCCGCCTCCCCTGGCATTCGACGTGCTCCACGCCATCGAAAAGAAGCTCCCGGGCTTCCCGATCGTTCTCCACGGTTCTTCTTCCGTGCCGCAGGACGAAGTGGACACCATCAACGCCCACGGTGGTAAGCTCCCGGATGCAGTCGGTATTCCGGAAGAACAGCTCCGCGAAGCTTCTCGCTCTGCTGTCTGCAAGATCAACATCGACTCTGACAGCCGTCTCGCTATGACTGCCGCTATCCGTAAGTATTTCGACGAACATCCGGAACACTTCGACCCGCGCCAGTACCTCAAGCCGGCTCGTGAAAACATGCAGAAGATGTACGAACACAAGATCGTTGACGTTCTTGGTTCTAACAACAAGCTGTAATTGTTTTCAAAAAGCGAAAAGCTTAAAAACACCTCGGATTTTCCGGGGTGTTTTTTGTTGTTTGTCTTCCCCGACTTGATCGGGGATCTCCTTTTTAAAATTATATTTAAGAAAAACAAGAAAAGGATTATTTGTGTTTTCAATGTGCAAAAGCAAGATTTTATTCCTCGCTACCTTTTTCATGCTGACTACATTTGCTTCAGCAAATACATGCACGGAATCATTTTTTTACACACAATCATCAAGGATGTTCAGTCCTCAAAGCAACATTCGTGTTGATTCTATTTATATAAACAATCAAAGCAGTTCCTGGAAAGGGCAAAAATATATCTATAACAATGGAATTATTGAAAAAGTTCGTGCAGATTTTAAAAATGAAAATCACGAGTCTGCATTTTGGATATTTTACAGAGATACAAATGAAACAGTATTGAAGAATGATGGGTATGAATACATTGTATCTGAAGATAAAAAACAGGATACATCATTATTTTACCTAAAAACATATTATAAGGGAGATTACCAGTATACTCAAATAATAAGGACTACATCAAATTATTTTAGTGTAGAAGTAACAAGATCAGATCCTACATTTTCTGAAATGTTTTTAAAAAATGATTCGATTATAGAAACAGAAACATACAACTATAACACCGATTCTTCAAGAACAAAGCAAACATTCATTGTAGCCAATTTAAACGATGATACTAAATGTGAACAATACGATGAAGAGGGCAATCTATTATCTTCTTTTGTATACAAGCCCAATGAAAATGGTTACTCTATAGTGCAATCAAACGGTGATGATTCTAATGAAATCTTTGTCATCTACACCAAAGAAAATACAACATCCATCCGCAAAACCCGCAAGCCTGTTAAAATCTCCCCCAAGGCCCGCTACTTCGACCTTCTCGGCCGTTATAGGTTCAGTAAATAACCATGTACTGTCCCCATTGTCACAGTGAATTGAAGGATGACGCCACGTTCTGCCCGCACTGCGGCAGCGACAAGAACACCGGCTGGAAAGAAGGTGCGGAGTTTTCCGACCTCGAAACTCCCGACTACGACGAGATTGTAGAGAATGAGTTCGGCGACGATCCGAACAGCCCATACGCAAAAAAGAAAACCGCAAACCCTTTCGGGATTATCGTTGTGACGATTGTCGTCATTGCATTTGTCGCCGCGATGATTCTTTAGATCCTTCGACTCCGAGCTATGCCCTCCGCTCAGGATGACATTAGACAAGCGTTTCTTCGAGGCGCTTAAGCGTTTCTTCGGCGGCAGAGAAGTCGTAATCGTCAATTTGATTATGCAATTTTTGCAATAGAGTATCTTGTTCCTGTGAGAACATAATTTCTTCGAGCGTTTCAAGAATGCGCTTGCAAGCCGTCAGCGAGCAAGATTCCACAGCAGGCTTGAGGTCTGCAATTGCTTGAGAAAGCTTGCTTGAAGCTTCCGGATCGATATGCTTGATAACCACAGCCGAATTAGACTGTTCCAAAGCAATATTCTGCATAACAATTTTCAAGTCATCAATAAGCTCTTCCAAAGCCCCTTCAAAAGCATGGAACTCGCTATAATTCTGCTCTTTTTTGAGCAACGAATTTTCAAGCATCACACCAAGCGTTTGTACATGATACGAACCAATCGTTCCGCAAAGTCCCTTAATCGTATGAACTAAGCGTATCGATTCTTCAAAATCAACATTCTCAAACGCTTTTTTGAGTTTCTGCGCCTCGCCACTATAATCTCGCACAAAACCTTGAATAATCTTGAAGTACAGATTCTTATTGTCATTGGCATGATAAAGTCCCGCGGCCGCATCGAAATTGCGGACTTTCAGGAACAAAGCCACAACGCTGTCATCGGTACTAACAGGTTGTGCTTGAGCCACACTCGCACTTGGAGCAACCGGCATTTTATCAGCAACAACCAAATATTTTGCAAGTTCCGCATAAAGTAACTTCGGATCAATCGGCTTAGAAATATAGGAGTTCATGCCGGCACTAATGCAATCATCCTTATCTTTTTGGAACGCCCTTGCACTCATCGCAATAATCGGCACATTCTTGAAATATTCATCGGAACGGTTACGAATGGCTTTAGTCGCATCAAGACCGTTCATCACCGGCATCTGGATATCCATCAACACCAAGTCAAACGCATCTTTATTGAGCAAATCAAGCGCAATCTTACCATTTGCAGCAACCATCGTAGCAAGGCCCACGCTGTTCAAAAGGGATACCGCCAATTCCTGATTCATTTGATTATCTTCAACGAGGAGAATTTTAGCCTCTTTGAAGAATATCTTGTTCTTTTCAGTTTTAACAGCCTTTTGATACGTCAGTTTTTCTTCAAAGGCTTCTTGCATCGCACTAAGCAAAGAACTTATCTGCAACGGTTTTGCCACACAACTATTATAGCCGATTTCTTCTGCAACGTGATAATTCTTTTCGTCAAAGTGAATCGGGTGCATGAGAATCTTTGGAATTTTTCTCATGCTAATCGGGAGGCCTTGCACAAAATCAAAACCATTTACAATCGGCATCTGGTAATCGACAATAAAGAGATCGTACGGAGATTCCCCCGCTTCTTCGTGAGCCTGAATTAAATCAAGAGCTTCGTCAACTGAGGCCGCTTCTTCAACTACACAGCGCAACTTGGTCAAATAATGTCTCAATACATCACGCAGCCGTTCACAATCATCCACAAGCAAAACATTCTTGTTCCTAAATGTCTTAACGGACTTCCATTTGGGCACGGATGCTTGAGGAGCATTAGCAAGCATAATCGTAAAGTAGAACCTGGATCCCTTACCATATTCACTTTCGACTTGAAGTTCGCCACCCATGAGTTCCACAAGCGATTTAGAAATAACAAGTCCAAGCCCAGTTCCGCCGTATTTGCGGGTAATAGAGCCATCCGCCTGCGTAAACGCATTGAAGAGATGCTGCAGCTGTTCGTTCGTCATGCCGATACCCGTATCAATCACGCTGAACGCAAGCTTAACGTTGTTTCCAATGACCTGTTCTTGCTTTATCCTTAATGTAATGCTTCCGCTTTCAGTAAATTTTGTGGCATTATTAATCAAGTTCGTGAAAATTTGTGAAAGACGCAGCGGGTCGCCCATTAATATTTCAGGAATTTCGGGGTCGACATCGACAATCAATTCAATAGGACGCCCAGCAATACGAACTTCGGCAAGGGCAGCGACTTCGTCAATAATGTCTTGCAAAACAAGTTGCGTAATTTCAAGATCCTGCTTATTCGCTTCTATCTTTGAAAAATCAAGAATGTTGTTTATAATACCAAGCAAAGATGTCGCTGCATGGCTTATGCGTTCGACAAATCCGTTCTGACGTTCATCAAGTTGCGTTTCTTGAATCAAGTGTGCCATACCGATAATAGCGTTCATCGGCGTACGAATTTCATGACTCATGTTGGCAAGAAACTCGCTCTTGGCCTGCGTTGCATGTTCTGCAATTTCACGGGCTGCCACAACTTCCGAAATATCAATCATCGAAAGCATGTAGCCCACAACCGATTCCTGAACTTTGAGAGTGCAGGCTTCGCCGCGGAACCAAGTATCCGTATGCGTCTTGAGCGTCTGGAGCATAAATGTGTCTTTCCATACGCCCTGTTCATCAAACGTCTTTTTGAGCGCTTCGACAACATCTTCGGACATGCCGCACTTAGACAAATTTCCAAGCGGTTGCCCAATCACGTCCTTCCAATCTACAGTTAAATAATCCGCCAATTGCTTGGACATGTACATGACTTTGCGATTCTTGTCAAAAATCACGAGAATCGAATTGCCCGCCGATAGCATAATCGTATCGAGAATCGTATCCTTCTGAATACCACTCGTTTCATCGGAAATGAGGAACAAATAGCGAATCGAGCCATCATCTTCGACAAGGAACTGGAAAATAACCTTCCACCAAGCATCTTCGCCCGTGCAACTTCTGACAGGAATAATAATTTGCCTTTCGCTAGCGTGCATCTTGCCGCCTTTAGATACTTTATAGACAAATTTTTTAAACTGTTCCGAGCGGAAGAATTTCCAGAGAATTTCGCCACGAATATCATTACCATTGTTGAAGAATTCGGAAATGTAGGCACTCGCATGGAGGATATCAAACGTATCGTTTGTAAGGACAATCCTAAAATTATCACTCCCTAAAAGAGTTTCGAACATAGTACTGGAGCTGACACTCTCATTCAAATCTTTCTGTATAAAGAACTTAAAAAGGAATCTGACAATCAACCAAGTCAAAAAGATTAGCGCCAAAACAACTAGCGCAACAACAAAGATAATCGCATTTAGGTTTTCCTGGACTTTTGCAACGACCTTATTTTTCTGCACGACATGAACAACGTAAAACGGTACGTTTTTCAACGGCATCACCATAAATATCAATTTACGGTTTTCAACATCGGTCTTTTCAAAACGCGTTACATTTTCAAATGAGAGGCTATCAAATTGAATATCTTCTTGTACAAGATGTAATAGATCCGCTACGGTATCAACCACAATTTTATGCAAGCTCGTTTCATACGGGAAATACGTAAACAAGCTATCGTTTTCGGAGCTCACAAGCATCGTGATGCCGCCTTCCACTTTTGCAAACTCCCCCATCAACTGACGGACTTTTTGCAAATCAATATCTTCGGCGACCGCCCCCAAAAAAGTTTGATTCTTATCCCAAAGCGGATACGAATACGTCAGCACGCGTTTTTTCGCTTTCGCATTTATTTCTGGCCCTGTAATGGCAAGGCCCTTGTGCCTCGAAGCTTCCAGATACCACGTACTGATACGGAATTCCTTTTTACCATCTTCCAGCTTAAAGTCCTTTGCCGAAATATACTTGCCGTTCAGGTTGCCATAGTAAGCATCGACAACGTATGGAGACGACTGCATATGTTTCTTTAGAACTTTCTTGATTTCCGATTCCTTGGAATGCTGGAGAATTTGCGGAAGAGTCTTGAACTGTTTTTCGAACTTACTGAAGAACAATTCAAGATCCTGAATCGTCTTATCTTGAAACTTAGATTCAGATGAACTATATGAAGATGTAATGAGAGTCGACTTTAGATAACTCGAAAAAACAATCACCATCACGATGGTGAACACGAGCATCGGAATCGTGTAAACAAGCGAAATACGCCAACTTAAATGACGTTTTTTTTCATTTATCGGACTGGACGTCAACCCTTACATTCCTCGGAGGAAGAAGAATCCTTGAACTGTTCGTAGATTAAAGGCAACTGATCTTGGATAGCCAAAAAGGCATCAACGACATCGGGATCAAATTGCGTTCCACGGGCTTTGATAATTTCACTTACAGCAACACTGTGCGGATATGGATCCTTGTACGGACGTTTTGACACAAGCGCATCATAAACGTCGGCTACAGCCATGATTCTTGCCCCAATTGGAATATCATCTTTTTGCTTGTGGTTCGGATAACCTTCGCCATTCCAGTATTCATGGTGGCCAAGAGCCATTTCGGCCGCAATGCGCACCATCGGGCTATCATGCAATTCCTTGGTTGCTTCCTGAAGAACGTCATACCCCATTTGCGGGTGCTGCATCATGACTTCTCGTTCGTCTTGCGTCAAGGTTCCCGGCTTGCGCAAAATGCGGTCGTGAATGCCGACCTTCCCAATGTCATGGAGCGGAGCAGCCGTAGCGAGATTTTCAATATATTCCGGTGTAATAGTCTCCGCAAACTTTGGATTTTTGCGGAGTTCTTCGGCAATGCGCTGTACGATAATTTGAGTACGCTTGATATGTTCGCCCGTCTCGGGGTCGCGGTATTCCGCCAAAGAACCAAGACTTGTAAGCATGACCTTGAGCGTCTTACGCAAGTCAGCCGTCTTTTCATCCACAAGTTCATGCAAATGGTCGCGCTGTTGCTTGAGCTGGAGCTGGTTTTTAATACGGAGTGTCACAAGCGCGGGGTTAAACGGCTTAGTGATATAATCGACGGCACCTAGGTCTAAACCAATCTGTTCACTTTTGCTATCGGCCTTTGCGGTCAAGAAAATAACGGGAATACCTTGCAAGATATTCTTTTCGCGCATAATCCTCAATGTTTCATAGCCATCCATTTCAGGCATCATCACATCGAGCAGGATTAAATCGGGTTTAATCTTCTCTGTGAGTTCAATCGCTTTTTTTCCATTGAGAGCAACACAGACATCATAATCCTTAGATAAAATACCCTCTAAGACATCAATATTGGTCTTGGTGTCATCAACAACTAAAATTTTCAAACGGGAACGTTCCATACTCATAATATACGTTCTAAAGCCCCTATCATACAACTCTTTTTATTACACCATAGAACATAAAATAGACTTATTTTAGGCTATGGATTATTTTTCAAAAGTTCCTTTCACGGGTTTAGTGACTTTTATCATGAGTGAAGTTATATTATTTCTATAAAAATGGAGTTTTTCATGGAAAAAAATTTGGGTTGGACAAAGAAATCAATCATTACAAGCGCATTTTTTGCATATCTAGCGCAAGCCCAAGTAGATGTAGCTCCTTTTTGGCGTGCAGTCGATAGCGTGAGCCTTGGCAACATAGTCAACGACCTGTATACCGACCTTACCCTCCCTGATACCATAAAGTTAGGTGGAGAAACCTTCCCGATTACCTGGGTAAGCAGCGACACACTGTTTTTAGGTCATGATGGGCACATCAATGGTAGGTTTGTTGGCGAAAACAAGGAAGTCACACTCACGGCAACCGTGCACGATAACTTGAAACAAAAGAAACAGGATGTAGCGAACAAGGTTTCCATTCACGGCTTTGAACCTTACTCCAATTACCTCTTTGCGTATTTCCCGGCGAACAACGACGAAAATATCTATTACGCTTTGAGTAACGATGGTTACAACTTCACAGCCATGAACAACGGGAAACGCGTGGTTGCAGCCGATACAGTAAGTATCAAGAAGGGGCTTCGCGACCCGCACGTTTTACGCGCTCCGGACGGTTGGTTCTACATGGTGAATACCGACATGAAAAGTGCCGAAGGCTGGTCGAGCAACCGCGGCATGGTGCTCATGAGATCGCGCGATCTCATCAACTGGAAGCATGCCACAGTGCATTTCCCGGACAAGTACAAGGGCAAGAATTTTGCAAACGTGACACGTGTTTGGGCACCCGAAACCATCTGGGACGAAAATTACGAGAACAAGGACGGGAGCAAAGGCAGGCCGCTCGTTTACTATTCGCTTTTGACCGACGACGGTTCCATTCCATACGACCAAGTGTTCTTCAATTACGCGAACGAAGATTTTACCGACCTCGAAGGCGACCCCATCCACTTCTTTGACCGCGGCAAATCGACCATCGACATGGATATCGTCTATAACCCAGTAGACAAGTACTACCACGCATTTTACAAGAACGAAGGCGATGGCGGCATATGCAAGGTGAAAGCGCAATCTTTGACAACGGCAAACGGCACAAAAGCGCCAACCTGGACCAAACAGAGCAAGGCTCTTCAGCAGACGACAGAAGCCGTTGAAGGCGCAGGCGTATTCAAGCTCATCAACCAGAATTCTTGGATGCTGATGTACGACTGCTACATGAACGGACATTATCAATTTACCAGCAGTTCGGACCTCGAAACGTTCAAGTTCGTGCAAGACACAAAGACGAGCGGCGCATTTACGCCCCGTCACGGAACGATTCTCCCAATTACAGCACAAGAAACAGCATCTCTCATGAAGGCATTCCCCACGCCAGACTTTGAGCCGCGAGTGATTGACATTCCTGATTCTATCGGAGTTTGCGATGGCAAAAAGGTGGTCGGTCCGTGCAGCGCAACAAAGATTATCCCATACGTGAAAGTTGACGATGGCGGTTGGAACGAAACGACTGATTTGAGAGTCGCGAAAGGCGCAACAGTGCAATTAGGCCCGCATCCATGGGACGGCAAGATTTGGAGCTGGGATGGTCCGGACGGATTCAAGTCCACCACTCGCGAAAACACTCTCAAGAACTTGGACGGAACCAAGAGCGGCTACTACACTGTAACTTACACGAACGAGACGGGTTGCAAGAGCATCGCAAAGATTAAGATAGTCGTCGATGATCCGGACCATCCGTACGTAGAACAGCCACCAGTAAGCATTGACCGCGCTATGCGCGAAAACCGCAAAGACTTGCGCGTGAATCGCAATCCGGTCTACTTCGATTTGCTGGGCAACAGGCTCAAAGGCAAACCGCGCAACGGAATGTTTGTGGTTCGCTAAAAACCAGAAATAGCTCTGTTCAATTTAATAAATGCATTGACGGGGTCGGCATAGTTCCAGATGCCGCCAAGAGCAGCCACGCCAGCAGGTGACATTTTCTTGAACTCTTCGATCGTATCGGTATCCACCCCACCCCATAAAATTACAGGAGTCTTTGCATTTATATTCAAAGACGTTCCAAGAGTTTCAACAACTTCAAGCGCTGATTGCGGCTGCATAATCGGGCCCACAAGAGCGCCCGCCATCCAATCGGGAAGTTTTTCGACTTGCTCGGGACTGCGGCAAAAAGCCACGCAATTCACACGCTTCCAGCTTTCGGGAACCTCGCCCATAAAACTTTCCGCTTCGCACACACAACCACGCACGTCGAGTTGCTCCGCCACATCGGGAGTACCGCGCACCCAAATGCGGTCGCGCAAATCCATCGGCAGGCTCAAAAGCCAACGCTCGTAATCATCTGCCATTGCTCGGGAATTACCCCCTCGCCCACGCTTGTCGAGAATCAAGCGAGTCAAACCTCGACGAAACATCTCTTCGATATCGTCGTATTCTGCAGCAAAATTATCAGGACAAGTGATTAGCCAAAGTCGCATAGATAACAGGTTCCAAATGAATCAAGCTAAAGTTACTCAAATTATCCTCGTTTTGCAATTTATGTTTCAATTAATTTCAGAAGATTCTGTTGTCATCGCAATATGGTTTTAATATATTTTGGCCACAAAACAAAAAGGATTTACGATGAGAAACTCGCTCAAACTCGACGGTCAAGTCAAGACTTATCTCCACGAAGATGAACTCCCGAAGGCATGGTACAACGTCCGTGCCGACATGAAGAAGAAGCCTGCCCCGCTTCTGAACCCGGGTACCGGCAAGCCGGTCACGTTTGAAGACCTCCAGCCGGTTTTCTGCGACGAACTCATCAAGCAGGAACTCGACAACGATACGCCGTACATTCCTATTCCTGAAGACATTCTCACATTCTACAAGATGTATCGCCCGTCTCCGCTCGTTCGTGCATACTTCCTCGAACAGGCTCTCGGCACTCCGGCACACATCTACTACAAGTTCGAAGGCAACAACACTTCGGGTTCTCACAAGCTCAACTCCGCTATCGCTCAGGCTTACTACGCCAAGAAGCAGGGCCTCAAGGGCGTGACAACCGAAACGGGTGCAGGCCAGTGGGGCACCGCTCTTTCCATGGCTTCTGCATTCTTCGGCATTGACTGCCAAGTTTACATGGTGAAGGTTTCTTACGAACAGAAGCCGTTCCGCCGCGAAGTCATGCGCACCTACGGTGCCAAGGTGACTCCGTCCCCGTCCATGACGACCGACATCGGTAAGAAGATTAACGAAGAATTCCCGGGCACAACGGGAAGCCTTGGTTGCGCAATCTCTGAAGCTGTGGAAGCCGCAGTGAAGCAGCCGGGTTACCGCTACGTTCTCGGTTCTGTGTTGAACCAGGTGCTCCTCCACCAGTCCGTGATTGGTCTCGAAACGAAGGCCGCTCTCGACAAGCTCGGCGTGAAGGCCGACCTCATCATCGGTTGCGCTGGCGGTGGTTCTAACCTCGGTGGTCTCGTGAGCCCGTTCGTCGGCGAAAAGCTCCGTGGCGAAGCCGACTACGATATTCTCGCTGTGGAACCGGCAAGCTGCCCGAGCTTCACTCGCGGTAAGTACGCTTACGACTTCTGCGATACCGGTAAGGTCTGCCCGCTCGCCAAGATGTACACGCTCGGTTCTAGCTTCATCCCGTCTGCAAACCACGCTGGTGGCCTCCGCTACCACGGCATGAGCAGCATCCTCTCTGAACTCTACGATCAGGGCCTGATGCGTGCAACGTCTGTGGAACAGACCAAGGTGTTCGAAGCAGCAAAGCTCTTCGCCCAGACCGAAGGTATCCTCCCAGCTCCGGAATCTAGCCACGCTATCCGCGCTACGATTGACGAAGCTCTCAAGTGCAAGGAATCTGGTCAGGCCAAGAACATCGTGTTCGGCCTCACCGGCACGGGTTACTTCGACATGGTTGCATACCAGAAGTTCAACGACGGCGAAATGAGCGACTACATCCCAACCGATGAAGACATCGCTAAGAGCCTCGCTAAGCTCCCGCAGGTACAGGGCTAATTGCGCAGACCCTCGCCTACGCGAGGGTGACGAAAAGTCGCGAGAGCGACGAGCGAAACGTCATTCCGGCCTCCGAGCTGAAATTTCTAATGAATACTGGGATTCCGCATCAAGAGCGGAATGACGAAAAAAGTTTAAAAGCCTCGGGTTAAACCCGAGGTTTTTGCTTTCATTCCTGCTATATCAGCATCGTTCATTCGAATGGTAATGTTGTGCGCTGTTCACATTTCTGCAAACAGCGTCTTTTTAACTATATCAAAAAATTATTTTTCTCGGCCGCTCACGCGATAACGGTGTTCACGACCGTTCTTCTTGAAGCGTACAAATAACGTTTGTTCACGAGAGTTATAATAAAGTTTTGGAGAAGTCGTTTCTACAGAGGTCATTCTTGGCATATAGCGAATCGCATTCGTGCTATCCTGCGCCGTAGAATCTCGGTCAGTCGAATCAGAAGGTACAACTTTTGACGTATCCGTTTTCGAAGAATCCGTCGCAACAGAATCCTTCTTCGAAGTATCCGGCACCGGTTCCTGCGACTTCAATATTTCCAGCATTTTTTCGGCATAGCGTTCGCCAAAAGTCTGATAGCCATCACGAGTAAAATGCAACGTGTAACTTGCTTCCTTTAATGCCGGGCAGCCTTGAGCCGAAATCAAATGACCATTGGGAATTAAATCCGCAGCCTCTTTTACAGCATCGTTTCGCCAGCCCAAATCACCTGTTGGCGCCAATTCGCCAATCAAGATAGGCGTTTTTTCGGGATCAAGTTCCAATTCTTCAATAAACTGATCATAGACTTTTTTCACACGCTGCGGCCAATCTTTCATCTGATAATCCGCCTCGCCCTGATGGAAGAGGAATCCCTTGATGACTCCTTTTTGCTTTGCGATTTTGCCCATTTCTACAATGCGCTTGTGGACATCACCGCCATATTCATTCAAATATTGGATCCACCAAGTATCATTTTTATTTTTGGCATTTTGCACATAGGCTGCATTTTTCTCTTTATCAAAAAGGTCTATACTCTGCCCGCCAATGGCCACGTTCGCAACAGCAACGGTAATGCTATCCGGAAGTTCCTTAATCATTTTGCGGCCAAAGAAATCGACAATGCCCATCTTGGATTGACTATGCCCCATCGGAGGCGCCGCCGGATAAAACTCGCCCACCTTCTGATTCGAATGATTTCCGGCACGTAAAACCAAAAAACGCGGATTTGTTTGACGGTCTGCATCGGTAACTGAACCTTGCCCCGACATATTAGACTGCCCATAAGCCAGATAAATATGCAAGTTCGGGTCTTGGGCAAAACTAGCTACACCAAGCACAGCGAGAGACATCAACAATTTTTTTAGCATTTTTACTCCAATCAAATTTTACAACCCATCAATATTATAATAAACAAAAAGAAGCCTCTTTTTGAGGTTTCTTGAATTTATTTTATTGCCAAAAAGACAATGGTATTTTGCGTTCTTTCGCACTAATTATCGCATATTTACACGAATCATTCGATAAGACGTTTTGCCACGAACAAGGTATGCACCCGCATTAAAACCAGCCACAAGGAGCGCATTACGCAAAGCATTTTTCTCTTGAACTACATTTTTTAAACGACCTAGATGCTTACCGTTCAAATCAAAGATATCGAATTCGTCATTTGCAAAATTCTGCGGAAGCAAAACGCCCCCACGAGAAATATAAGTTGGCCCAGGTTCCGTTTGCGTCGAATCTTCATCAATTGCATACCACTTGGCGTTTTCGATACTTGCTGTTGCATCCGTTGGAGGTATCGTGAGGTTTGCGCCAAAGTTCGCATTGGAGAGCATATCGGTATTGACCATGCCGTAGAACACGCCTTTCGTAATTTCCTTATCAAAGTTGTTTTCAAGGTCGCCACGCAATTGCGCAGTTCCGCTTAACTTTTTGCCGCTAACAGCCCACATCACGCCGTAGACTTGCGCATTGTCCGTCACGGTGCTGTTCACGATAATCGAAAGCGCACCGACCTTTGCTTTTCCGCCAATCGTTCCACTCACAAGCCACGCATCGTCTTCGAGAATTGCATCACCGCTGATGCTTCCAGCTGTTACAAGAGCGCGCCCGCGCACCACGGCGTTATCGCCGATGGTGCCGCCGTTAACAACGGCGAAATCTTCGATTCGGGCGTTGCCAGAGACCGTACCGCCGTTCACGACAGCATTCGGCCCAACATAAGCGGAGGCAGCCACGTTCGCCTTGTTGTAAACCCAACCACCGCCATTTGCATGTTGCGAATATACTGAAGCACTCATTCCGTTAAGACCTGCTGGCTTCCAAAAATCCTTATTGTAGCCTTCGGGCGCGCCGTTTACAACCTCTATCATGTACGGATAGCGATAAATGCTGTAATAGAATTGATCCCACAAAATCGTCTGCATTTCGGTCGGTGTCGCCGTCACTGCAAGCCACAAAGCCTTATCGCTATTCATCGTCTCGATTTCGAGATTGAAGCCTGTACCATGCTTCATTTCGCTGTAACGTGGCGTGCCATCAGCACCTTCCGCGACCAGTCCAACCGTCCAGCCCGAAGCTGGATTCGGCAATTTATCCGGCGCATAATTGCACCAGTTATAAGTTTTGCCCTTATAATGGTCCGTATTGTCGCCAAAGCAATTGTAACCGCTTACGGTAGGCTTTTCTTGCACGATTCCGCGGAACTTGACAGTCACCTTCCCCGCTTTCTCTGGATAAATGCGCACCAAGTTGTAGCCGAAGCGCTGCGGAGCCCAATAGCT
The DNA here is from genome assembly GCA_947165045.1 of uncultured Fibrobacter sp. Classification (GTDB taxonomy): domain Bacteria; phylum Fibrobacterota; class Fibrobacteria; order Fibrobacterales; family Fibrobacteraceae; genus Fibrobacter. The sequence goes on along the minus strand of CAMUYW010000021.1, from coordinate 23,262 downwards.
CGGCGAAATATAACGGTTCGGGCAGTCACCGACTCCTGCGACATTCGCATCCGAACTTTCAGCACCGCCCCCATTCTCGCATTTCATTTTATTCAGCATGGTCACACGCGAATGCCTGCGGTAGTTATCGCCCCACGATGCATCACGACGAGTACTAAACTCATAATCGCCCCAGGACTTTTTGTACAAAGTCTTTTTGGCGGGTGCATATTCCACCGTTGCATTCTTCATCGCGAGTTTGCCAAATTGCTCGTTCAACGAATCCAAGGTCCAGCCGTAAACCATCATCATCGCCGTAAACGGAGTCTGTTCCATGCGACCGTCCTCACCATCGCGAATCGATTCCATCCAAATGCGGTTGACTTCGTGCGCCCCCTTGTTGCCGCCGCCAAATTCTTCTTTTAAATGTTCCAAAAATTGCCAGTTGCAATAGCGGTCACGGGTCGAGCCATAATACAGATACGGGAAATTTATCAAGTATTCCGAGCAATGCGCATCATTCGGATTGTACTGGTGAGCCATCCAATTCGCGTGTGATTCAGCCATCCACCCCGCATGACTATTGTTGCCAAGCCAGCCTGCAACGCCCTGCAAGCCATGAGCAAATTCGTGCGACGTTCCCCAATAATCCTTAAGCGACCCGACACCGATCCACATGCCCGGCCCATATTCACCATTCAGGTCCTTCACAAAATCCTGACCGCCATAAAGCGCGCCCATCACGGAATTGTCATACACATAAATATTGCTTTTTAGTTTTTGATTAGGACTCTTCGGGAAAGGCAACATCCAGCCCAGCGAATCAATGTAAAACGAGTAAACTTTTTCAAGCGACTTGAGCACGCCATCGGCATCCGCATCCGCAATCGAAACATTATTCGCTTGCCCGTCATCGGTCTTTGGCTTTTTGCAAACCTCGAAATGTTCAGAAGACTTGATTAGCGAAAAGCCGTTGCTTTCACATTGCGGAACCCATGTCACATCAGCAAACGCAGCAACAGCAGCGACACAGATCATCTGCGGAAAAAATTTCATATCACACCCATTAAAGTTAACCCAACTCTAATGAATATATTCTTTTTTACGAGCTAAAGGACGGGCAACAACAGATGTAATTATTTTGCCAACTATTTCCTGCCGATGTTCTTGAAATCGGGGGCTATGAAGGTGCAATTGGAGTCTTTCGGAACTTGGCGATAAAGCACCAAGTCCACTGTAAAGAACCCCTTTGTCGAAGAACTGACCGACCACTTGCTTCCGGCAGGGCAATCCTTGACTTTTTTATTCAAAGTTGCCGTAAAACGACTCCCCGTCACACGATATGTAAAGTTATCCGTCGTCAAGGAATCCGGCATCTGAAGCGATTTTGGGCCACCGATGGCCTGATTCTTTGCAAAATAAGACTTTTGCGCACCGATGTAGAACAAAGTCTGTTCTGTCAAGTCATCGGTAACATTTTGCGTGCCGCCAAAAACGCTACCGGCCGAGCATCCACGCACGCCAAACACAAGCACCAGCACAAATACAAACGAGCACCCGATAAAAATCCAGTACTTCGGCTGGATTTTCTTGGCAAGCGCCATCGCCTTTCCGCAATACTCCTTGAGCTTTTTCGAAGCACTTTCGCCACAAGCGCAACCATTTGATGCGGCAGCATTTTCGATGCCATCTACGGCGACATTTTGCCACTTGAGGAGTTTTAAAGCGATCAGCACATGGCTGAACTGTTTTGGAAACGCAAGTCCAAACGCCGCAACGATAAAAAGAACAAGGCTTATAATGAACAAAACAAGGAGAGCGTTTTCTGCAGCGGGCAGCATCTCTTTTGCCTGTCGAAGAACATCCAAAAGATTTTTGTCATCCGAAAAATTCGAAGCCGCAAAGCGCCCCGTAAACGAGTTCGAATAACGGTTAAGCCCCATCTGCACGCCGTCTTTTGCCATAACGCAAACTTTCGTCAGCATGCGCTCTACCGCAAAGACAAACATTCCGAAAAGAGCAATGAGCGTTGAAATCAGGCGGATAGTCCGCACCGGGGTAAAACCGAGATTCTTTTGTTCCGTAGCCATATCAGACAATATATGAAAAAAGTAGGAGCGATTTTGTCGTTCCTACTCAAAGCTCAACGCTCAAAGGCTCTAAGAACCGGGCTTATTTCTTTTCGACGAGTTCCTTAGCCATTTTCTTTGCGGTGACAAAGTCGGCCTTTCCAGAACCAAGCTTCGGCATCACATCGACGTTGAACGCGGCAGACGGGAGCATCAAAGGCGGCATACCGCTAGCGCGCAGTTCCGAAAGCACTTCCTTCGGATCCTTTTCGCCCTGGTACAAGAGCACAATCTTTTCGCCCTTCGTGGCATCTGGGATTGCGGTGACCACGTAGTCGCAACCTTGCAATACCGGCGTATCCTGAATTTTCTTTTCGACAGCACCGAGGCTAATCATTTCGCCACCGAGCTTTGCAAAGCGGCTGTAACGGTCCACAATCGTAAGGAAGCCGTCTTCGTCGAGGTAGCCCTTGTCGCCCGTGCGGTAATAGCGAACGCCATCCTTCAGCACAATTACGCTCTTCGTGCGGTCTTCATCCTTGAGGTAGCCCTTCATCACCTGGCAACCACCAATGAGAATCATGCCAGCCTCACCAGTCGGCAACGTTTCGTTCGTTTCAGGATCCACAATCAAGAACTGCGTACCCGGAAGAGCTGGGCCCACGGTTCCCGGCTTATTGTTCACCTGCATGGTGGTATAGTCATCGAACAACGTATTTTCGGTATTGACAGAAGCTACAGGAGCGGTTTCAGTACAGCCGTAGCCTTCGTAAATTTCCTTACCGAACTTAAGACGGAACGCCGTTGCAAGTTCCGGACGGAGAGCTTCGGCACCAGCGATAATGATACGCACCGACTTGAACATCAACGGATGCACGTAGCGGCTCACCGTAAATGCGCGGAGGAACGTCGGCGTAGCAATGAGGAACGACACCTGGAATTCCGCACAAACGCGAGACATGGTCTTCACGTCGGTCGGGTCTGCCACTGCGACAATCGGGCAACCTTCCGTGAGGTTCAAAAGTGTTGTCACCGTAAGGCCAAAGCTATGGAACAGCGGGAGTTCCGAAAGCATCACATCACCACGGCTCACGTTCAAAATGCAAGCGAGCTGTTGGATGTTACCCATCAAATTGCGCTGCGTAAGTTCCACACCCTTCGGCGTACCTTCGGAACCAGAGCTGAACACGATGCAAGCATTGTCGTCCAAAGAACGGCGTTTCACAAAAATAAAGCGGATCAGCCAGCTCGGCATCAAGATGCAAAGCACGAGGAATGCAGCAATCTTTGCCTTCGGAATTTCCTTCATCATGTCTTCGGCGTAGAGCAAACGAACCTTGTCCGAAGCCACCTGAGAATAATCGCTACCGCGGCCTTTCAACTTTTGGATAAACATGCGGCTCGTAATCACCGTCGAGCATTCAGCACGGTCGCAGCAGAACTTCACGTTATCGACAGAAGACGTGTAGTTCAAGTTAACGTTCGTCTTGCCGAGAGCCCAAAGAGCGAGGTTCACAATCACGCCAGCAGGGCTCGGCGGGAGCATAATGCCCACATTTTGTTCCTGCTTGCCAAGCGTTTTCTTAAGGTAGCCACGGAACGCCATCACAGCGCCCATCAGCTTGTAACCCGAGAAATGAGCCCCATCCGGGCTATAAATTGCAGGTCCGTTCTTCACATACTTCTTGTAAGTGCGGATCCAGCTATCGGCAATCGGGTGTACAAATGACACCGCGTAGTTCCAAGCATCAATAGAAATGCGGCGAATAATGGCGCGAATTTCATTCGGAGGCGTATTGGCCGGGAGAGCTTCACCAAAGGCAACAGTCACAGAACGTTCAGCCGAAGCACCGAACATGTTCGAAGAGCTATAGCTGTAGTTACTGCCCCACAAGCCTTGAATGTAGAACGGAATAACCTGAGCCTTTGTTCCATCGACCGCAGATGAATAATCAATCGTAAATGGTTCCACATGCGGCGACTTGGACACTTCGCCCGACGGGAAAATCACGACAGCCTTGCCTGCGAGGAGCGCTTCATGGATTTTGTCCATCGCAATTTTCGGGTTGCGGTTATCAATACGGATCATGCCCAAACGCTTAAGCACTGCACGCAAGTACCACTTGTCGAAATGGTCCTTGTTGCTTGCGATGCAAAGCGGGCGCGGAGAAGCCATCTGTACCATCGCCCAGTCAATAAAGCTGTGGTGGTTACCCACAAGGAGAATAGGTCCTTCACTCGGGATATTCTGCACATTCAAAACTCGGATTCTATAACGGCTAAACACAAAGCGGAGGAGCGTTCTAAGCATTGCCTGCGGCAAGTTGTAAATCGACCAGATAAACACACCGACTGAAATAACAGCGAGGCCAATAAAGTAGTTCTGCGGACGAATATCCGTCGAGCGGACCAACATCGTAAACACGAATAGGAACACCACAAGCACAACGGCCTGAATCAAATTCGAAAGAGCAATCACGGAACCGGAATTGTTCGGGCGCGTATTATACTGCAAAAGCGCATTGACCGGCACGAGAATGAGACCGCCAAAGAAACCTGTCATGGAGTAAAGCACAACGAGTGCAAAAGGATGAACAAGGAACGGCACAAGGAACATGCACACCGATGCGCCGAACATACCAAGCGGTACAAAGCCGGATTCAATAAAGTCCTTGGAGAAGTGCGCCGCCACAATCGTTCCAATCATAAGGCCGACAATAGCAAACGACATGTAATTCTGCATCATGTCCACGGTCGAAGAACCGGAAACGTCCTGATACACGAGAACAAACACCTGAGCCAAAGCCCAGAACATCGAAAGAGCGATAATAGAAGCGCGGAGTGTCGGCACGCGGAATCCGAGACTCAAGTGGCGCTTGACCTTATCGAGGCTCACGTTCGGGTCTTGGTACTTCACGCGAGGAATCATGAAGTTCGCCACCGTACCGAGCACGCTCACTGCGGTAAGAATCCACGGAATCACAACGGACTTTTCCGTAATGCGACGCACAGCTTCGTAAGAAACAAGCTGGTCGAGGTTAATGAGGTTCACGCCGACAATCGCAAGCCAAGACGCCGCGATGATACCACTAATGCTGAAAATTTGGAGGAAAGCGTTTGCGTAGCTCAAGCGACGCACTCCAAACATTTCCTTGACAATCGCGTACTTCGCCGCACTGTGTATTGCAAAACCGCAACTCAGGCCTATCGAGAGCCAGAATGCAACTCGCGGGCAATCGACCGTCACCAAGACCGACTGCGCTATCACAAATAGCGTCATCATGAGTGACGACCACGCCATCACCTTGTTCTTCGAGAACTTATTGGTGAAGAACCCGGCGAAGAACACCATTAAAACGTATGGTGCCAGGAAGAAGATTTGGAGCATGAAGCTCTGCCAGATGAGACCGTTTTGCGCAAAGAACGATCCGGAGAGAATCTTTTGAGCGTATATAAACACGCCCGCCTGAACAAAAGCTGTAGCAAGGATAGATAAGAAGAATCTTATTGAACCTTTAACTTTCCACATTTACAAAATCCTCATTATTTTTTGCAAAATGTTATATAGCCCAAAGATAGAAAAATCACCTCATCAGAGCCTCGATATCCTCGACTGTACGCGGAATATGTTCCGAAATATTTTCAAATCCGCTTTTTGTAACAAGTAAATCATCTTCGATGCGGATTCCGATGCTTTCGCGGTAACACTTGCCATCAATTGTCGCGGTAAAATCTCCGTAAAGTCCCGGCTCGCAAGAGATGAGCATCCCCGGCTTGAGCACCACATCCAAAGAACGGGAACCCGGGTCACCTTCGTGGATATGTTCCCCGATAAAGTGGCTCACCCCATGCGGCCTCTTTTCGTACAGCAACTTAAAGCTCCCCTTCGCCCCCTTTACAAGGCGACGATCCAGCTCCATCATTATAAATTCCCAGCAAATCATGCCAATTTCTTTCAGTGAAACGCCCGGGCGCACCACGCGCTGATACACCTTCGCAGACTCCAGCACGATTTCGTACAACATTTTTTGAAGCGGGTCAAACTTACCATTGACGGGGATGGTGCGCGAAATGTCGCTATGCAAAGTGCCGAACCGCACACCAAAGTCAAAGAGAATCATTTCGCCATCGCGGAGCACTTCGTCGTTTTTCACGTAGTGCAAGCAACAAGCGTTCTTGCCGCCAGCAGCGATTGTCGGGAAAGCAAGGTCCCCATCGCTGTTACGCTGCATTTCGTAATTGAGGAACAGCGCGGCATCGCGCTCGGTCTTGAAATTTTTCATCACAGGCAAAAGCGCACGAAAAGCATCATCTGTAATCTTTTGCGCCACGCGGGCATCGCCAATGCGTTCCGGTTCCAGCACCAAGCGGTCCTCAAAATGCAAACTTGCACAGCTCTTCACCTTCATCTTAAACTGACGGAGCACGCTTTTCATTTTGAGCATAAGTTTTTCGTTGTGGTCGCCCTTGAACTTTTCGTAAAAGAAAGCGAAAGCATGGTCCACAGCCGTTTTCCCGCGGCCATATTCTGCGGCGAGCATTTCTACAAACGCCCACACATCCTCAGCCGGTCGAACCTCGTCAACTCCGGTCAACCGAGTCACCTCTTTTTCGCCATCCACAAAACCAAGACGTTTGCCATTCCAGAACTCCTTGAACGGGTCCTTCTTAGGCACAAAAAGCGTCGAGCGATTCTTTCGCGGGTCCAAAACCAAATAGCAGCCCGCCTGGTTCACACCGGTCATGTACAAAAAAGCCGGGTCTTGCACAAAGCGCGTCCATGTTTGAACAAAGGCTTCCTCGCCCCCCGGTTCAACGGGCATTCCCGCAAAAACACAAAACGAATCCAGTTTTTTCATCAAAGACAAGCGTCTTTTCGCATAAATTTTCTTGGAATCATAGTTTTTAGACGATAAAAAGACCTGAGAATAGGTCTGAGCATCGGTTTTTCGTGATTGCATACTCAATTTTTACCTTTTTTAACATTTTTTCTGCCACAACTATATATATTTTAGCCATCAAAGACTAGAATGGAGCTTAAATAATGTCTCTTAAAAAATGGAAATTAGTTCTCGCATCCCTTTCTGTAGCAATGTTCACGGCTTGTGCAGGTTCTTCTAACTCGAGCAGCGATACAGGTAGCTATACGGGAAGCAACGAGTCCTCCTCTGAATCCTCTTCTTATACGGGCTACAACGACAACCAGTCCGAAGCTGCTAAGCCGGCCGCACCGGTGAAGAAAGAACCGCCCAAGGAAGTCATCAACGAATCGACTCTGAAGAAGACTCAAGAAGAAGCTTCTGCAGCCAACGAAGACAACCACAAGCTCCGCAAGGAAATCTTCGAAGCAAGGACCAAGCTCGGTCTCCCGATTCAGCAACCTTCTACAGATGCAGAGTAGTATAAGGCATTACTCACTGTCTGACAACCTGAAACGAGTTATTTCAGGCGAACGTGAAACGGTTTTCCGGTTACTGGAGAGCCGTTTTTGCGTTGAAATACGCACTCGTCTACCGGGGCTTGATATAGTCCCCCGCGACGGAGCCGACATGTCAGGCCTACTTGCAATCCTGGATCAACTCAAAATCGCCGCCCGCAACGGCGAGATTTTAGATGCGGCCCAACTCGAACGTATGCTCGGTCCCAAGGAAGATCCCTTTGCCGAACCAGTTCCCGACAGCCCGATTTTCAGGAATCGATTCGGAGTTAGTGTCTCTGCCAAAACACACGCACAGGCAGAACTGGTCAAGGCGGTCGAAACAAACGACATCATCTTTGCGAAAGGACCTGCCGGTACAGGTAAAACATTCCTCGCCGTAACGCTTGCCGTTGCAAGTCTCGAACGCGGCGAAGCCGAACGCATCTGCCTTGTACGCCCCGCCGTCGAAGCCGGGGAATCGCTCGGATTTTTGCCTGGAGACCTCAAAGAAAAAATTGCGCCCTACTTGCGCCCGATCCACGACAGCCTCTCCGAACTGTTATCGACTGAAAAGTTGCGCCGTTACGAAGAAACTGGCGCAATTGAAGTTGCTCCGCTCGCCTACATGCGTGGACGTACCCTGAAACGCGCGTTTATAATCTTGGACGAAGCTCAAAATACGACAACAGCCCAGATGAAGATGTTCCTCACCCGCCTCGGCCCCCACAGTAAGGCGATTATCACCGGCGATACAAGCCAGATAGACCTTGCCAAAGGACAAGTTTCCGGCCTAGAACACGCTATGAAAATTCTCAAGGGAATCCGAGGAATTGCCGAAGTCGAATTTGATGCTACCGACGTCCTTCGTCATCATTTAGTCAAAGACATTTTACTAGCTTACGAACAGAACGAGCATAAAAAGTAAGAGTGTTAAATGAATAAGAAAGAGAAAAAAATTCATCTGTTTATCGGCTGGGTTATTTTAATCCTGATTGCTATTATCCTGTTTCCCGACAAGAACATTGCACTCCGCGCCGAACGCCCGCATTTGGGTCAGTTGAGCACAAGAACGATTGTCGCCCCGTTCAATTTCGAGGTTCCAAAGACCGAACAAGAAATCCAGAACGAAAAGGCTCGCGCCGCCGAGAAGGTGAATGCTATTTTCGAATTCAACGCCGACGAAACGTCACGTCTGTTGCACGAACTGGAACAGTACCTCAAGAAACTGGAACAGTATGGCAAGATGCAATCTGTGATTAGCTCCAGCAAGGATGACGGGAGCGCCTCCATGCAGGAAAAAATCCAGGAAGCCTCCCGCATTTACGACCAACTAAAGCAACGCCTTTCAATTACAGCCATCAAGCCGCTCAGCACAAACGCCATCGCACGCGATTCCCTGATGTCTGTATTCTACCAGATGATGCAGAAAGGTGTGTCTAACACGCTCCTTGCAAAGACAGAAACAGAAGTAACGCTATTCTGCAACAGCTACAACATTAAGCAAATCAAAAATTTAATCTACAACAAGCCCAACATTTCACTCATCAAGGATAACGAAGAAAGCTCGCTCGACATTAACGAAATTCAGCCCATGCAGCGCCGCATCGACGAAGCATTTGGCCAATTACAAAGTTCGTTTTCCAAGGAACAGGGCTTGCAGAGCGCCTTCTATGAAGCTCTTTACGTCTTTACAAGTCCGAACGTATTCTACCTCGAAAAAGATACCGAAGCTCGCAAACTCGACGCCAGCAACAAAGTGACACTCATCAAGGGCATGGTGCCGCGCGGCATGGAAATCGTCGCACAGGGCGCGCCAATCACCAAGGAAATCCTGGAAAAAATCGACGCCCTCCAGCAAGCCCAACAGAACGAAGAAAACTCGAAGATGCTCACGGCTCCATACGGCAACGTGCTCGTCTTTGTCATCATCATCACACTCCTTATCATGTTCTGCCTCTACACGCCGACGCGTACCATGTTCAAAACACCGCGCCAGTTGTGGAGCCTTGTGTTCTTGACCGTATTGCAACTCCTAGCCTTCTGGATTATCCATAACCTTTCGGGAATGCTCAACAGGCCAGATAGCATCCTTCCCGATGCGATTGACTTCATGTGGCTGTACCCGATTACATTTACTCCAGTGATTGCTGTTGTGCTCTACGACGCCCGCATGGGACTTGCATTTGCAACATTCTCCGCTGGATTCTACGGAATTTTGAACGGATACGATCTTGCAGCAACGCTGACAAGCTTGGTCGTAAACATCGCTGTAATAGCCCCGCTTTTCCGCATGCGCTATCGTGTCCAGTTTGCCTGGAGTATGATTGCCGGCGTAGTCGCAGCAGCAGCATCTGTAAGCATCATGCTTCTCCTCCGCAACCGATTCAACTTCGTGACATTCTACCAGACTCTCATTGCCGTAAGCGCAAACATCATCATCTTTACCGCAGTTGCCTCCGTGCTTTTGATTCACGTTGTCGAGAAAGTATTCAGCATCACGACGGTCCTTACGCTCATGGAAATGTCCGACTTCAACAGGCCCGCTCTTAAGCGTATTTCGGAGCTCGCTCCTGGTACATTCCACCACAGCATCCAAGTTTCAAACCTCGCCGAAAGCGTTGCCGAAAGCATTGGTGCGAACTCGCTACTTGTGCGCGTGATGGCACTTTACCACGACCTTGGTAAAACAATGCGCCCGGAATACTTCACCGAGAACCAGAAACAAGGCGTAAACCCGCATAACAACCTCGACCCGTACCAGTCCGTCAAGATTCTTACAGGACACGTGTCACAGGGCATTCTGCTTGCAAAGGAATACAAGATTCCGGAACTTGTCACAACAGGCATTCAGGAACATCACGGCACAACGCTCATCCAATACTTCCATCACAAGGCTAAAGAACTTGCCAAGGAAACAGGTAAGGAAGTCAAAGAAGAAGATTTCCGTTACAAGGGACCGCGCCCGCAAAGCATGGAAACAGCCATTCTTATGCTAGCCGATGTTATCGAAGCGACAAGCCGTTCTATGGCGGATACATCTTCTGAAGCACTTGAGTCCATGATCCACAAAACGATTCTTGACAAATTCATGGACGGACAGTTTAACGAAAGCAATTTGTCCGTAAAGGAACTTTCAAAACTCGAAGAAGCGTTCCTGCATAGTTTGGACGGAACGTACCATACACGCGTAAAATACCCAGGACAGAGATAATAAGTTTTCAAACCCGGCTCGACCGGGCATTTTTTTTGAAGAAAAAATCAAAAAAATTCACTTTTTTCACACATGACCCTTGACAATAAGATTTAATCTTTTTATATTTGGGTCGTTCGGTTGAAAGACCTAACAAACAAAACAAAAACCACTGGGGTGGTAGCTCAATTTTGGTTAGAGCACCGGCCTGTCACGCCGGAGGTTGCGAGTTCAAGCCTCGTCTATCCCGCGAAAAAGACCTTCTCTCTGAGAAGGTCTTTTCGTTTTTATATGTCGCCCCGAGCTCAAAGTCGGGCACTCCTTACGCGCTTTTCCACTACGTCATCCTAAAGCCAATGAGTAGAGAGTTCAAGCACCAAAATCCCCCTTACACACAACATCGTAAAGTCATCTTTCACCCATCAACTCTCTTTCATAAAATTTTTCAATTTTTTTGCGAAAAACATGCATTTTCGGTTGACAAGAACCTGAATATTTGTATATTTGGCACGTAATCTTGAGGTTGTAGAAAATGTTAAATAAAAAGAATCTTGTTCTTATAGCTATTGGCATTTTACTACTGATTATCGGATTTATTTGCTTGGGCACAGGTCCCGCAGATAATCCAATAAGTCTCTCGGTTGCACCGATTATCTTGACGATTGCTTACGTTGTGATAATTCCTCTAGGAATTCTCTTCAACGGCAAGGATGAAAACAAGTAATAATTTGGACGATTAGCTCAGCTGGTTCAGAGCGTCTGCCTTACAAGCAGAATGTCAGCGGTTCGAATCCGTTATCGTCCACTACCGAAGAATCGGAAACGATTTGGGGTGGTAGCTCAATTTTGGTTAGAGCACCGGCCTGTCACGCCGGAGGTTGCGAGTTCAAGCCTCGTCTATCCCGCGAAAAAGCGCTTCTCAATGAGAAGCGCTTTTCGTTTATACAGTCCCCAGACCTCCATGCCGGGGGCTCCGCTAATCCCTATTAGATCTGGAACCCGATCGCCGCGTTCACGTCAATAACTAAACCTTTATCCATCTTAAAGAAGCTATTCTTGCGGTCTGCATCAAAATCACTTGTCCACATGTAGCCAAATCCAGCATCCAAGAACACAGCAAAGTGACCCAAGAAACCTTCCCCACCGTTCAAGACCTTCTTGACGCCACCATTGAGCATAAAACCGTAAAGCCAGCCGTCAAAGCCGCCATCGCGATTCGAATGAATATGCAAATGGTCTAATACAAAACCTGCTTGGAAATAGCGCCAACGTTTGCCACCAACGCCATACAAGCGAAAACTTTCCTGCAACCCAATATCATGAATTTTGTATCGATCACTTTTTCTTTTTCGGTCCACTCGAACATAATGCGGCGTAGAAATAAGTGAAATTTTCTTCATCAATTTCCACTCAACCGTTAAATAGTACAGCGGATAATCCGTAAATCCATTCGGGACATTGATCCCGCCCCAAAAATGAGAATACGGAACCATAAAGTTAAACGGATGGATGTAAAAAGTCAGAGCGGAATCTTCAATTAAAGAATCTTCAGAAGCATCTGTCTTTGCCTCAGCCGATTCTTCCGTCGAAGTTGCATTTTCCTCGACTACCGGAGTTTCGTCCTTTACAACAGCTTCTGTTTGTACAGCGTTTTCAGCGCTTGATTTAGGCTGCTTTTTTGCAGGTTTCGCCACACAAAATACAGACAAAGCGATCAATAAGAGGACAACTTTTTTCATATGTTAAAGTTAGTTAATTTTCCTCCTTTCATCTCGAATCCAGCGCGTAACATGAACGCCATTCCATGCTATTGAATTGTGTTTAAACCCATGCGCATACGAGACTCCATAACGCGCACTACTAAACAAACATTGAATAGCCACAGCAAAGTCCGGAAACCGATACGAAGTGCTAATTTCTACAAATTTCCAACGAAAACTCGCACCCACGTACAAATAATTGAAATCACATTCCGCAAAAGCAGCAATCGCCTCATCTGAAATCCAATGAACGCCCAACATAGGCGAAACACCCTCATCCATAAAACCGCTCAGCATCCCCGCCAAGTGAATGTCGCGCCATTGATAGTCGAGCGCCCATTTGAACCGGTGACGCGCCCAAAAATCTCCGCCAGGAACCCATTCCATATCAAGCCCATAGCTTGCGCCAAACACAAAGCGATTCCACGGACGTGCATACGAGAAATCCGAATACAAATTCCGGTAGAGTGAATCCATCGATAAGTAAGCAACAAAAGCGCCCACGCGGTAAGCATCGTTACCAAATTCAAGCGACAAATTCCACGAAGATTCATCGACTTCATTCATCCAGTAATACGAAACACCGTACGATGGATCAGCATACCGCGCTGGAGTCGAATGATAACCGCCAAGTCCGACAGGCGAAAGTCCTCCAGCCAAAGGAGACGCAAACGAAGCATGCCCCTCCGAGGCATTGCATGAAACCGCAAAACTGAACCATGCAACAATCAAAAACAACGGTCTCACAGCAAGCCTACGGACGAACAAGAATACCGACCACATCCTCGTACTCCCCCACAGACAAAGCAACATATCCAACACCAATTCCAAGATATTCCTGCACAGGCACCTTCACCCATTCGTTCGAATTTGCGGATACAACAGACTTCCAAACACGTCGCCCCGCTGAATCCAAAAGCGCAAGCGTTACATCATGTTCAGACTCAATGCGCACGCGAAGCGCAGTTCCTTTTTTCGAAACAACACGCGATGAAAGTTTGTACGTAAGCGGCGCAATTTTCGCATTTTCTGATAAATTTTTCACATTGCCCGACACATTACCGGCCGTATTTCCCGATGAACTCGTCCCCAACTTTTTCTGATACCCCGGCGTAAACTCGCGCCGTCCCGTCAACGGATTGAAGCCTAACGGGCATACAACAGTAGCCTTGTTCCAATAAGCACTGTCCACGACCTCATTGCGGAAACACAATCGCAAAGAACCATCAACGTTATTCAAATAACCCAAAGCCACTTGAATCATTCGAATTTCAGAAATTCCGAGCGCCTCTCGCAACGCAGTCGTATCCTTACTCACCAGCACGGTTTGGTACGGCTGAATAGAATCGCCCATCTTGCCCAGAGCACCCCCACGTTCACAAAAACGGAACTCCTGCAACGGGAGCGCAACTCCGCTCGCATTATAGAGTTCCACCCATTCCGGCATCGGCTCTTCCGGGCAATGATGAATCTCCGTCATCTGTAACAATCGTCTTTGTTTGCCCAACTCACTCAGTTCCGCCATAATCGAGTCAGCATCCACGCCAAGCTCGTAATCCGGATCGCCCACGGCAAAAGTCCCCGCGACAAACACCCACTCATCCGTGAGCCCCACGCGTTGAATAGCCTTGCCCGCTTTCGGCTGCGGAACCGTCACAGAATCCATGCAGGCTCCAGACCAAACCTTCCAGACGGACTCCCTCGAATTCGGAAGCGAGACCTTCCCGAGCAGACCGCACGCCGCATTCTTTTGCAGCGGACACTGCGCAGAATCATGCACAAGCACCAAGCGCTCAGCCACCGGCCATTCGAACGCCAAAATTTCTTTGGATTCAAACCGCACAAAAAGCGATTCCGCCCGAAATTCATCTAGCCGAATTTCGACATACTCACCCTCCTGGTCAGACACATTTTTAGGATCCGGAAAAAATTCCACAAACATCGGACACGAAAATGCCGATGCACAAAAAGCCAAGCCGCACACTACGACTGGCAAAACACCACATTTATTCACGACACCCTCCCCTGGGCGCCCACCAAGCGTAAATACGCTAGCGAGAATTAGTCGACTTCATAGTCGTTAGGGAGAATATAAGGAAGAGGGTTCACCGGGACACCGTTTCTCCAAACCTCATAGTGGAGGTGCGGACCAACAGAACGTCCAGTATTGCCCATATAGCCAAGAATTTGATAACGATGTACAAACTGTCCCGGAGTCACGGCCGACATCTGCATGTGCCCATAACGGGTCTTTAAGCCATTGCCATGATTCAGGACTACAAAATTTCCAAAAGAGGAACTCAGCTGGGAAATTTCAACAACGCCATCCGCCGGAGCGTAAATCGGAGTCCAGCGGTCATTCCCGATATCGATGCCCTGGTGCATCTTGCCAACTTCACCCGTTACCGGATGGATACGCGGTCCAAAGGCTGAGGCATAACGGCCTGTCGTCGGCGAAATCGAAGGAATATAGCGTAAAACGGAGCGACTCTGGTCAATGTACTTAGTCAGAGAGTTAAAAGATTCTTCATTATTCTGGATTTGACCAAAAATGCGCCAAACATCTTCGTGCATTTGAGCGGTACGTTCAAATACGGGCGAACTATTGCGCAAAAGTTGGACTTGCGGTTCGATATGACCACCCGTCGAGAGTTTACGGGAAGCTTCGTCCGGCAGCGGGAGACCGAGCTTTGCGTGGAGCATTTCTTCAGCTTTGAAAAAATCCTTCGACATGCCAGAAATGTAATCCACGGTATTCTGAATTTGCGTAAGTTCCTTGTTTAGCTTTTGACGGCTTGCAAAGGCATGTTTCAAGACGCCATCATAGACGGAGGTCGAGAGGATTTGCACCAAGAAAAGAATAAAGCCAATAACGACTACGATTCGAACAAAGATCGAACCACGAAAAACAAACGAAGGCACCTTCACGGTCAGAGCCCGTGACGACTTCTGGAAGTGTATGGACGCCTTAACGAAATTCATCAAGGGATAATGTAAATAAATGGCACAAAAATTTCAAAGGATTTATCCCTATTTTTTTATTACAAACCCTCTTTATGCAATAAATTGACGCTAAACAGACCCTTTTTCCCCTTTTTTTCGTTTACAATAAAATATTCTAAAGGGGAACTAAATCGGATTGTCAAAGTCTACAAATTTAGAAGGGATATTCAATTCGGCCTGGATTTTTGCAGCAAGCGCACTAACGCCAAAGATTTCAGTTCTGTGATGCCCGCAAGAAACGAGGTTAATCCCATTTTCTTCGCACAAAATAGGAATGTCCTCCTTGAGGCTACCCGTAACATAAGCATCGCAGTTCATCTCCATCGCTTCCTTGACATTTGCGGCACTGCATCCGCCACTACAAATGGCCACGCGCTTAATCTGTTCGGGGCCGAAGAAGAATTTGTTCTGAACACCGTGTTCAAAAGCGGTATCCAAGCAGTCCAGGAATTCTTCTCGCGTTGCAGGAGTGTTCCATTCTGCAATCACGCCAATTCCCCTCATGCCGCCATCGTATGCAAATTCATGGACCGGATTTAAACCCAGGTTCTTAGCGATAACGGCGTTGTTTCCGATTTCACGATGCGCATCAAGCGGCAAATGGAATCCGAACACAGAAACGCCATTATTCATAAGTTTACGGAGACGTTCACCAAATTTTCCAACAGGAAGTTGGCTTTCGCCTTTCCAAAAGCCATTCGGATGGTGTACAATAATGCAATCGGCCTTTTCGGCAATCGCGGCATCAATCAACTGGTCACGCAAACTCACGCCCGTTACGATTTTGGTCACTTTGTCGTTCGCTTCGACGCAAAGACCATTGACACAATAATCATTAAAGGATTTCGGGTCGAGCAGGTCATCAAGCCATGCGGTCATAAAAGGCAAATCCATATTCACTCCTTGTTAGTCAAAAACATCCCGGTACCATACCAGAATTAACTTTCCACCATCCAACTTGTTATCGTTAGTAATAGGAAATATAAATACATAATTTTAATTTACAACATGTACCCCCATTTTTGATTGAAAAAAAGCCATTTGGAGTATTTGCTCGTTGACACAATCTATGCGTTTAGTTAAATTTATGCATAGATAAAACAAAGAATTATTATAGGAGCCCTTAATGGCACATTATCTTTTTACTTCTGAATCCGTTTCTAAAGGCCACCCGGACAAGGTTGCCGACCAAATTTCTGACTCCATCCTCGACGCTTGCCTTGCACAAGACCCGAAGAGCCGCGTGGCTTGCGAAACGCTCGTAAACACAGGCCTCGTCGTCATTTCCGGCGAAATCACCACAAAGGCAAATGTCGATTTCCAGGAAGTCGCCCGCAATACAATCAAGAATATCGGTTACGTGAACCCGGATCTCCAGTTCGATTACAAGGGATGCGCTGTGCTCGTTGCTTTGGATAAGCAGTCCCCGGATATCGCCCAGGGCGTTGACGCCAAGGCTGCCGACGGTAAGGAAGACGACAAGCAGGGTGCTGGCGACCAAGGTATGATGTTCGGTTACGCTGTCAAGGAAACCAAGGAACTCATGCCGCTCCCGATTAGCCTCGCTCACAAGCTCATGGAAGAAATCCAGAACCTCCGCGAAAAGGGCAAGATCAAGTGGCTCCGCCCGGATGCCAAGTCCCAGGTCACCGTCGAATACGACGAAAACGACAAGCCGGTCCGCGTGGACACCGTCGTTATCTCCACCCAGCACGACGAAAAGGTGAACGGCAAGGAACTCAAGCATTCCCAGATTGAAAAGGAAATCATCGAAAAGCTCATCAAGAAGGTGATTCCGGCAAAGCTTTTGGACAAGAAGACCCGTTACCTCGTGAACCCGACCGGAAAGTTCGTTGTCGGCGGTCCGCACGGCGACTGCGGTCTCACAGGCCGTAAGATTATCGTCGACACCTACGGTGGCATGGGCCGTCATGGTGGTGGCGCATTCAGCGGTAAGGACCCTTCCAAGGTCGACCGCAGCGCAGCATACGCCGCTCGCTACGTGGCAAAGAACATCGTGGCAGCAGGTCTCGCCTACCGTTGCGAAGTCCAGCTCGCTTACGCTATCGGTTACTCCAAGCCGGTTTCCGTGCTCGTGAATACGTTCGGCACCGGCAAGATCGACGACCGCAAGATTGAAGAAATTGTCGCTCAGAACTTCGACCTTTCCCCGGCTGGCATCGAAAAGATGCTCGACCTCCGCAAGCCAGGTTATGTAGCAACAGCCGCTCTTGGTCACTTTGGCCGCACGGGCGCACGCTTCACGTGGGAAAAGACCGACAAGGCAGAAGCATTGAAGAAGGCTGCAGAAGCAGTTTAACTCATCGTCATTCCCGCGGAGGCGGGAATCTTCGAATCGCGAACAAACTTTACAAGGCAGACCGCAAACAAGCGGTCTGTTTTTGTATTTTATTCGAGGAGGAAATATGATCCAACGAATTTTCGCATTATTGCTTATCGCAACTGTATTTAGCTTAGCTCATGCCGCCCCCGCAAACGATTCTCGCCCGTCATATTTTCAAAAAGATTCTGTTTATGCAGAACAATACGCAGCACTCACGCAAGTCGATTTTGACGGGTACTACGAGAACTTGATCAAAAATGAAAATGACGCAATCCGAAACGCCACAACCATAGGCATAGCTAGCGGAGTCATCACCGGATTTGGAGTATTCGCAACAGTCATCGCCTTTAGAGACAAGGACCAGACAAAAGAAAATTCATACGCCGAGACGCACAGGCAATTGCTTCAAATCGGCGGCATTGCTTTCACTGCTATCGGAACATTCGGACTCATCCGAAGCATTTACACCATCATTACCAGCACTGGCGAAAACAGCAAACGCGCCTCGTACGAAAACGCCTACGAAATCTACAAACGCAGGCGCTCCGAGCTGAAAAATGAAACAGATGGAGCAAAAGTCATCTTGACACCAACAGTAGACCTTCTCGGGGCCTCTGCCGGGTTGAATTTAAACATCCTTTTTTGATTATAGGCCCTATAAAAGGGAAGTCCCACGCATCAGCGAAGGACTTTTTATGTTTAACGTTTCTGTTATACTTTGTCTTGTCTCGGACAACCTTTGTCCGTAGCGTGGCTCCGTTCTGGGAGCCGTCTATGCGGAGCGTGCGCATCATATCGCTTTCTTTGGCGGTTTCAGCAACCTTGCTGAACACTTTATCTTTATTTTTAGCCATGACAGCCTCCTTAATAGACAAATTTAATATATTATCGTTAAATAAAGAAGGGTTCTAATATGAAAAAGGCTTACGCAGTTTTATTTGGCATGTTCATGTTCGTTGCTTGTAGCGATGACAATCCGACATCGGGTCTCAACAATACACAAAATACAAATCCATCAGCTCAAACAAATGTTGATTTCGGTGAAGGATACACTTATGTCATCCCGATTAAGTACGATGAAACAACGGGACGTGTTTACCAAGGAACATACGTTTGCAATTACCACCCCGATACAAAAACGTTTGCTTGGGAAGAATATCCAGAATCATTGGATCCGGGTTCTTACAAAATTGTCGGTGATTCGCTTTGGATGGGGCCAGCCGAAAAGCAAGTTTCAGACAATCCGGACGAACAAGAGTTTCTTGACTTATACCGTAACTATGAAACGTTGTCGCTGAGCAATGACCACAATGATATTTACGGAACGTGGAAAGTCACCGGTTGCAAAAGACAACTCGGAGAAACTGATATCAAGTGTTCAAAATTCATTGGTGGTATGAGCGGAATCGCAAGAACCATGAAGATTACCAAAGACTCCGTTTATATCACAACGACCGTTGATACGGACAATTTAGAACAAAATGATATCAACATCGGAGCCATTTTGGATCGCAATTTTGGTTATGATATTGGCGACGCTATCATCAAGCAACTGCTTGTTGAAAAAACGATAACAAAGGAACCCAAAGAATTATTAAAGCAATCATTCTCTATCGGCAACCAACTCTTTGAAGTTGTCTCTGCTCCTAAATTTGATGCATCAGGAATGAACTACATTACAACAATGTCTAGCAATGGAAAGACTTGCACAAACACACAAAGATTGGGATTCATCAACGAGAAATTGTGCAAAGAAGAAAGTGCAGAATTTCTGCTGAGCGACCGCGACAAAAGCGATGAGCAATTCTACTACGAAGAAGGTCCCGTAGAAGGATTCAAAATCGATAACAACAACGAATTCTACGAATGTACAAAAGGGCTCCCGACAGAAGAAACAAAGCAATTGTTGAGCCAGTACGCCAAGAATTAAGACTATAATTCTTTTATAAAAGCATGTACGAAACTTTCAAATTAGTCATTTCAGATATAAACATTTATGGGCTCTGCATTTTTTTGCCGAGCCTTTTGGCGTTGATTTTTACAGCAATATTCAGAAATGACAAAAAGAAACTGAAAATCATTTTAACAGCAATTCCGTCAATCGTATTATGCTATTTGCTGATTTTCTGTTCCTTTACATTTATCTACATTTTCATAATTTTTAGTGCACTTGCGATTTTGTACGCAGCGTCAATCGCTGTCAGCTATCATTTTAGCAACAAAAAAGCAATCCTTTGTCTCGCTGCAATTTTAATTCTCCCCAGTTCCCTTGCATTGCTCACTACTTTTGAGTATTACGAACTCAGGGAGCCTTTTGGCTATATCAACGACAAAGATTTGCCGGACAGTCTTAGCAATGCAAATTTTGATTACGAGGTGAAACTCGACTATGCCGACGCATGGGGCAACGACCATTACACCGTCTCTGTGCGAGGAAAGCACTTGACCGATTCCAGTGAAGATTCAATTATTTATTGCAAGCAATATAGAATGTGCACCGGTGTAACATTTTTTTTTGAAGATTCGGCAAGCAGCGACACACAATCCGTACAAGCTACGCCACGGAATATCTGCCGGTGGGAACCATTGCCACATGAGAAAAAAGCAACATTGCTTCAACTCAAAAAATTGGCAGAGAAATATCGCAAGGAATACACATTTAGCTTTGTATTGGATGGATATACATTCGGTATCAATATTCTCGACTTCAAAAAGAAAACGATTCGTTCACTGGAACTCGGGAACGCGACAAATTTCGATGATGAAGTCCCTAACGCCAAGGAAATCGTCAATCTTGGACTTACCTTAATTCCGTTCAACGACTCTGCAGACGTAGAAACCAAATGCAACGACCGTCTGCCACAAATATTCGTAGAAATGAAAACCGATTCGAAGCAAGATTCAACAAAGCAAGAAATTCGAAAACCTGAACGACGCAGAGCCACGAAGCGTTGATCTATTTTTTAGATTTGATGCCGAGGTTTTCACCACTTGTCGCTCAATTTAGTTGAAAATATTCGCCATCATGGTTTTAAGCGCCTGCTGCTTGCAGTTTCGGGCGGTTTGGATTCTATTTGCTTGGCGCATTATTTTATCGAGAACAGCGCCGCGCTTGGTATTGAATGGCTGGGTATTGCGCATGTACATCACGGGCTACGCGAAGGAACGGCAGACAGAGACGCAAAATTTGTGGAAGAATTTGCAAAGTCGCACGACGTTCCTTTTTTCTTGAAGAAGCTAGATGGAGAAGCGCTGAAAAATGCAGATGGTTCACTTGAAGAAAATGCGAGGGATGCTAGATATAAAACGCTGATGGAAATTGCGTCTATAAGTGCAACAAAAAACTGTATGGATCCTCGCCTACGCGAGAATGACAATGAAGAGCGCGAGGATGACATAAAGAACGCCTTTGGCTCCGCTCTGGATGACTCAACCAATGGTGATTCCGGCACAGAGGCCGGAATGACAAACTCAAACGAGATAATTGTAACGGCGCATCATGCGGGAGATCAGGCGGAAACGATGTACATGAGACTCAGACGCGGGACAACGCTTGCCGGGCTCCGCGGGATTCAGGAAGTAAGGGAGATGCCCGATCAGGTCGAGCATGACAATTCTGCCAACATCCATCTATACCGTCCTTTTTTGAATGTTACTCGAGCGGAGTTGCTTGAATATGCTCGCGAGCACAATCTTACATGGTGTGAAGACGAGAGCAATTCGGATGTAAAGTTCGCGCGCAATAAAATCAGGCATGATTTGCTTCCGCAGCTCGAAAAAGAAATTCTAGGGGCGACAGCGCAGCTTTGCAGAATCGCAGGGATTGCCGACAAAGCGTATGCGAAGGTGATGAGGGAATGCGACATGCTCTTTTCTGTCGCTCTGGAGCAGTCAACAATCAGCGATGAGCGAAAGGAGATTCCCGCCTTCGCGGGAATGACAGTCGCAAATGGAAGTGTCACTGGATCCTGCTCCTACGAACCTAATTCAACTAAGCGACTAAAGTCGCAAGTTTCATATATCACGGCTTCGCCGTTCAGGATGACGATTGCAAAAGGTAATCCAGGAACAGAGTCCGAAATGACATCGTTTATTGCGCTGGACAAGAAAAAACTCAACAAAATCTTGCAGGCGCATAAGGATGCGGACCTTTCCGAGTTGTTTCGTTTATGGCTTTCGGAAAAGGGTTTTCGATTCCCAATTGGCTTTTTCTACGGTCCTAAGGAGCCTGCCCACGTAAAAATCCCAGTCCGGGCGGTTTATCGCCGGCGTTCCATCGTCAAAATAGCGCATACTGTCTGGATTTGCGAGTTTAAAGACGCGCTATCCGCTACAAAATTTGTATCTTGCGAGAAGAAAGAAAAGGATTATAATGAACCAACCTAAGAAGTCTACACCCCCTTTTAAGAACAAAAATTTCATTATTGTTCTCGTCATGCTCCTCATGCTTTTCTTCTTGTTCCCCAAAACAGGGAGCGATGTCAATAAAGACATTACGCGTACAGAATTTTTAGCATTGATGGGCGACTCCTCCAAGGTCATTACAGAGCTTTCTCTCCAAAAAACACCGGATGGCGTAATTATCGAAGGCGCTTATGAAATGACCCCGGAAGAAATTGCCGAGGCCAAAAAGAATCAAAGCACACTCGCCAGATTTACACGCAACAATAGCGATGTGAAGCACAAGCATTTCAAGAGCCACATGCTCGAGATTTCAAACGAGCAGATTTCAACTTGGGAAGCGTTCAAGGGAGTCAAGGTCAAAGTCATTCATGAATCGACCACATGGATCGAAACGCTCATCGGTTTCTTGCCCGCTATTATCCTGATTGCGTTCTTCTATATCATGATGAGCCGTCAGATGGGCGGTGGCGGAAAGAGCCCGTTCTCGTTTGGCAAGAGCCAAGTTCGCCAGTTGAACTCGCAAAAGAAGACAACTTTCAATGACGTTGCAGGCTGCGATGAAGCCAAGCAAGACTTGCAGGAGCTCGTTGAATTTTTGAAGGATCCAAAGAAATACGACGCTCTCGGCGGTCGCATTCCTAAGGGTGCTTTGCTCGTAGGCCCTCCGGGTACAGGTAAAACACTCCTCGCCCGCGCTGTTGCCGGCGAAGCGGGCGTGCCGTTCTTTAGCATGTCCGGTTCAGACTTTGTGGAAATGTTCGTTGGCGTGGGCGCATCCCGCGTGCGTGACTTGTTTGAAACAGGCAAGAAGAACGCTCCGTGCATTTTGTTCATCGATGAAATTGATGCCGTGGGTCGCCAGCGTGGAGCCGGTCTCGGTGGCGGCCACGACGAACGCGAACAAACATTGAACCAGTTGCTCGTTGAAATGGACGGCTTCACCGCAAATGAAGGCGTCATCTTGATTGCGGCGACGAACCGTCCTGACGTGCTCGACAAGGCGCTTTTGCGTCCGGGCCGTTTCGACCGTCAGATTGTAGTGGGCCTCCCCGACCTCAAGGGCCGTGAAGAAATTTTGAAGGTGCACTTGAAGA
>CAMUYW010000020.1 GCA_947165045.1 uncultured Fibrobacter sp. | reverse complement strand
CGGTCGATGCAAATTCCATATTCACACCTTCGATTTTCCAGCCCTGCGGAGTATTGTTGATGCTTTCGACCAACGTAACAGCTTCCGTTCCTTTATTTACAAGTTCCAAAAATTCAAGGTCCTTGAGATCCTTTTCATTTTCGTGGTAGTGGATTTCACTGATGAAAATCGGGCCAGCCTTGAGGAGAGAGTTTGCAGCACCCGGAGTTTCGGTAGCCATGGCACCCTGAGCAACGCTTCCTGCAACTTCAACAATTCCGCTAGACTGTTTACCAGCAAAAATCATCAAGCTCGTTTCCTTACCTGTACGAGTACCGCCAACGGTTTCATACAGATAAATTTCATCGCCATTATCGCTCAAGTAGAGACCTGAACCAAAGACGGATTCAGTAGCTTCGAGGAGCAAATAACCATTAGCCGGAACAACAGTACTCGCTCCACCAATAGTCCATTTTTTGCCCTTCAGCTTGGATTCGAGTTCCCAACCGGCAACATCTACAGGAGCAGAGCCGCTATTGTAAAGTTCAACCCAGCCATCTGACGTTCCAAGCACGAACGGTTTGATTTCGTTCAAACGAATTGCCGATGCATCGAGAACCTGATCGTCACCGGAGCACGGATTGCCATTTGCCACAGCGCTTGCGCCCCAAGAATTCGGGTCAGCTTCATTGCCGGAACCGCGATACACGAGCGTACGTCCGTTGCCATTGGCAAGGCTCGGCCAAGGCGGATTATTGCTAAATGCAGCACTGACGTCACCTTCACCTTTAATCTTGACATCGACAACATCGCCTTCGTTTGCAAGTTTTGCAACAGCGTTGGTCTTGGAATCATTATCCCACGGGCCAAACACACGGCAACCCGCAGGTAAGCTCGGATAAGTCTGCTTAAACAGGGTAACATCGTTCGTTACAATAACATATTCGCCTTTTTTCAAAGGCTCTGCCGGGAATGTAAAGCTAACAGCACCATCCAAGCGGACGTTATTCAACTGCATGTTGGTAAGATCCGGGCCAGACTTAATATAGACTTCGACCCATTCCAAAGCCGAACCGCTCGGAGCGTTATACATGATTTCAGAAACGCCCATATAAGTTGAGTTCGAATCCAAAACAACGTCTTCAGGATTCGAGCTAGAGGACGTCAGAAGCGGATTGCCTGCAGAAGACGAAGAATTTGCAACAATATCCGAAGAAGATGTCGGATTGACATCGCTACTACTGTTTGGCACAATAGTAGAGCTGCTTGAAGCAGGATTATCTACCGGAGGAGAAGCAGGGCTGTCATCGGAGCAGGCAGAGAACATACCAAGCACAGAGACACAGGTGCCAAGGGCAAGCATTTTTTTCGTATTCATAAGCGCCTTCCTTGTTTTATAGTTTAAATCCATTTTAGAAATTTCCCGCAAGCGGAGTCCAGTACGGGCTCTTGAAACGACGCGGATTTTCGTAAACTCGTTTCCATTCTGCAGCGGCATTACCGAACTTGGAGAATGCGGCATGCTTCAAATTCAATGCGCGAATCAAGTCGAACATCCAGTAAGGCATCTGGGCGGCCGGGCACTTGAGCTCCAGTACGGCGTCAGCACCGGGCTGGAAGAATCGCGGAAGTCCCGTAGAATGCATATACTGCGGGTCCACCGTGTAATCAAAACCATTTTCCTCGCGGAAGCGCATGCCGGTATCAATCGTCACGCGGGAATACTCTTCGCGGAGTCCAAACCATGCGCGGCGCTTGTACTGCGTCAAGAGACGCGGATGAGCGCCATGGAGTTCAGTCTTGTACAAGAAATCCTTGAGGTACATGCGGTCTTTACT
This sequence comes from uncultured Fibrobacter sp., assembly GCA_947165045.1. Classification (GTDB taxonomy): domain Bacteria; phylum Fibrobacterota; class Fibrobacteria; order Fibrobacterales; family Fibrobacteraceae; genus Fibrobacter. The sequence goes on along the minus strand of CAMUYW010000020.1, from coordinate 45,227 downwards.
GCTCTTGCACGGCCATTCATCGGGCTTCATGTGCCAAACTTCGCCGGGATTAATTCCCTTGATTGTCGCACGGCTCTTGTAGCAGATGTCACGGATCTTGCGCTTGACTTCGAAGTGGAACGTACCGTCTTGAGCCGGGTGCTCGCCATACGTGCGGATGCGCATGTTGAAACGATCCAAGAGCTGTTTCTTTTTCCAGCCGAGGAACGTCCAAGTCGGCGTGTCCAGATAAAGATTCGTAATCCAGTAGAATCCACCCGGAGTAATCTTGGAATAATAGTCTTCTTCGCAATACGGCGCCAAGAACGCACCAATCCGGTCCGCCCATTCGACGGGGATATGGTACTTCAGTTCGAAGCGTTCAAGAAGACTAAATCCGCGGGCCTCAGCCATAAACTACCTGATTCCTTCACGAAGATGGTTCGTTACGTCTTGACGAGCAAGGCCACCTGCGTAATCGAGCAGAGCCAAGTAACGTGTAAAAATATCGTATTCAAGCTTTGCTGCCTTCAAGTCGCTTTCGAGAGCGCTTTCACGAGCGCGGAGGAGCAAGAGCGGGTCAGAGCCGGCCTTGTGTGCAAACTGTTCCATGAAGCCACTGGCGTTCACTTGTTCGGCATAATCCTTCAAGACTTTCCACTGGTCGATGAGCGTAAGGACTTCTTCGGTGAGACGGGCAACCTTCTGGTTCACTTCACGGACGTCGTCCAAATACTTGCTTTCGGCATCGAGCTTTTCGACCTGTTCACGGAGGGAAGCATCCTTGTTGCTATCGAAGAACGGCAAGCGGAAAGCGAGGTTCAAGAAGAACTTATCCGAAGTCTTGCGGTTATCTTCATCAGGAACAAGTTGACGGGTCGTGTAATAAGGATCAGCAATGCAAGCGTCAATATCGTAGTATTTCTGATACTCCGGTTTCTGCAAGTTTGCACAGTCCAAAGTCTTGTACTTTTCCATCAAGGATTCAATCTGGAGAGAGTAGCCGATACCGACATGAGAAATGTAGTTGCGGTCCTTGCTTGCATCCTGTTGTGCCTTAGAAATATCTGAATCGCGCTTGCCCTTTGCAAGAGCTACAAGCGGGAAGTTTTCGTCAACAGTCACACCGTTCTTCAGGAATTCGGCAAGTTCTTCCATCGACGGGAGGAACGACGGTTCCAGAGCGACGTTATCAAAATCCGGAGCCCAGCTCAACATCTTTAGTTCGGCATCGCGGAGCGCCGTGCTGTCAGAAAGCAAGTTTGCCTTAAGCGAGGCACTTTTTTCGAGCGAGGTCATGAGATCTTCGGCATTGAACGAAGCAGAACCGGACTTGAGGTGGAGCACCTCGATACGGTCCTGAATAACCTGCAACAGCTGCTTGTTGATTTCGTTAATTTTCTGACGAAGCACATAGCGCACGCCGCGTTCGTAGCGGTCGTAAAGGAGGATAGAACGTTCAACGGCAAAAGTAGCCTGTTGGTAATTCTTAACCGCCTCATAGTGAGCCTTGTCGGCAGCGCGTTCACCAAAAGCTTGAGGAGTCACACGAAGTTCAAAGTCGTGCTTGGCAAAGCTAAAACCGTCCATCTGGTAACGGAGCTCAATCTTGTCCCAAAGCTTGAGGTTGCGTTCTTTCGCTGTTGCTTCGGCGCGTTTTTCGGCAGCCTCATACCTCGGATCAGCCTTAGCGGATTCGATAAGGCGTTCCCAAGTGAGTGGGCTTGCGATTGCCGCCGCAGTCAGTGCGAGCGTTAAAAAGGATACGGTCTTCATTACTTCTTAGCCTTCTGTTGCTGCTTTTCCAAGTTGCGCTTGCTCGTTTCGGTGATGGTCACCATTTCGCCAAGCAAGAACTTATTTTCTTCCGGAATCTTGATGGTCACTTCGCGGCCATAGACCGGGATTTCGGGCATCTTCCACATGCGGGTCGGGAACGGCACGATGCGGCTCGAAAGACCGACCACTTCACCAATCACGGCCTTGCCCTTACCGGTAAGAGACGTGACCTTCACGGCTTCGCCGAGATTCGTATTTTCGTAAATCTGTTCGTTGATGTAGCCACGGATAAGCGTCGGGGACTTGTGGGCAAGCGTTACGATCGGAGCAAAGCTGGAAACCTTTTCGCCATCGCGAACGTTCACGTCGCCAACGACCCAGTTTTCCTTTGCAATCTGGGTAAGTTCCATCTGCTGCTTGCGAAGTTCGGCAAGTTCCTTGCGGATGTTTGCAGCTTCGGTCTTACCACTGGTCTTCTGGAGCTTGTTACTGCCGCGGAGGAGTGCAATCTGTTCATTAGCGCTCTTGGTTGCAATAGCAAGTTCGTTCTTGAGGCTCTTGATGCGCATGGCCATAGCGTCGTTGCCATCGGCCTTGGACTTGGAGTTCGAGAGGCTCTTGAGCTTGGCAGAAATAGCCTTGTTGCTTTCGTATTCGGCTTCGAGGTTACGGATTTCAGCCAAAAGTGTAAGGCGGCGGGTTTCGAGATTGGCCTTGACTTCGGCGACCTTCTGGTCGATTTCGGCAGAGCTCAAGTTGCTGCGGCCTTCGAGAGCATCGAGTTCACGGGTAAGTTCCGTAACGCGGAGAGTCAAGTCCGGGCGGTTGATCACCACGATGGTATCACCGACATTGACTTCCTGGCCAGGAACCACGTAGACCTTTACGATTTCGGTCGGACTTGGGAGGCTGATAATTGTTTCGCTAGATTCAGCAATGCCACGGAACATGGCAGCCTTGCCCTGGTAGATAAAGCCAAGCATTACGGCAAAAATAACGCAGAGAATCCATGCGATAGAAAGCTTATGCGTGTAGACGTAAGCAACACCCGCATTGTTCTTGTGAGTGTTCCAGAAATTGTCGAGAAGATCTTCGAGCTTATTCATTTTTCAATCCTCCTTACATTTCCGTCGTTGCGTCTTGCATCATGAATTGAACATCCGAAATGCCTTCGACCTTCGAGAGGAGCGTGAGGATTTCAGCTGCGGGTTTCGTTGCACGGAGGCGGATCTGGTAGGCGACATCCAAGCGGGCACCGCCATCGACTTCGCGCATCGTAATCAAAATAAACGTCTTTAAATTGCCCTTCATAATATCTTCGATCTGGCCACGAACCTTCGGTTCGTTCGGGAGAGCAAAGCGGAGCATGCCGTCAAAGAAGTGCTTGGTGCCAAGGCCCGTGCGGGAAAGGAGGAACGCGACACAACTGAAAGCGATTGTACCGCCGACTGCGGCACCCCAGGCATAAACACCGCAACCGATACCGGCACCGAGAGCGGCGAAGATGAACATGATATCACGCGGGTCCTTGAAGCTCGTACGGAAGCGGACCACCGAGAGAGCACCCATCATACCAAGACCACGACCGACGTTATCACCGATGGCCTGCATCACCATTGCGGCGACCACAGCACTGAGCACAATGCCCTGCACAAAATTTCGCGAGTAAGAAAGACCGAGGAACGTCTTCTCGTATGTCCATGCAATCGTAGAAGACAGAATGAAAGCAAGGATCAAGGTGTAAGCAAGCGTAATGATCGTTGCATTGGTTGAGCTGGACTGGACAGCAAGAAGGTCAAGCATAATAACTCCGTTAATTAATTCTTTTTTTAGCCCGTTTTTCCAAAATTTACTTAAAAACAAGCAATTCACACTCGCAATTATGTAAATAATGAACTAACAAAAAAATTACAATCCTCAGCAAATCTTTGGATTTGGGCGAATTTCACCCAATTTTTTTATTCCAGGCTGTAGAACCCACGCTAAAAATAATAAAAGTACATTTTTCATTCTTGAAAAAATTAATTACACGTTGGTTACTCTAACAACGCATTGTAGAAGTCGCAACGTATGTTTATTTTCGGTAACAATTTTGGAGTAATTCGGAATTCAGAATTGAAAAAAAGACTCTACGGAGCAAAGGCTGTCGTCTTGGAGTGATATGGAGGAAACAACCATGTTTAGGGTTGTTTACAGATCGATTCGTCTGAAAGAGGATCGTCACGAAGGATGCAAGCTCGAAACACCCCCAAAAAATGCCAGCATACCATAACAAAATTTTAGGTGTTTTTCAGCGACATATAATTTTCTTTAATTTCTTATAAAACACAAGAATTCCTAAATTTTATACTAAATGACTTATACGAAATATTTTATATCCATAACCGTATTCTTAATTTTAACAGTAAATTCATTTTGTACTGCACAAACAGTAAAATTACTTTGCGAGAGGCATAGAACAGAATGGAACTGGATTGAATACCGAATTTCGCTCGAAAACACATCAGCGATTCCAATACTCAATCCAGAAATACATTACTATGCCGCCGACAAAGACCAATCCGTTGCAGTCGACTACGTTTCTTATCTTTATTCTGTAAATTCAACAGTAACACCTGCCAGCGATTTATCGGACATTAAATTTAACGTACTTGGATTACTCTTCCCAAACAATAAAATAGACATCAATTTTAGACTTTACAAAAAAGACTGGAGCGCACACAGCTTTACAAAAGACTGGTCATACCAGAAAAACGAAAACGTCGCCGAACCAAATTATTTCATGACAGTTTACGACGCCGCCCATAATATTTTATGGGGGTCAGACCCGTTGAACGGGAACAGCAACACCGGCGATGTCATCACGTGGATCGACCGAGGAGTTAACAGCACAGTCTACCGATACGACGGAAACACCAACGAATACATACCCGCAGGGCGTTTTTGGCTGTTCAAGGACACGCCCCTTTCGCCCAAGGAGCGCGATTTACTAGCACAACGAGGAGTTTCGAAGCTTTCCATCGGCCGGTCTCGCGGAAAAATTGTAGCCGTATTCAAAAGCAACTCCAACATTCAGAAGAAAGCAATTGACAGCCTTATTGCTGGATTTTATAACGCAATTCCGGTTGCGGATACTGTACCCGTCGCCATTGATTTAACCGACGAAGACCTTTACACAGAAAAAGACGTGTGCAACGCAGGGCAATGTCATAAAGAAGTCGAACTTCGTTCGGAATTCGGCATGGACATCAGTTGTTGGGACGATGTTGACGTCAACAACTGTGTTTCAGCAATCAGAAACTGCGGTGGTCAAGATATAGGAGTGGCACGAGGATTCATCGTTGCTACCATCGCAAAGGATTCTTTGCAATGCCTTAGCAAAAACAGGGATATTGAAACGCTAAACGTACAACGAAAAATGCAACAGTTAATGCCTACAGGGCGAGCCGGGATCAACATTAATGAACTGCAAGATTCTGATGTTTGGAAGAACGCTCTCGCAAAGGATAGTGCGTACCTTGATTGGTTGAAAGATGCGGAGTATACGGGCGAAGGTATTGTTGTGGGAGTTTATGAAGAACACCCATTCTATTTTGGCCACCCAACTTTCAATGAATATGATTCTAAAGGAGACGCTCACGCAAGAAAAATACGTAAAGAAGAATTTTTTGGCGTAGGTGATTTTAACGATAAAATGGAAAAAATGATTTTTTCCATAAGCCGTCCAAAACATAGCCTTTTTGACAATCATGGAACAGTAGTTACCGGAGCAATTGGAGGGAACGGAAACAATTCTCCAAATTTCGAATACCGAGGAGTCGCACCCAAAGTTCATTTTTATATAAACACGCATGTGACACTCAAAAATTCAGGAAACATAGTTAAGACAAATACAAACACAAATCAAATAGGACACGTAGTCAATCATTCTCATACAACAACAACAGCTCCTCTTTATGGACAAGACGATTACAACTTTGACAAAGCTCTTTTTTTCAACTGGAAAAGTACATGTTCTCAAGCATCCTACACACCTTGTGTTGAAGGAGACACATTGACCAAAACAGTTGTCTTTGCAGCCGGCAACAATGGTAATTTTACTCCTCAAGAAGGATATGGCTACAATCGCAGTTATCACTCCATTCTAGCACCCGCAAAAAATCCAATCACCGTAGGAATGATTTCTGCTGTAGAGAAAATCCGTGCGCACGAATCCAGTATGGGTCCCACTTGGGATGGCAGAATAAAACCTGATGTTATGGCACCCGGTTTTTCAAGCATAACTAAAGTAGACAACAGCAATCCCTTTGATGTTTCCATTAATTACATAAAGCTGTTTAGAAAAAACGAATCTACACCCTATATCAATATTGATTTCAGTTCGGGCAGCCACACCCCAGATCCAAGCAACACGATAGAATCCGGCTCATGCCAAGTAAACGCAGAGCTTCATTGCACGATAAACCACATTCCATCAAAAGACCATCCGCCGTTATTAGAATGGTACGTTACATGGAATCTTCCAAGTAATACAGTTATATTTCCAACAGATTCTATTGAAATTCGGTATAGGATTGCTCAATTCAGTAACGACACTCTTTATGGAGCCGCACGCCTTGGAGAAAAAGAAATCTTTTTACAATGGCTTGTTTCTGGAAAATATGAAACCGTTCGGAAGAGCACTGCAAGTTTATACGATAGTATTGAGGCAAATTCTTTGCGCATTGATTTTGACTTTTCAAAAGGATTCACTCTACCAGATAACTGTCATAACGAGATTTGTGAATACATAACATTCAGCAATGGAGGGACATCCAATGCAGCGCCTTTTGTATCTGGGATTGCCGCTCTTATGTATCAAAAATTTAAAAAACAAACAGGGGACCCTCTTGACAAACATTCCATGAGGAATTCTACCGTAAAAGCATTATTGATACACACCGCAAAAGACATGGAGGATTCCGAAGAGGCACACATAGCATGCAATGCAGACCTCACCATAACACACAATGATGGGAAATGCCATTTTACGCCTTATGGCAAAGGTCCCGATTTCGCAACCGGATGGGGATTCGTAGATGGGAAAGCAGCATTGGATTTAATTTCTGATTACAACAAAAAGACAAAGGAATTCCCGAAATTCAAAGAAATCGAAATCGGAAACAGTTTTGAAAAAAGATGGATTATAAATATTGATACAGCACAAAGCCGACTAAGAACCACATTAGTATGGGATGATGCACCCGGCCATACAGATAAATCTGACAATTTTTATAGAGAAATGACAAATAAAGAATCAAAATTGGTCAATGACATAGACCTGTTTCTTATAAGCCCATCAGGGAAATATTATTACCCATGGCGTCTTAATCCATTACCCACAGATTATCTAGACAGCCTCGGCAATCCAACAACAATAACCAAAGGCTACGAAAGCATTCACGACAGCGATGCTGTAAAAGGCGCTTACAATGATTGCACATCTCTAAACAAGCTTGATTACGACTGCGTTGATCACTTAAATAACGTTGAAGTCGTGGATGTCGAAAATCCGGAACTCGGGAAATGGCAGGTCGTTGTATTTGGAAGGTCTATCACAGAATTCAACAACGCATCGGATAATGCTCAAGTAGCCTCGCTCGTAAGCGATTTGGATTTAAAACCGGACAATAAATTAGGCTCAACTTACAGCTGCGCAGTCATCAATGGTTATGACCCGCAAACGGACTACAGCTGTACACAACCGCTCGGAAATAACATGATCTATTACGTGACATTCCATGACAGTACGTCTCTAGGTGATGGAGATGACATTGTCCTTACCGATGCAAACGGAAATACCATCGGCATGTATGTCGGAAACGAACTTGCAGGAAAAACCGTAAAGGTCAAGTCTAGCAAGTTGACAGTCACGCTACACAGCGATAACGACAAATCACAGGGATGGGGCTTCAAAATCACAAGAATCCGTTCCGTCAACCAAGCCATTTTAAAAATGCCCTTCGAGGCGATAAAGAAAAAAAGGAGAACTCCATGAAAAAGGTAATATATACACTCGCAATATTAGCGACAACATTTTTTGCGAAAGCGAGTGAAAATTGCAATGTTCCAGAAAATCCAGAAGGATCGTGCCAACAAATCGGATACGTCTGTAATTTGGGATTTAATGTTGTGGGTGAAAATAATATGATGTTTTTCAATTTAGGAGCCGATGCAACATGTACCAATTTACTAAAAAGCGAACAGTTTCCAACCAAAGAATCAGCAAATAGCAATGTCGAATCGGCATATTCTAATTTCACCTTGATAGAGAATGAAGAAAACATGGGACCACTTTCTTTGACTTTAGCCGGGTCTCTAGCCATGCTTGCAGTTAACAATAATATACCGGTCGATATTATTTATAAAAAAGTTGATTCATTATACTTTAATGGCATAAAGTTGCAATCAATAAAATTACTCAACGCAAACACACCCACAAATCCATAAAATCATATATATTTACAATAGTTGGAGGTCTCTATGCAAAACACGCACTTTTCTTTACTAGTGGGACTGTTTGTTATTTTATTTACAGCCTGTAGTGATAGTAATCCTACCGATTTTTACACAGAAAGTTCATCAAGCGAAGTTTTTGTATCCAGTTCCTCTATTATAAGTACTTCATCCTCCAACGGAATCTTTTCTAGCAGTTTAGAGATAAATTCATCTAGCTCGTTTTTTTCTTCAAGTGCAACACCTGTTTCATATGGAGAACTGATAGACGAACGCGATGGACAAATTTATAAAACAATCAAAATTGGTGAGCAGACCTGGATGGCGCAGAATTTAAACTACGCTTATTTACAGCCAACCTCAACAAAAGACTCTTCAAGCGAATGCTACAACAACGAACTAAACAATTGTGAAAAGTTCGGACGTCTTTATTTATGGTCTGCAACTATGGATAGTGCGGGACTCTTTAGCCTTGACGGAAAAGGATGTGGAGCGGGCAGCAACTCATGTAAAACGCAACCATCAAAAGGTGTGCGCGGAATATGCCCAGAAAATTGGCATATTCCAACAGACTCTGATATGAAAAATTACATTGACTACGCAAATTCATCTATTGAATCGCTAAGCTCTTTAAAACACTACTGGATTGATGAAAAAATGCTACCGGATTTTCTACAAGATAGTATTGGACAAAAACACGCTTTTTTATGGTCTTCTGTAGATTTATACGGAGAAAAGCTTAACGACAACATTGTAGAAGGTCTAGAATTCATCAAAAATGACAACCTCGTTAAAACAAGCAGAACATTTAAATGGGCTTCTCATCCCGTCCGTTGTGTCAAGGACGATGAAAAATTTCATGTAGAACATGGCGAACTTACAGACGAACGCGACGGGCAAGTGTACAAGACCGTAAAAATCGGCAACCAATGGTGGATGGCAGAAAACCTGAACTACGCTTACACAAAGCCATATAAAGTTGGCCACGCGACTTTTGACTCAGCAAGTTTTTGCTACAACAACGTACTAGATAGCTGTGCAAAATACGGAAGGCTTTACGCCTGGGATTTAACTATGGATTGCCAAAACAATAAAAATCAATGCAATAAGTATCATGACGAAAATTTTAAGTCCCGCGGAATTTGCCCAGAAAATTGGCACATTCCCTCAGTTAACGAATGGAATACATTAATTGACTATGCCAACCATTTTACCACAGATTTAAAGTCAACAAGAGGCTGGCTTGACGATGGCAACGGGTCGAACGCTTTGGGATTCAATCTACTACCAGCCGGGTTTTACGACTTTATTACTATTTATGATAATCTCGACGATCATGATTTGAATGAGGAAGGATGGGATCCATCGGAATTTCATGATTTGTATGAGGAAGGATGGGATCCATCGGAATCTGCCGGTAAACATACATGTTTTTGGACTCCAGCACAATGGACTACATGCCTCGGCTTTGGTCCAAACAACGAAGGATGCAGTTTTGACGAGGCCTATGTACTCTGTATTTCGAGCAAAGACCGAGAGGTCAAGAGTATCGGTTTCGATAACGAATTCGGAACAATGGAAATAGGGTATTATGTGGGAATAGGGTATGCACTATCAGTCCGTTGCATAAAGGATTCGACGGAAGCGGAATAGAGTACTAGGCCTCCGATTATAAGGAATATATATATATTCACAATAGTTGGAGAAGTTTATGCAGAAAGTATTCTTTTGTCTAGTTGTTGGAATTTTACTTTTAGGCTGTAGCGAGGAAAATCCCTCCGACGTTTTTGCAAATTCTGCAAACGGGGATTCATCTAGTTCTGTTATTGAATTGTCATCTTCCGATATTGCCAACTCATCTTCGTCAAAAGATTTTGCGATTTCGTCGTCCTCATTCGGCGCAATCTCCAACAGTACCGAAATCAGTTCTTCTAGTTGGCCACAATACTCTTATGGTCAATTAATTGACGAACGCGATGGACATGTGTACAAAACAGTAAAAATAGGTAAACAAACATGGATGGCAGAGAATTTGAATTACGCCTACACTCAACCCGTTAAAATCGCCTCCAAGACCATAGACTCAGCAAGTTTTTGCTACAACAACGAACCCGATAGTTGCGCAAAATACGGAAGGCTTTATGCTTGGAAGGCCGCAGTGGATTGCGTAAACGAAAGTATAAATTCCAGATTCGATGAAAATTTCAAGCACCGCGGAATTTGCCCAGAAAACTGGCATATTCCATCCATCAACGAATGGGAAACACTAATCGAAGAATCACATTTTTCTGCAATAGATTTAAGGTCATCAAGTGGTTGGCTCAACGGCTTTATTGGGTCAGATACATTTGGATTTAATTCGTTACCAGCCGGTCTTTATGATGTTTCTGGCTCTGGATATTCACACATAAGCTACTCAGTGCTGTGGGGCGACGAAGAATGGGACCCAACCGAATCCGCTGGCAAAGTCACATGTTATGGAACGCATAGGCCATGGACAACAGCTTTGGATCAATATATTTCATGTAATGATTTTGAGGGTTACGAAGCAGTCTGTTTCTCACGTAATCGCCCCAAACCAATATACCTCGAAGAAATGGAAAACATTTTCGCTTTTTCTGTCCGTTGCATAAAGGATTCTACGGAAGCGGAGTAAAACACAAAGCCTCCGATTATAAGGAATTTATATATTCACAACAGTTGGAGACGTTTATGCGGAATGTATTCTTTTGTCTACTTATTGGGATTTTATTTTGGGGCTGTAGTGACGAGAATCCCTCCATTTCTTTTGCAGAAATTTCATCAAGCTCCGCTATTGAAACATTTTCCTCATCGATTGAAAACGTAGAATCATCGTCTTCGTTTAATGCAATCTCCAGCAGTTCAGAAATCAGTTCTTCAAGTTTAGAACAATCCTCATCTTCGATATATGTTTCACATGGAGTAATGACCGACAAACGTGATGGACAAATTTATAAGACTGTAACAATCGGTAATCAAACGTGGATGGCTGAAAATTTAAACTACGCATACCCTTTATCACTTAAAGGATTAGACTCAGCAAGCTATTGTTATAATAACGATCCTGAAAATTGCATAAAATACGGAAGACTTTATACATGGGCGGCAGCTATAGACAGCATAGCCTATTTTAAAGAAGAAAATGACAATTGCTTAAAGTCTTGTACTCACGATTGTGAAAAATGTGGTTTCGGTGTCAATTGGCAAATTGGAACAAATTTTGAAAAATACAAAGGTTTTAATATTTTAGGAGTTTGTCCTGAAAATTGGCATATCCCATCAGTAAATGAATGGTTTATTTTGTTAGACTTGGTAAATACAATTGATTTAAAAAGTACTAGCGGATGGATTGACGATGGTAATGGAACAGATATTTTTGGTTTTGGATTACTTCCTGCAGGAACAAAAAAGAACCAAGACAAAAACAACAATATCGGAGAAATCACATGTTTTTGGACCCCTTTACAAGGGACAAATGTATTAGATGAAACAGGAACCAATAATTATTACGAAATTGCAGGAGTTTTCTATTTTTCTAGTAAAAGCGGAAATGCCGCTTACAAAGGTGAAGATAAAACATCTGCTTTATCCGTTCGTTGCATAAAGGATTCCACAGAAGCGGAATGATAAAAGTCCTCGCAGAGCGAGGACTTCTTGGTGTTAGGAGTGAAATCTTTAAAGGCCGTTTTTGTTGAATAGCGTGTAGCCGCGAACGAGGCCATCTTGGAAAAGACGAACAATGTAATTGCCGTTCTTGAGGCCCGCAATGTTGACGTTAAATTCGCTTGCGCCTGCGGGGAGCAATTGAGTGAGCTTGAGGCGTCCATCCATTGAATAAATTTTTACGTTCATCGTGCGGGCAAGAGCGCTCGGAGATGCGATTTGGAGCGTCTGACGGTCTGCACGCACGCGAAGGCCTTGTTTTGCAACCGCCACAGGCTTGATAGCGACTGGGTCCGGCTTCGGTTTATTGCGGAGGAGGCGCACGCTATAGATGCCGCCCACCATTCCAGAACTAGCCTTAAACGAAATGCGAACGATCTTTTTGCCCTTTACCATTTTATCGGGAATCGGGTATGTGACGTTTACGAATTCGTCCTTTTTCCAGCGGTTCGAAATCGTTTCGGTCGTGAGCTTTTCATCGTCAATCGTGATGTCGAATGTGCGGGTACAGCCTTCGTTGCCCCAGTAGCGCACCATGAGACTCAAGGAATCTTCGCTATTCGTCTCGAATTCGTAGCTGATAAGGCCGCCATCTCCGCCAGAGCACTTGCCAGCGTCGCGGTAGAATTCACCTTGGTGCGTGCCCGAAGTGGAATTCTCGATTTTCATCTTGTGGTCTACTTCTGGCTGCTGCTCGCCCGGAGCGACCTTATCGACAGTCTTTTCGTCAAGCGCCAAGGCTTCTTTTTGCTCTTTTTCAAGGCGATCGAGAATGCTCGGATCCGTGAGCACCATCCAGTACATCATGTAACGGGCGTCATGCACTTCGTAGAAAGGCTGCAAAAGCAGGTTTGCGTCTTTTTGCTTTGCGAAGAGGTAAGGCGCCTTGAAGTGCAGCGGTTCGCCCTTCACGGGTTCCACTTTCGAGGGGATATCTTCTTTTTTGCTTGCAAGCATCGGCGCCTGGTCCAGCGATTCCAGCGCACCGGAGGCAATGTGGCTCCAGCGACCATCATCGGCGACAAGGCCGTTCAGGTTAGCCGTACCCGTCTTTGCCGAAAGTACTATCGGGCCATGCAAAAGCGCCACGTAATCGGTCACGCCCGGCAAATCCTCGACATGCGTGTACATCGGGTAAAGCACTTCGACAACATCACCTGACTTCCAAGACTTTCCAGCAGAAACGTAAGTGGACGGTGTTGACTTTTTCACGATGGTATCGCCATTGACGATGACCTTGAATTCCCCTTCCTTGACCCAGTACGGGTGGCGAATCTGCATATCGAAATCGCCGCTACCGGTAATCGTGAACTTGGAACTTTCGCCCTTCGGGAAAGATGTTTCCTGCTTAATTTTCACGCTTTTATCTTTCCAATTCAATATGGAAGCCGCAAAGAGGTTCACGTAGAGAGCGTCCTTGTCTTTCGTATAAATGAACTGGTTGTACTTTGCCGGGTTTTCCATGCCCGAACCCACGCAGCACCACATACCCGCATTGACCTTGGAATACACGCGGTAATGGCGCGGACGTGCTGGCGTAAAATACACATAACCACCGTGTTTCGGATGGATTGTCGAAAGGATATGGTTGAAAAGCGCACGTTCATAGAAGTCGGTGTAATGCGCATCGTGCTTGATGTTGAACAGACGTTCCGTCAACTTGAGCATGTTGTACGTATTACAGGATTCTGGTCCTTCACGTTCTTCCATGAACTTTTTGTGATTGTTGAGCGCCGGGAAATGTTCCGAAATGCTGTTGCCGCCAATGGCGATACTGCGTTTGTTCACGACCGTCTGCCAGAAGAAATCGGAGCCCTTCTGGTACTTTTCATCGCCCGAGAGTTCTGCAATTCGCGCAAAACCCACAACCTTCGGCACCTGCGTATTCGCGTGGACATTCGTCAAGTTGTCATTGCCCTGCGACATCGGATTCAAAAGCCACTGGTGCGACCACTTCTTGGCCGCATTCAGGTACTTTTCGTCTTTCGTGAGCTTGTAGGCGTCAGCGTAAACTTCAGGCATGCCGCCGTGTTCCGTGCCGAGCATCTGTTGCATCTTGGAATCGTTCAGGCCGTTCGTAATCGTGATGCCCCAGTCACAAAGCGCCAAAAACATCGTCTTTGCCTGTTCATAGCCCGCATAAACATAAGCGTCGCGCAAGCCCGCATAAAGTTTGTGGATATTGTACCACGGCACCCAATAGCCGTTTTGTGCGCCAGCATCGCCATTCTTCATCTTGAGCCACATTTGCTTGCCGTTCGGCACGCCGCTAATGTAACCCTTGAAGTTATTGTCCTTGGAATTTTGGTCCTGAATCGTCTTGAGTTCTTTCAAGATGTATTCGAGGCGATTCTTGACTTGAACGTCATCGTTGTCAGCGTAATGCATTGCCAAGGCGCTCAAATAATGCCCAAGCACATGGCCATCGAGCCCCGCCCAGTTCGGGAACTTACTTGCCTTCGGCCTCATGCCCGCTTCTTCGTAAAATGGTGCGAGCAAACGATCCACATCATAACTGAGGAGCGTTTCGACGTTCAAGTCCTGGCGTTCTTTAAGCACGCCATCCAAAAGCTGCACATCCGACAACGCGAACATGTCAGGGTACAGCAAGTCCTGAGAAAATCCAAAACCGCAAGCGAGTCCCGTCAACGCGAGAACCGTGCGAAAATGTTTACCAAACCATCCGAATTTCATTGTTTCCACCCTTTTTTGTGTTTTTACCCACACTAGAAAATAGATTGGGGAACAGCAATTCGCTAAGGGCGGAAATCAATTAGTTTTGTTAAATTGACAAAAGGCTATATTCCAAAAGAATCTATGTGAACGTTATCATCGCCGCAATTAGATTTAGAGTCCGATGTAAAATCGCTTAAATACGCATCAAAATTCGCATTTGAATCCTCATAGGCACAATAGGCTTCTAGAGTACCTTCATCATCGCATGCGCCATTGAGTTCATCGTTTATATTCTGAAGCAAGCACAATTTTTTGAATTGTTCAAAAAGAGGTTCACAGGCACTGCCAAACTTTTCGATTTTAATGCTACGTTCTACACGTTGATTTTGCCCCAACTTGAACTTGGCCGTATACGATTTTTCATCAATTTTGCAAGAGGCCGTTGCGCCCTTTTCGACTGCATAGACTTCAATTTTACCATTTTCTTGTACTGTATATTCAGCTTTGCCACTAAGAACATACTCTTTTGTAACTACAGTAGTGAATTCAATTGAAACAGACTCCAATTTAGAATCAGGCTGCGCAACAATAATTTCTACCGTGCCGTCGGAACCAGTCGATTGCGGCAAATCCGGGCCAGAACTCAGCGACGAATCCGGCGTAATATGAATCCAGGAACTGCTCGAAGAAATATCACTTGAGGAATTGCTACTTGACGAGATATTTTCCTCACTGATACCAGCAAACGGGTTTGCATTCGGGTCAACAGTTCCACTAGAGCATGCCACCAGAGCAAGCCACGAGATGAACCCAATTACAAAAAGACTCCTTTTAAGCATGTTTCTTCCCTACTATTTTATTGGTGACGGGGAAAAATTGAAAATTAATTCTACACACTTGATCAAAGTTAGCACATTCGTTCGAAATGGCAACAACCTTTTTGCAACAGGACTTGATTTCTTCAACAATTCTGTTGTATGCGTCTTGGTTTACGCCAAGCGTGACTCCATTGAAAAAACGTTCACTTGTAGAATAGCGATCGACAGCTCGGGCTGCCATAATCGCCATTTCTTTGTGCATGGCACGAATGGCAATTGGGAGAGCATCCTTGGAACCAATAACAGTCTGAGCCGTTTGCGAATAGACTTTTTCGCCTTCCTTTTTCAGAAATCCCGCTTTAACAAGAAAATCGAGAACATCGCGGACCTCTTCGGCAGAAACATACTCTTTACATTCTTCCGCTAAATCGCGAGGAGTTGCTCCCGGCATCAGCGGAGCTAGCTCTCTGATAACTGGATATTTCCACGATTCATAATATTGGAACGCTTCCTTATCGACAACGCGAACTTCATGTTCCAAGGCGATACGTTGCATTTCGAGGAGAGCCGCGCGTTGCGCCTCATTGTTTTCAGCATTTCCAAAAGCGACGAGTTGGTAAAAATACTGTTCCTCGTAATCGACAAGACCCATCGACTTAGCGACTTGGCAGGCCTTGATTTTGCTGAGCTTGCTCTGTCCCATGCACACAAGTTTGAGGAAATTCGGCGACGAGAACCCCGCCTTTCGGCAAAATTCGCGCCACGAAAACGAGCCCAAACGCTTGCGCTCATCATAGTAATCTTGCAAATAGAGATGGTAATCGCGGTACTCAAAAATCGACTTCATAATACATAAAATAGATTTTCACACAACGAAGCGCAATATCTGTATTATACACAAAAGTCTGTTTTTGTGCAATAAAGAGGATTTTTATATAAAAACCAACAAGTTTCAAAAGCCATATTATACAGAGTGTATAGTAGAGAAAAGTTCCCGTTAACAAATGCTGATGGTAAATTGCGAATTGCCTAGACATAAAAAAAACAAAGTCCTCGCTATTACGAGAACTTTGTTTGAAGGGAGATGCTCGATCGGAGTCGGGCATGACAGCCTTTGCAGGCACAACTGCCTAAGAATTATTTCTTGAGGAATTCGTTGATGCCAGCTGCAGCGCGGCGTCCCTCACCCATGGCGAGAATCACGGTTGCAGCGCCGAGCACGATGTCGCCACCGGCGTAGACCTTTTCCATGAACGTCTTGTTGGCGGTTGCATCTTCGAGGAGGATGTGACCCTTCTTGTCCACAGAGAGTTCCGGAGTGGTGTTGCTGATGAGCGGGTTGGAACCGTTACCGATTGCAACGAGAACCGTGTCGCATTCAATTTCGAAGCTTGCGCCTTCGATCTTGACCGGACGCGGACGCCCCTTTTCATCCGGTTCGCCGAGTTCGTACTTATCAACGAGCATACCGCGAACGTGACCAGCTTCGTCGCCGAGGATCTTGGCCGGGTTCTGGAGAACGCAGAATTCGACACCTTCTTCCTGAGCGTGGAGGATTTCTTCCTTACGAGCCGGGAGTTCGTTCATGCTACGGCGGTAGACAATGCGAACCTTTTCGGCACCGAGACGGAGAGCCATACGAGCAGCGTCCATAGCGACGTTACCGCCACCGAGAACGATGACGTTCTTGCCCGGCCACATCGGGGTATCGGAATTTTCCTTGTCGTAAGCGCGCATGAGGTTAGCGCGAGTGAGGTATTCGTTAGCAGCGAACACGCCGACGAGGTTTTCGCCTTCGATGTTCATGAACAACGGAAGACCAGCACCGGTACCGACGAACACAGCGTCAAAGCCATCCTTTTCGATGAGGTCCTTGAGCTTGCGGGTACGGCCAATGACAAAGTTCGTTTCGAACTTCACGCCCATAGCGGCGAGGGATTCAATTTCTTTGTCTACAATTGCCTTCGGGAGACGGAATTCAGGAATACCGTAACGGACCACGCCACCGAGCTTGTGGAAAGCTTCGAAAATGGTCACGTCGTGACCTTCACGGCGAACGTCAGCAGCGACAACCAAGCCGGCAGGACCGGAACCGATCACAGCCACCTTCTTGCCCGTAGCAGGCTTAACGGCCGGAACCGTAGCACCACCGTTGTTGCGTTCATAGTCAGCAGCAAAGCGTTCCAAGCGACCGATAGCGACTGCCTGGTTCACGTCCTTGTGCATCTTGCCCATCGTGCAGTTCATCTGGCACTGGCGTTCCTGCGGGCAAACACGACCGCAGATAGCCGGGAGCAAGCTCGTTTCCTTAATCTTCGCGATAGCGGCCTTGAAGTCACCTTCTGCAATCTTTGCGATGAAGGCCGGGATGTCAATGTGCACCGGGCAACTTTCAACGCAGAACGGCTTCTTACAAGCAAGGCAGCGGTTAGCTTCGACGATAGCCTGAGCTTCGGTATAACCCTGAGCCACTTCTTCCATCACGCGTGCGCGGTAAGAAGGTTCGAGCTGCGGCATCGGCTGAGCCGGGATAGCAGTCTTGTCCTTCGGCTTGAGCGGCTGCGGAAGAGCCTTAATCTTTTCAAGTTCCACCTTGGCGGCGGCATCCAACTGTTCACGAGACATGTATTCAGACATTATTTGCTCTCCTTTGCCTTTGCATCTGCCATCTTGTCGATGTTGCACTTGTGGCCGTCATTTGCACCGAAGCGATGCAAAGCTTCCTGTTCCTGGGGCTTGAATGCGCCCATACGCTGGAGCATGTTGTTCCAGTCGACTTCGTGGCCGTCGAATTCCGGACCATCGACGCAGACGAACTTCGTCTTGCCACCGATAGTGACGCGGCAACCACCGCACATGCCAGTGCCATCGACCATGATGCTGTTGAGGCTCACGACCGTCTTGACGCCATACGGCTTGGTGGTGAGAGAGCAGAACTTCATCATAATCGGAGGACCAATTGCAATTACCATATCCGGCTTGCCCTTGGTGTCTTCGCAAAGTTCCTTAAGCGGTTCGGTCACAAGACCCTTGCGGCCATAAGAACCGTCGTCGGTCATGAAAATGATGTTGTCGGCGAGAGCGGTCATTTCTTCCTTCATGAGGAAGAGGCTTTCGTTACGGGCACCCATGATAATCGTTACCTTGTTGCCTGCAGCCTTGAGAGCCTGGACAATCGGGTGCATCGGAGCAATACCGACACCACCGCAAACGCAGACAACATGGCCAAACTTTTCGATATGGGTCGGAGAGCCGAGCGGACCTACCAAGACCGGAATATCGTCACCGACTTCGAACTTGGAGAGTTCAGTCGTGGTCTTACCAACGGTCTGGAAAATGAGGGTGATAGAACCTTCTTCAGTATCGGCATCGGCGATGGTGAGCGGAACGCGTTCACCGTTGTCCTTGTTCGTCTGGAGGATGATAAATTGTCCTGCCTTACGTTCTTGCGCGATCAGCGGGGCGTGGACGCGGAATTGGAATACCGCGGGAGACATTTGTTTTTTAAAGAGAATCTTTGCCATAATGCGAGGCAATATAGAAATTTTTTAGAACAGGTTTCAGTAAAAACTTATAAGCGAACGCCCTGCAAGGGTTGTATAAAAAGGCCCCTTTTAAAAACGCCTAATTTGCAAGCAAAGCAAAGACGCTATAAAAAATCCCCTAATTAAGTAGGTTTTTAATAGAAAAAATATATATTTGGGACTCAAAGGAGTGAATAAATGCGAGTTTCCACAAAAGGCCGTTACGCCATCCGAGTCCTTATCGACATGGCACAATACGGAGAATCCGATTTCCACCCGTTGCACGAACTGGCGGCACGCCAAGGATTGTCCGAAAAATACCTCGAAGCGATTCTCGGAACTCTCGTCAAGAACCAGGTGCTCGAAGGGGCACGCGGCAAGGGCGGCGGCTACAAGCTCGCAAAGCCAGCCAAGGAACTCACCATTTGGGACGTGCTGAGCGTCATCGAGACTTCGATGAGCCCGGTGGAATGCGTCGACAACGACAAGAACGGCTGCGACCGTGCAGACATTTGCCCGACACTCCCGATGTGGAAAGACTTTGCAAAGATTATCCACGACTACTTCTCGGGAATCACCATCCAGCAGCTCGTGAAAAACGCCCCGGACAGCAAAATCCCCAGCTGCGGAGAAAAGAAAAAGTAGAAACGGGAAAAATTCCGGCACAGCGTCGGAAGAACACAAGGAAGGCGGATTTAATCCGCCGTTTTTTTTTGCAAATTTTTAGGTTTGTTCTGAACAGCGTAGAATGCTAAATTAAATGTATTAAGACACTTGCGAGGCTTGGATGATTTTTAGAATTTTGATTTTATGTGTTTTCACGTTTTTGCTTGGATGCGAGCAGAAAGATGAAACCGTCAAATTGTCGACCGCAGGCACAAATGCCAATAGCGCGGCCCCCGCGAAGCCTATTTCCTTGACGACCTACAGCGTGATGGATTCTGCGCGACTTAATGAATTTTTTGAATTAGATGAATGGTGGCGTAAAATAGACAAGGAGTTTAATGCAAAGATAGATAAGGTTCTTAACGATGTAAGAAAGATGAAGAACAACGAACGGAACAATGACGACAAAGAGATTTCTTACAAAGTTTGTTTTTCCAACATCGACGGTTTCGTGGTAAAACATCCTTGCTCGTTGGACTCGGCTTTACTTGTAAACATTGTAAAAAAACTGAACTTCAGCGATTCTGCGAAGGCACTCAAAATTGAAATTGATTTTATAGCGTACTCCAATTCTGATGAATTTGCAAACTACTCAGAAATGTACTTGAACGAAGACGGCTCTATTGAAACAAGCTGCTTGTCAAAAGACGGGAAAAAATGCAACGACCTATACGCACAAGTTTCCGTTTACAAGAAACTTTTCCCTGAAAATGTTTTGGCGGGACTGGTTACGGATTGGCCAAGGAGCCAATTCGATATTCGCATTGACGAATCGACCTTTACCAAAAATTTCAAAATCGATGATTTTCTTTCTTCAATTTACGAAGAACGCCTAGAGCCTAGATATCACATGCCACAACGCAAACATCAGATGAATCAAAAGGATTCCCTGATTCCATTTGAAATGTGCTACGAAAACGGTATTGCAATTCCTTGTAATTTGGCCCAAAGAGATCACTCGCGAATAAAGAACGCCATTGAAAAAGAAGGGGATACTTTAGTTGCCGTCACCTACCAGAGATGCTTTATGTGGAACGATTTCGCTTTGGATGGAATGTCCAGCAAACATTATTGCAATTCAAAAGATGGGGCGCATTGCAGTGAACTATTCGCACTAGTTCGCAGAAATGATAACGCCGAAGTCAAACGCGGCAGTCTTGTTTTGTACCGCTTTGACTTGAATGACTTTTCTTATACTATTGAAGAATTAAGCCACGGCGATCCAATGTGGATTCGATACAACGAATTACACAAAAAAGACGGAACGTATGTAGGACACGAAAAAAGGCGTCATTGACCTTAGCAACTTATGCAAAAAATCAAAGCTACTTCTCAGCTTGCAGTCCGAGCAGGTCTGCAGCTGAATTCTTGGGAATACAAGAGCAAGTCAACAACCCCAATTTTAATGTTACGGAATTCAGTAACATTAGATTCAATGCAGGAAGCAACGGCGATGTCCTTTCCGCTAAACAATGGATAGAACGAAATTTTTATGAATTTGTAAAAAATTTTAATTATACCGAATTCGGTACAATTAAAAATCAGTACACGAAGAGAACGAAACAAAATCAAGTTTTAATTTCGATTTCAAAGGGGTTGAAATCGCCTCCCCTTTTGATGGTAGCGGGAAGCATAGCTTTCACGACGAGCTAATTTCGCTAGATTAAACTTGCCGGAGCTATAGGAATTATCTCAACGGGACATCAGCGCTGCGCTCTGCGCTTTTTAATTTCGTCCAGAGAAATACCGGAAATAATAGCGATTTTTTCAATAGGAATATCGTTAGCAAGCATCGCATCGACCATTTCAAGCTTAGCTTCTGCTTTGCCTTCAGCTTTTCCTTCTTCCTTGCTTTCATGAAGGTCAAATTCGTAAGTCATATACTTGTTCCTTATGAGAGTGTCGGCTTTGTAAAAAGACACCTGGTCATTTATTGCTTCAGTTTCACGAGAGTCAACATTCCTAGTCGCAAAATACTTCATATAAGCCTTTACGACGGGATTTGTGAATTCCTCGTACTTTTTGAAAATATAAAAATTTTTGAAAGTGCGGTCGTTCAAACAGATGTTTGAGTCCTCCCGCGCCCTATTTTCGAAATGATAAATAGGAAAACCTTGACCAAAGATATCCATAGGACACAAGAAAATGATGTATTGTTCCTTAAGACTAGTATAATACCCACCCTTTGAAAGGGCTACTCCGTCACCCACGCTTTGATAGTATCTAGCACGCTGCGGAAGTTCCTTGGTATCAACCATCTGCATTTCCAGGTCAAAAGAACGGATTGTTTCACCGTTTTCGTTGGTTTCTCGTGCGAAAACATCGTAGCGTACGCCCTTATGTTCGGCATCGTAGCTCAAAACGGCTTCTGGGACTGGGGTTTCTAAGTGGTCAATTTTGATGCCTAGCAAATGTTCTATAAATGGTTTTGCAATGTGTTTATTGCTAAAAACTAGCCCGAACATAATCGGGTCTGTAATGTCAAGGTCGTCAAAAGACTTTATGTTCATAATTACACCTCCGTTAAGTTTGGAGGTTCTAATCTACAATAGAGAATTTTCAAAAAGCGAAACTTTGCAAATTTTGCAAACAACCGTTAGCAAAATCGTTTATTTTGTCAACTATTGATTTCAACACTTCTCTAGCAAAAAAGTACAAAGCCTCCCCAAAATTGGCCCAAAATACAAGAATCTATTCAATTTTTCCAGAGCCAAATCGTTTGCAAAACCGCATAAAATAAGGTATATTCAAAAGTAGGTCTTATAAGGGCTCTTTTTGAGCGGAGTTAAAACGATTGATTGTGCTTTTAACAAAAATCATAGAAATATGGAAATAGAAAAAAGTGCTGATGATTTATCTAAATGGTATGGTTTTTAATGTTTATACTTGTACTAATATCTTTTGTTTTATTTGCTTGCGTAATGGATCGCGTTGATTCTAGACTTAATATTGTAAATGAGTCTCCTTATCCTGTGAAGGTTGTATTTGAATGTAAAAATATTGATTGTTTATTTTGCGATAGCAATAAAATCTATTTAGATACTATGGAATTGAATGCCAAAGGAATGGATTATGTTCATCTCGGTCCTCATCCATTGATTTTTTGGGAAGAGTATTTTGAGAAAACAGATGAAGCTTCTTTAAAAGTTCATTTTTATGGTGAAGATAGAACAGATACTTTAATTGTTATACGAAAAGATGTCCTTGATTCTATTAGAAATGATAGGAATTGGAAAATCATTGTACAATAAAGTCTTTTGCAAAAAAAATTATTGTCTTATAGGGACCCTTTTTGAGCGGAGTTAAAACTTTGATAATCCCGATTTTAAGCCCCTCGAATCCAAGGGGTTTAAAAACGAAGCCGGACTCTACGCCTTTACTTTGTCGCCCCCAAAATGCATTTCAGTTTCCAGACTGCATTTCGAGCAAGTCTGCGGTGAGGGTCGCATCGTTAGGGAAATATTTTAAAGCGACATTTAAGAGGCGCACGGCTTCGTCGGTGCGTTTTTGTACATGGGCATCGTAGGCCATGTTCTTGAAGCCATAAAGAGCTTCGGCATTCCCACTTTCGGCAGCCTGTTCGTAAGCAGATTCTGCGCGGTCATAAAACTTGGCATCGTAAGCGAGGTTCCCAAGGAAAATAGCGGCATCCGAAAAATCGGGTTTGATTTGTAAAATGCTATTCAGCACCTCCATTGCAATAAACGGCTTTTTATCTTCGGCGAGAACATCCGCTAGTTTATACATAGTTTGAACGTCGTCAACGCGAGCGCCCAACGCTTCGCGATAAGCGGCTGCACTTTCATCGTAACTTTTGTTCAAGCGATAAACATCACCGAGGTAAACCAAGAAATCGACTTCTTCGGGATGCATGGAATAGCCTTCACGCACCAAAACAACCGCACGATCGAAATCATCCATCGCAATATTAGCTTCGGCAAGTTGATAGACGATGCTCACATCGCTTTTGTCGAGGCGGTAGGCGTTTTCAATAGCTCGGAGCGCGCCAACTTTATCTCCGGTTTTTGTATAAGCTTCGCCCAAGTATAGCCAGCCAGAAATGTTATCAGGATCAAGTTTTAATGCACGATGGTAAACGGCAATGCATTCGGGATATTGCTTGAGGCGGAAATAGACGCTCGCCATGTTGAACAGCGCCGGTGCAAAAGAGCCTTCAGAAAAGTCTACGGCCTTGCGGTAAGCGGCTGCGGCTTCCGGGAATTTTCCCATTTGATAATAGCTGTTCGCGACATTGAAACTCACAGCAACCGGATCGGCGCCGCGTGATTCTGCTTTATGGTAAAGTGTAACCGCTTGTTTAAATTTTCCATTGCGATAAAGAGCGTTCGCACGTTCCATCAAGTCGAAGGAAGACTGCGCCGCGAAAGAAACGGAAGCAAGTAAAAAAACGACAAAAAATTTTTTCAAGTTACACATTGCGCGGCCTCCTACTAATCTCTAAATTTCACTTCGAAGGGTTGTTCCATGCCGCAGAAAGCGACGGCTTTACCGTCTTTTTCGGCAGGTGCAAAAGTCATTCGAGCGACGGCGTCTTTGCCCGCTTGCGCGAGTCCAGACCCCGCCGGAGATTCTTCAATCACCTTGATGTCGTAAGCACGGCCACCCACATCGACGCAAAAACTCAAGCGAAGCATTGCATCAATTTCACGGTCACGAATTTGAGGCGGTACCTGGAAATTCGCCATGGAGCGATTTTCCGGTTTTTTATCGACATCACCTTTTCCTGTAGAGACGGCACCTCCGCGGAAATCAGCAACAAGCTCTTGATTAATGGCCGCGCCTGCCGTTCCCGAAGCAACACCAAGATTCATTGCAAACCGCGGGCCAGCCTTAGGCGAACGCGAATTCGACTTTTGACGATTCGGTTTGCGAGCAGTATGCTTTTTCTCGACTTTCTTTTCGACTTCTTCGATTTTCTTGACAGAGACTTCTGTCTTGACGAATTTGCGTTCGTGAAAAACTTTTCCGTTCAAGAATAAGTTCGCCATCGTCACAGAAAACACGAGAACCATGCTCACGAGAATCGCCGCAAGCAAAATGACAAAACGCTTTGAAATTCTTTTAAACCACTTTTGCATCACAACTCTTTATTTTTGGATCCTAACGCTGCGCTCCAGGATGACATTTTATCTTCTTTCAAGATCCTCGCCTTCGCGAGGATGACGTTCCGCGAAAGGTGATCCCGCAACAAGTGCAAGATGACAAGCCCAAAGTGAAACGCACTCAAAGGGAGCGAAAGCGACCGACCTCATACCTCACATCCTCAGTCCGCTTGGGCGGCTATAGAGACTTTCTTTACCCCGGCCAAATTACACATATCAATCACCTGAACAAGAACGCCGGTTTCAGCTTCTTTATCCGCAATCACGACAGCTTCACGGTCAGGTGCCTTCGCGAGCGATTGCTTCAAGATATCTTGCAAGCTTGCCAGATCCACCTGGCGTTCATTCATGTGAATCGTCCCTTCGCGAGTGATGGCGATGAGCAAGTTTTCCTTTTCAAGTTGGCTAGCCGATTGCGCCTGCGGTTTCGTCACATCGACACCCGTTTCGCGCGTAAACGAAGACGTCACCACAAAGAAAATGAGGAGGATGAACACAATGTCCATCAATGGACCCATCTCGATGCCCATATCTTTTTGTTTTCTTGTCGGTAAATTAAATTGCATAAATCAACCTTTTTTAGCCACAAAATAGTTGTCAATCACAGTTGCGCCAAGTTCCAATTCATGTTTCAAAATTTCGATTCGTTCATCAAGACGTTGTTTCAAAAGCGTGAGCGGGAACGCTACCAAAAGTCCACTCTGCGTCGAAATCAGCGCTTCCGAAATTCCATCCGCCATCAGCACAGGGTTCTGGTTACCGTATAGCGTGATCACTTCAAAAGTCGAAACCATTCCCGTCACCGTTCCGAGCAATCCCAAGAGCGGGGCGGCAGCAGCCATCACAGAGACAATGTGATTTCCTTGTTCCATGTAACGCACGCTTTTCATCATGCGCACTTGCATGTAGTCGCGGAACTCATCATAGTTTTTCTGTGCCACGTCAATCGCATACGAAAGTTCTCGCGAAAGGAACCCGCCACGTTTGCGAAGATTCTTCAGAGTTATCTGAATACGCTGTTCATCAGAGCCAGACTCCGTTCCCGCAACAGTTCTTTCACCAGTCAAACTGCGTTGCATACGCCTTACGACTTTATGGATATCATTCTTGAAAAAGTCGCTACCGATACGCAGCCAGCTCGCAAACAGGAAGTAGAACCCGATAACACCCGCCAAGAGAATGGGGAGCATCACCACCCCACCCGCTTCGTACGTGTTCCGCAAGGATTCTATGAATATGTAATGAAAATCAGTCAACTTTTTCCTTCCCGAAGACTTTATTCATAAGCGAGGTGCTTTGCACATAGAGTTCGCTGGTAATCTTTTCAATTTTTTCGCTCAACAGGCCATGCAAAATCATCACGGGGATAGCGATAATCAAACCGGTTTCAGTCGTGACAAGCGCTTCGGAAATACCGCCCGCAAGCACGCGAGCATCGTTTGTCCCAACTTCGGTAATCACGGTAAAGAGCGTAATGATACCCGTCACCGTTCCAAGCAAGCCCAACAGCGGAGCGATCGTTCCCATTGCAGCCAGAAGGCCCATGCGGCGTTCGAGTTTCGGCTGTTCACGGAGCAAAGCTTCTTGCAGGGAGCGTTCCGCATTTTCGCGAGTATCGTTCACCTTGTTGAGCACCGCAAAAAGCACCATCGAAAGGCTCGTATCCTTTTTGAGGCAAAGGCTTGCGGCTTCATCGTACTTTTTCTCGGCAACGAGCGCATCCATCGTCTTGGTAAAGCGACGGCCGAGATGACCGCGATAAGAAAGCATCACGAAGCGTTCAAGGAACAGGAGGAGCGCAATGATCGCCACAAGCATTAGCGGGTACATCACGATGCCGCCCTTCTTGAAGAACGCATGGAACTGTTCCGTCCAAGTGAGTTCCTTGACATCAGAAATCGAATTCTTGATGGCCTTGTTCTGCAACACATCTAGAGGAACCGCAACGATATTTGAAGCGCTGCCGGAGCCCACCTGCTTTACAGCCTGCTTGATGTTCGTTGCCATTTCGGTCGGCAAGCCAGCATTCCATTCAAAAATTTTTCCTTGCAATGCACCCGAACGCATGAGTGCCTGCACATCGCCATTGTCATTCGCGACTTCGCCGAGGAACACCGTTCCCAAGCGCATGCGGGTCACATTCACATCAGGGCGAGAGCCCACCTGCGAAACTTCATTGCCGTAGAATTGCGTATAAGTGACTTCGTGACGCTTCAGCAAATCATCCATAAAGCCCTGTACCGCAGCAATCGTGTTCGGCACCTTCTTTTCGGCTTCAATGTTCGCCTGTTTTAGGCGCAACAAGCGTGCGTTCATTCCGACCGGATAATCGCCTGCGACATCGCCAAGCGTCTTTTCAATCGAAAGTTTCACCTGCGTATTGAGAGCGTCAAAAGCGATTTCTTCGCTCTTGGATTTTTCTTCGGCTTCTTCGGTGACATTCTTGCTCGACATCGCTTCTTCGGTGATGCGGCCAAGATCCGTTGAAAGCTTGGAATAGCGGCCATCGAGTTCGCGCGTTTTGTTCTGGTGTTCTTCCGTCATCTGCGATTCGGCATAGCGGTTGCTCCAGTGCTTGGCATCGAGCTTTTCGAGGGAATCCGCTTTTTGCATACGGATGCGGGTAAGCGTTTCGACTTCGCGCTGCAAGTTGCGCACTTCGACTTGCAACAAAGAATCCTTAATGCGGGCTTCGTCTTCGGCGCTTTTCTTACCGTCATTGGACCAGGGCCATGCAAAGGCTGAGGAAGCAAGCATCAGAATGACAGCTGTTGATTGCAAAAATTTCATTACTTATCCCCTCCCACGACAGAAAGGCTGACTGGCAAATTCACAATCTGAGGCGGCTTTTTCGCTTGCTTCACATCGATGGCTAGCTTTACCGCAGCGCGTTCCTCCAGATTCAAATTTTCATTCCATTCGTACACAACATTACCATTTTCAATCTTGCGTTCGAGGCGGCCATACTGTGCACCATTTTCGTCCACATAAACCATCCACTGGTTACCAATACGGAGGATTGATGCATTCACGATTTCGCCATCCTTGCGGGTCAAAGGGCTATTGATAACCACGACTTCGTCACCGAACTTGATTTCTTCATTCAGCAAGGACTTGAGGCGAGAAAAAGCTTCTTCTTCAGAGGCGTTGCCGCTTTCGATTTCGCGGGTAAGCGACTTGGCGCGATCGAGTCTGCTTTCGCGTTCCCACGGGAGCGTCTGTGCAATTTGCGATTCGAGCTTTTTGCTGATTTTTGCAAGTTCCAAACGCAAGGCTCGGCGCTTGGCGGCCACATTTTCACTGCGGTTCTTTGCACGGGCCTGCTTGTTGCGTTCTTGCTGGAGGCTTGCGGCCACCTTACGGATTTTGGCATTCAGGCTGTCGATTTCTGCAACGCGACGGTCCGAATCCGCCTTATAGCGCTGTTCAAGCACCTTATGGCGCGAAACATCCGCACGGAGCATCGAATCCGTCGCCGAAATCTTAGCATTCAGACTTTGGATCTCGGAATTCAGCTTTTCCTTTTGCATCTTCAAGTCGCGAATTTCTGACTCGTAATCCGCAAAAGCATTCACCGCCAAAAAGGCTGACATCAAAATAATAACAAGTTTCTTTTTCATATTCACCTATGTAACACCTAAGCTACTTAAATCTGTCACCAGAAAATTGAAAATTTAATTTTCTTTAAAATAAACCTCTTTAATATACAGCACGAGATCCTCCTGTCGTATATGTTATAGTTTCAAGACACACCTTAGTACCTTCATGCTTGTAGCCTAAATCTTTGCAAACAGCATATTCTTCATTGCAAGGATCTTCGCACCATTTTTTCACTTCTTTTTCCCAAATAGTCGATTTTAAATCGTCCACAACATAGCGGCTCACCATAGCAGGGCCACATTGCGGATACTTCTTGTAATTCCAATTGCGATCAGAGCACCACAGCCACAGATAGGAGTTACATTCATTTTTAGACAAGCTATCCAAGCATCTAGATTTTAAATTGGAGCATTTCGCAATATCGTTGTCTTTAAAATTGCTAGCAACGCAATAGCGTTTTAGCCCATCGGCATAAGCCATCGATTTTTTCTCAGCACTGATAGAATCCGGCAAATACTCGCTCCATTTTTCGACACCCCATCCGTCCTCATTTGCTTGCATCATCGCAGCCTTCACAAAAGACGGATAGCACGTTTCATTATCCCTGCGGTCATAAAGGTTGCTGCTTCCGTAATACTCATATGCATCATCATTAGCAGACTCTAAATCACTAGAGGGGCCTCGTCCAGCACAATAAACATCTAGATAAAGTCTACACCCTTTTGAATCCCAGCCCTTTGAATTATCTCCATCTTCATTTTTACAATGTCTATTTGCAATGCGCTCCATACTCACCCATTTTTCAGAATTAACCTTCATTGACACCGTTGTGCGCGCCATTCCTGTAAACACGCCCATTCCGTTTTCGATATTCGATTCAGGGACAACGCGGGAATCCGAAACAGATTGCTTTACTTTATCTACATAATCAATATAAGACTCATCCGTCGAATAAAGATCCACAGAAAATTCGCCCACAGGAAGCATCATATTTGTCAAATGAAGAGTATCCAAATTTTTGATACCACCCACTATATAATTTGCGGCATACCCAAGGTTCTGCCGAGTTTCCAAAGCATCGTGCATTGCAATTCCACGGTAGCCATCTTCGTCTTCTGAAGTAAAACCTTCAAACATTTTATTGATGGTCGTATTCGTTGCTTCACCGTTTTTGGAACCGTAATTCATTATAGATAAAACGCCTCGAACAGAATGGTCATAGTCTAAAGCAGCCCTTACAAATTCCATATCCATCGGATATTCCAAAAAATCCATTTCGACCACATCGCCATCGTTATACTCCACCCATTCAAAACTTCCATCTTGCTTGGGAATATTGAATCCTTTGACTTTCACCGGATTTGGAATTGTCGCTTTAGCCTTATACGTCGATTCAACATTATGGCCCGCACTATCCCATTCAAAAGTCGCTTTGAGCGTGTAAGTTTCGCCTTCAATGCCTGTATAAGTAGGTTCGCACGAAAGTCCGATTCCAGGAATGCATTTAGAAACCATCAAATAAGTCGATGGATAAAAACATTGTGGATCACTACTTGAAGCCGTAAGCTGAATCGTCTTTTCTTCGCCTTTACCAAATTCGCCTCCAAAGCGACCTTGCAAAGTCACCTTGGCGTTGTTGTAAAATGCAAAGTTTTCTGCCGAAGTTTCATCGAGTTCATAGACTTTCGAGAAACAGACCTCTGGCCTTTCACCCGCGACAATGTAGCCGTAAGTGTAAATGCCGGTATAGATATCACGTTCTTCGGGATAGTATTCCCACGGACCGTGGAAATCGCAAGCGGCGAAGAACAATGCAAAGAAGCACAGCAAAAATGCAGTAAAACCCATCGATAGTCTACGCAAGAAATAATGGATTCCCTCAGCTTCGCTTCGAGAATGACCAATTCCTGAAAGACTGTTCAAAATGACACGCTTTTGTCTAGAAATAGTATTCATAATTCAACATAATCGGTAAAAAGGGAAACTGAGATATTGAAGTCTTTTTCGGTGGAGTCTTTTTCGTATCGTAGAAAGAGTAGAACATGTTATCGTGATTTGTCAAATTGATAATCGTCCAACTAAAATTCCACTTGCCTTCACGGCCCATATCAACAGCTTTCAAATCGACACGGAAGTAATCTGTTTGGCGGCCAGCATTGCGGCTTCCTGGGAGCACAACAACTTCATCCGAATATCTTTGGTGACCCAAATCTTGCGAGACATAATATCCTTTGTATTCACTGATTGGCATACCCGATGAATATTTTAGCGCAAGCGACGAACGGAAATATCGACCTTTTTTCTTGTGTTTCCAAAGAGCATCCTCGCCACCTTTCCAATTAATTCCAAGATCCAATTTTAAAGCATACGGTTGATGCCAACTCGGGAAATAAGCCTTCGTTCCATCATTGGTACGCATCACGCTAAGGCTTTGGCTCCAATTGATTCCGCCAAACCACCAACCTTTATCCTTGCGGAGAGAAAGTTCGTAACCCATAGAATAGCCTTCAGCCGTTCCAAAGCCATCAGCAATCACAAAATCATCCGATGCAGTTTCTTCATTACTATCCAAGACCGCTTTAAACGTATTCAAATCGTTTTGCGTTTTGTAATAAACTCCTGCTGTAAAATCGTAACCTTCAAAGAGATCGCGCTGGCTGTATTCCGTTGCAAACAACCATGACGATGCAGGCTTTGTTCGTTTACCCTTGGTTGTCGTCGTTGCAGGATAATAAAATTCATTCAACGTTTCTTGGTCTGTATAAACTATTGAATTCAAATATTGCAGATAGTAGCCGCCATAAAATTCGAGCGTTTTATTTTCATCAAGATTCACAGTCAACGAGGCACGAGGTTCCACACCAAAATGTTTTGCTGCCGTTTGATAATTAAAACGTAAACCATATTGCAGCAAATAATCCGGCGAAATTTTCCAAGCATCTTGCAAATAAGCAACATGATGGAATGTCTTTTGAATATCCTTAATGCTTATCGAAGCCATTGCTTCTTGATAACGTTCATAGTCGTATTCCAGTTCGTAGCCCATCGTAACCGTATGGTTATCGATACCGCGATAATTCAACCACTGTTTGCCCGCGAACGTATAAAGGAACATTTCAATCGACATGAGGTCGCCCACCTTCATTGTCTGGTAGAACTTACTGTAAGCAAGCGTCGCATTGTAATTCCAATCGCCATTGATGCGGTGGTAGAATCCAAGCGGAATTGCAACGTTTCCCCAGTCCATGTAAAGCGGGTCAAATTCCAAGCGGTCCTTGCCAATGTAATAGCTGAACTTGAGGCGAGTATCTTTAGAAAAGTCGTACATGAATGTACCCTGCAAGTCCGTAAATTCATAATCCAGGTCGAGATCCAAGAGCCCAATGGAATTGCACAAATCAAGAATGTAGCCAATGTAAGTCGTGCGCCCTGCAAGCACCCAACGCGCCGGGCCCTTATGGCCTTCAGTATGGAGTTGCGCTGCGAACGTACTGATTTTAATGCTAGACTTGCTGAACCATTCATCCACAGAATCTTGACCGCCCGCGCGACCGTCCATCTTAAGCACAGAACTCAAACGATTGCCATACTGCGCCGGGAATCCGCTCTTGTAGAATTGCACATCGTCAATTCCTTCGACAAGGAAAGTGCTGAAAAGTCCGAAGAAATGCACCGGAGAATAAACGACCGCATTGTCGAACAAGAACAAGTTCTGGTCGGCAGCACCGCCGCGCACATAAATCTTGGAACTGAAATCGGAACTCGCGACAACGCCCGGGAGCGCTTGGATGCTCTTGATAACATCAGCTTCGGCAAGACCCGGCATGCGTTTAATGGACTTTGCGCTGACCACGGATTCGCCCGGTTTGCGCTTCGGGCGGCGACGCAATTGCACCACGACTTTTTTGAGTTCAGTGACTTTCGAGTTTGTGTTACCCGCAGCGAGGAGAGCATCAACATTTTCGTCTTTTTTTGCGGAGTCATTCTCGACCGTAGGGAGGGAATCCATACTTTTCTCATTAGAATCAGCTAGTACAGTATGGATCCCGTCGCCTTCGGCTCCAGGATGACCGTCAGAGGATACATTCGCAGAATCATTCACAAACGTTCCGGCAGGTTCAGCAAACTTATCGCCAAGAATCATGCTAAAAGAGCTATCGTTCCCGAGGTAAATAAGCTCATAGCACTTTTCTTTGGCTGCGCCCGCCGTATCGGAATTCGTGACGCAAACGTTCCAAAGCGTATCTTCCGGCAAAACAACGCTAAAAGGCGCCCCAACAGTCGTCTGCAGCGCCTCACCGGTTTCAAGAATTTCGACATTCAGCTTTTCGCCAGCTTCAAAAGACGCATCTTGAACAACTCCATTAAAGACAATGCTATCGCGAGCCACCGCAAAGGCAGCCACGATTAAAACAAACGCAAAAATTCGCAACATAAAATTCATTACAATTTCAATTCCTTTCCCCTATGTAACACCTCAAGATGCCAAAAGTGTTACCGCATAATCGTAAAAATACAATTTTTAACAAAAGATAAAGGCACCCCGGCTCAGGGCCGGGGTGACAGCAAAATTCGGGAACAACAAAAAAAGAAATCCCCGATCAAGTCGGGGATGATACAAGGTCGGCGCACTTCGGCAAGCTCAGTGACCTTACTCCGGTCGGCGCACCTATCTAACTACTAGAATCTACCGACGGTAAGTCCTGCGTAGAATCCTGGCCACCAGCGGCCTTTATGACTTCCGCTGCTGACATTGACATGGTAATCGCCCAGCGGCTTGAGCAATAGCTTGTTTATATAGCCTTCGCTCGTCAAATTCAGCGTAGCGCCCACCGAGAGACCAAAACTCGGAACAATCTGATAGACATAGCCTACGCGACCGCGATGGTGGTATCCAAACTTACAATCGCCTTCATCCACGTCAAATCTATCATAGACATTGAAGAAGGTGTATTCCAGTTCCCAATGGCTTCCATACTTTCCGAACTGGGTACCGATACCCACACCGTGTTCATAGAACTTTTCGAACTCCTTAAAGATGTGGCCTTTCTTGAAGAATGCAGCCCATTCAATGTTGGTGTAGAAGTAGGCTGTACCCAAATGAAGGGATCCTCCAAGTGCACCCATTTCGTTCAAGTAAGGGGTTGCGCTCCACACGCCGTTACCGACGATATTGACGAGACCCACCGGAGACTTTTCGCAATGAGCGCAAATATTGACAATACCCCACTGACGACCCTTTGCATTCGTGGCATAGTTGACAACACCCACCTGCAAATGTTCATTGACGTGAGTCGCGTTCACACCGGCAGCCACCTGGACACCAGAATTTGTCGCATAGTTGACACCCGCAACAACCTGAGTCGTAGCCGAGAGAGCCGCATTTACGCCAGCGGTCACCTGCAAATCCGTAGCCTTCGCATAGTTCACGCCTGCAGAAACCTGCAAACCGTCAAGCGTATCGACAGCCACGTTAATGATACCGACTTGCGCACCCGAAGATTTATCCTTCGAAATATTCGCAGCAGAGCTGACCTGCGCACCGCTAAAAGACCCTGCATAGTTCACCACAGAAGAAAGCTGAGCGCCTTCGAAACGATCTCTTGCCACGTTCACAATCGTCGTTGCCTGCAAACCGTGCATTTCTTTTTTAGCGAAGTTTCCAATCAAACTCACCTGCGTACCGAGCATGTAATCTTCGGTGCGGGTTACAAACAAGCCCAACTGCAAGCCCTTACGCGGTTCTCTATCCGTATCCACAAAATTGAATGTCGTGCGAAATTTTCCATTGTGGTCCAAAGAATCCAGAGAGCAAGCAACCGCATCGCCATCAACGCAATTTCCGTTGCGTTTGATTTCGCCGCGGAACACAGTCTGTTCGGCAGCAACGCTCTTGAAATTTGCGGTAGCAATTTTTTCGCGTTTGCCGTTCACAAGTTTCACAGAAGCGCCCATATAATCAATACCATGCTGAAGGTTGACCGTGTAATTTCCAGCAGGGAGACCAAGGCTAATTGCACGTCCATGTTTTTTGTTGAGTTCAGCCACAAGTTCGCCATCACCATCGCGAATAAACAAGCGACCTTCAATGTTTTCATCAAGATCAAGTCCTGCACCTGTTGCACGCAAATCCGTCATCACCACATCACCTGTACCCGCAAGATTCATATCACGGCTAGGATGCTGCGCACCGCCCAATGTAGTTTCCGTCTTTTGCAAAGTTTCGTTAAACGCAAACTGGTAAGCTTCAGACAAAGTCACTTTGCCATCACTACTCATGTCTCCAGCACCACGAAGTCCGCTCACAAGAGAATGTGTAAAGAACGAACCCTTAAGTTTATCGCTTTCCTGGCTCGATTCATCTTGCGTGCTACTCGTAATAAATGCATAGCCCTTCATATCGCTGCTCTGGTCCACCATGAAAGCAGGCACCGCCTTACCCCCCTTCACACGGGTAATCGCGCCAGAACCGCAAGCATCAATCACAGCAATTTTCACATCGGCACTGAGAGCATCAATGCGGTTGCGCAAATCTTTCCAAGCGTAAGTTTCTTCGCCCAAGCGGAGGCCCTTTTCGTCGGCATGGCCGCTGTAATAAACGAGCACTTCGTTACGGCCGCTCACGCTCTTGTCTTGCAAGATCTTTGCATCCAGCTTAGAAAGTTCCTTTTGCAAAGCATCTACGGACGGTTCCTTCACAAGAATCACATTCTGCGGCAACACGCCGCCCATTTCCTTGAGCACTTTTGCAAAGGAGCGTGCATCGCTTTCGGCATAACGCAACACCGGACGACCTGCACCGCCATTATTTGCACTCACGGCAACCACATAGCGGTTGATGCGTCCCGATTCCGTTGCGGCATTCGCATTGTTAGCCAAAAGCAGCAACATTAAAATAATCCCGAAAGACATCACCGACAAAACTCCAAAAGCTTTATTAGAACAGAACAACATTACTTACCCACCTTTTTAAGCGTAAAACCGATTACCTTCACGTCACTTCTCTTGAGCAACGCATCGACATCTTTTTCTTCAACAGCAAATTCCTGTGAGGAAGTTACGAAGAAGAACTTTTCAAAATAAGGAGCATCATCCAACTTGTACGCAAATGGGAGCGAATTCATTTTACCGGGAGCAAGTTCTATAGCCTTTTCGCCATCGCCCATGTGCAAAGTCAAGGCGCCATTGCCGTCCATGCTAAAAAGGAGACCAAAGCATTTTTCAGGCACGGCATAGCGCAATTGAATTTCATCGCCTTCGGAAACTTCATCAAGATCGTTCAGCTGAACAATACCCGCCGGAGTCTTTTTCCAAACTTCCAAGCGAGCGTCCATGCCCTTGATTCGTGTATTCGACTGCGTTTCTGCAAGAGCAACTTGAGTCTGTTGCACGCCCTGAGCATTCTGAGCGATATCGCCACCAGCAACGTCACCGCCAGCCACAACAGTTTCGCTTTGAGCAAAGAACGCCACCAAAGCAACCGCCAACACAAACACTGCAGCGGCAGCAAACTTCACGAGCGTAAAGCGTGGCGCATTTTTGGCGTCAAGATTCGCGGCATCCACCGCAGCCAATTTTTCAGCGAGTTTTTCAAACGGCAACTTGTTCAAAATAGCCTTATTGTCTTCGCGGAGCATTTTCACACGCTGAGCAAGCATCGCATCAGTCGATTCGAGCTTGCGAATTTCATTCATTTCTTTTTCTGGCAAATCGCCAGTCAGGAATCGTTCTAATTTCCAATCGGGAATCATCACTTTACCTCCAGAGTTTTAACTTTGGCCTGTAAACCGCGCAAACGCTTGCGCACACCGCTTACCGAAAGCCCAACTTCGCGAGCAGTCTCTTCGAGAGTCATTCCATCAACAAAATGGAGAACTGCCATAGTGCGGCTCGATTCAGGTTCCTTCGAAAACAGACGAGCGAGCACATTTTTCGTTTCGTAATCGTCATGTTCGTCTTCGGCACAAGCGATATTCAAAAGCAGAGTAGAAGAATCTACATCAAGTCCACGACGACGCTTATCGCGGATACGGTTAAGGCAAAGTCTCGTTGCCGTATTCCACAAAAGGCTGCTCGGCGATTCCACATCAAGGCGATCCATCGCAGAATAAATCCGTACAAAAACGTCTTGCATCAGGTCGCTAGCCTCAGCATCGTCGCGAAGAAATTGCAGGCAACGTCTATAGACCATAGGCGCGTACTTTTCGTAAATCTTCGCAAATTCTGCTTTTTTTAAGGTTTCTAGGCTTTTCACGTTTATGTAACACCGGAGGTATTTAAAAGTGTTACCACAAAAATAAAAAATTAATAGAATAGAAGATTCCGGCACGGAGGCCGGGATGACATTGCGAGAAACGACGCTTTATTCTCTCACGCGTTATCCGAACTTCGGAGGGTTTGCATGGACTTGCGGAAAATTTCCTTTTTAGCCCCAAGTTCAAAGAAATACTTGAAAATGCCCAAATCCACCTTAGAAAACGGAGCAAAACGGGCTTTCGCGAACACATGACCGTTTTCATCAACCGTAAACTTCGCCTTAAACTGATTCAAAGCCGAAGGCGCAAGCATCACATAATCAATCCCCTTCTTGAACCAATCTGGAGCCGAATCATAATCGGGAGCAAGGCGTGTCGCTGGCTTCATCGGGTGTTGCACGCCCTGCGTTTCGCCATAGCCAATGGCAATCACCAATTCCAACTTTTCGCCATCATCGATTTCAATAATCGGCGTTTTTTTGAATGTAAGGCCCACTACGCAAGTATTCAGCCCAAAAGTTTGCGCCAAAAGCACAAGTTCCGCCGCGGCATAACCAGCACGTTCTTCGAGAGTGGCCTCGCAACCAGCCGTCGATTTTAACCCAGCAACCGCAATATAATTTTTGACATTCCTAAACGACCCGTAATGAGCCAAGCGGCCACTAAACGCCACATCATCATTCAAAATAAGTTGCATGTGGAGCGCAAAACTTTCATTCAATTGTCGAATCCGAGACTGTAATTCTTCTACTTGTTCTTTTGTCAAAAGCGTAGAGGTGTACTTGCGCACAGAATGTCGTGCAAAAACAGCTTCATCCAAAGTCATTTTTTCTCCTTTTTACAGCACCCCAATGTCCACAGCCTTAAAAAAAGATAAATTATATATGAACAAAGTGAATCAATTATTTTATTGATTATTATTTTTTGGGGGCAGGTCAATTATGAAAGTTCAAGAACGATTCTTAAAATACGTCAGTTTCACCACTACCTCCGACGAATCCAGCGAAAGCTGTCCAAGCACAAAACAGCAACTGGAACTTGCCAAATTTCTAGTCGAGGAACTTGAAAGCATAGGCCTTTCACAAGTAAAAATGGATGAATACGGCTACGTTTATGGACTCCTGCCTGCCACCGAAGGTCGCGAAAACGACATACCCATCGGTTTCATCAGTCACATGGACACCTCACCGGACTTTTCGGGAGTGAATCCGAAACCGCAAATTATTGAGGACTATGATGGTGGCGATGTTTTGCTCAAAGGCTCAGGCACCACTTTAAAAGTCGATGATTTCCCCACACTCAAATGGCTCAAAGGCCGCACGCTCATCACAACCGACGGCACAACGCTTCTTGGCGCCGACGACAAAGCGGGCATCGCCGAAATCGTGACCGCCATGGAAGAACTCATCGAAACCGACCGTCACGCAGAAAGTCGCGGCTACGAAAATCTTTCAGGGCATGGAGACATTTGGGTTTGCTTCACGCCTGACGAAGAAATCGGACGCGGCGCCGACCGCTTAGACTTAAGCTATTTCAAAGCAAAATACGCATACACCGTCGACGGAGGCTACGAAGGCGAAATCGCTTACGAAAATTTCAACGCCGCAAGCGCCACATTCAAGATCCACGGCAAAGGAGTGCACCCCGGCGAAGCCAAGGGCATCATGAAAAACGCAAGCCTCATGGCTGCAGAAATTGCAATGGCGCTTCCCGCAAACGAAACGCCCGCCACCACCGAAGGTCGCGAAGGATTCTACCACCTGACCGACATGCAAGGCGATGTAACGGAAGCTACGCTCAGCTACATCGTCCGCGATCACGACCAAACCAAATTCGAGGAACGCCAAGAATACTTGCGTGAAATCGCCAATCAATTTAACGAAAAATTCGGCGAAGGTTCAGTCGAGCTCGAGCTGAAGCATTCCTACAGCAACATGCTCCAAATCATCGAAAAAACGCCCGAAGTGCTTGATCGCGCCCGCATTGCAATCGAATCCGAAGGCATTACCGCCGTGAGCGACCCCGTCCGCGGCGGCACCGACGGCGCGAAACTCAGCTTTATGGGCCTCCCCTGCCCGAACCTCGGCACAGGCGGTTATGGTTACCATGGGCCTTTCGAGCATGTAACCGTCGAAGGCATGCAAATCGTCGTCAAAATCATCAAAAAAATCGCCGAAACTAGAGGATAAACGCCATCTACCGGCTTTTTTACGCTCATTCCAAGTTGAAATAAAATAGCCCGCGCCATTTTACCATTTTTATTGTACATTTTTCTCTAAGAAGGGAAAATATGTTACAAGGATTACTTGCATTCGAGTGGTTCGGTCTTTCGGGGAATGCGTGGTTTACCATCGCCGTCATCATTGCGCTATTTGCCGCAATGATTTTTTCGAACTTACGTACTGATGTCATCTTTTGGGCAGCCATGTCCGCCTTATTCGTAAGCGGGGTTGTCGACATCAAAGGAGCTTTTGGCGGATTCAGTTCGTCTTCGGTCCTTGTCATTGCCGCACTTTTTGCAGTCATCGCAGGCCTGAACCACACAGGCGTTTTAAACTGGATATCTAAATACCTGATGGGCGCCCCCAAGACATTGACAGGGGCTATTGCTAGGCTCATGCTCCCCGTAGCTATTTTGAGCTCGCTACTCACCAACACCACGATTGTAGCACTTTTCATCAACATCGTAAAAATTTGGTCTAAGAAACTCGGTATTTCGCCTTCTAAACTTTTAATACCGCTCAGTTACGCCTCTGGCATGGGCGGCGTCTGCACTTTGATCGGAACACCGCCTAATATCATTATATCCGGGCTTTATCACGATGCAACCGGAATCCAGCTCGGCATTTTTTCGACAACGCTTTGCGGGCTTTTCTGCCTTGCCGTAGGCGTCTTATCTGTTATTGCTTTGCAGAAAATTTTACCCGAACGAGAATCTCCTTTAAGCAAAGTCGAAGACGATGAATTAACTCTTGAACTTTGTGTACCGTCCAAGCACAATTTTATCGGCATGACCTTGCAAGAAATCTACGACAATAACCCGCGCGGATTCGAAAAAGACAAGAAATCAATACTCGCCATCCGCCGTTTCGATAACGAAGTCGAAGTCGCCACTCCAAATTCTATAATCATGGGCGCGGACCACATCATCGTTTCGGGCAAGCCCGCGCAACTTCAGTGGATTTGCAATAACCTTCATTTAAAGAACGAGCACCTCGAAGGCATTATCGAAAACGCTACGGTCGGCAAAAAATTCGGGAAGAAAACCGCCATATCAGCAGCCATCATGATTGCCATGGTTTTGCTCTCGGCATTTAACATCATTCCCTTGCTTTCGAGTTGCTTGCTCGCTGCCGCAGCCATGATTATTTTCCGTTGCTGTACCAGCACGCAAGCGATGAATTCCATCAACTGGGAAATTCTCGCTGTTTTCGCAGGCAGCATCTGCCTCGGAAAAGCCCTCGAATCAACCGGTGTCGCTCAGATGATTGCCAACAAACTTTTAAGCATTTGCGGTAGCAATCCCTACATAACGCTTACCGCCATGTGTGTTGTAGCAACATTCATCACTGAATTCATCAGCAACACCGCAGCGGCGGCACTATTCTGCCCTATCGCAATAAGCACAGCAACAGCTCTCGGCGTGAACCCGCTCACATTCTGCATTGCGCTCATGATTGCAGTCAGCAGCAGTTTTGCCACCCCGATTGGATCCCCCACGCACATGCTCGTTTATGGCCCAGGCGGCTATCATTTTACAGATTTTGTCAAAATCGGCCTACCCATGAATTTTATCATACTGGCCGCAAATATATTCATAACCACTTTGATTTTTCCATTTTAATAATATAAGTTAAACTTATCAGATTTATAAAAAATGATTATACATTTAAACATACGGAGGTCAATATGCATACTTCATTCATTGTATTCAACATAATTGTAC
This sequence comes from uncultured Fibrobacter sp., assembly GCA_947165045.1. Taxonomy (GTDB): domain Bacteria; phylum Fibrobacterota; class Fibrobacteria; order Fibrobacterales; family Fibrobacteraceae; genus Fibrobacter. The sequence goes on along the minus strand of CAMUYW010000020.1, from coordinate 4,682 downwards.
TCGCTATTGTCATCGTTGCGGCATTCTGCCTCGGGAAAAGAGTCAGCAAGGCAAGCCAGACCGAAGCGCCCGAAGCGCAGAATAATACGTCATACGAAGACTGCGTAACGGAAAATGAAAACAAGTTCAAATACGACACTTTCACAGATGCACGTGATGGAGAAAAATACCGTACCATCAAAATCGGAGACCAAATCTGGATGGCCGAGAACTTGCGTTTCAAAGTCGAAGGTAGCTACGCCCCCGATAACGATGAAGCGAACGTGAAAAAATTTGGCCGTCTCTACACATGGACCCAAGCCCTAGACATTCCCGAAGAATACACCGTTCAATCTCCGGCAAAAGATATTGAAATGTACAACAAGATAAAGGACAAGAATTACCAAGGAATCGCTCCAGAAGGCTGGCACATTCCGAGCAGCAAGGAATGGGAACAACTCCTGAGCCATTTGGAAGCAAAGTCTGATGGCAGCGAACTACGCAGCAAATGCACTTGGCAAAAGCCGGGCAAGGATTCCTTCGGATTCTTCGCACTGCCTGCAGGTTACCGCTTCGACAATGGCAACTTCTGCCACTTCGGTAGACGCGCCCGCTTCTGGAGCAAGGACGAATACGGCAAGGCAAACGCATTCCGCATGTGCGTTACCAACAATTCTGTGGACATCGAAGGAATTTACAGATCCGATGCTATCTCGATTCGCTGCGTCAAGAACGCATAATACTCGCAACCGTCATCCTGAACACGAATCGTGAAGGATCCAGTCAATTTTTACATAACATTAACTTGTCATCCCCGCATTTCACATTGTCACCCCGGCCACCGTGCCGGGGTCTTCTTTTACATGAGGTATTTCACCACTTCAACATCGGCGGGGAGCCAATTCACAGAATTGAGATTTCCGCGTTCAAGCCACATAGAAGCCTCATGTTCCAAAAGCGTCGGCTTACACCCAGCCACAAGTTTGCAGAAAAAGCAATGCATCGTCAAATGGAATTTCGGATAGTCGTATTCCACAATGCAAATTTTTTCGCCCACATTCACTTCGATATCGAGTTCTTCTTTCAATTCGCGAACAAGAGCCTGTTCCGGCGTTTCGCCCGGTTCCATTTTTCCACCCGGGAACTCCCAGCCGCCTTTCTGGTCGCCATACCCGCGCTGCGTTGCAAAAATGCGGTCGCCGTCCTTAATGACGCCCGCGACAACTTCTATCGTTTTCATGGGCTAAAATGTAGAAATATATTGTGACAGGATCCTTCACCCCTTCGGGGTTCAGGATGACGAAGAGGCCGAAGTTCAGGATGACGAAGGCGCAACGAGGGTCTAGAAAACGAATTAACAACGAGGGTCACAACACTTTTTTCGGTAAAACCCTTGACTTTTTCGAAATAATTGTATATAATTAAATTGCATACAATTAAATAAAACTTTAAATATGGAGAATCAAAATGAACATCTACGATTTTACGCTGACCGACGGAAAAGGAAACGAAGTCCCTCTCGCCAATTTCAAAGGCAAAGTGATGCTCATCGTGAACACAGCTACAGGCTGCGGATTCACACCGCATTACAAGCCGATTGAGCAAATGTACTCCGATTTTCACGACAAAGGTTTCGAAGTTATCGACATTCCTTGCAACCAGTTCAAGGGCCAAACCCCGGGAACCGACGACGAAATCCACGAATTCTGCACGCTCCACTACGGCACAGAATTCCCGCAGATGAAAAAATCCGACGTGAACGGACCAAACGAACTCCCGCTCTACACCTACTTAAAATCGCAGAAAGGGTTCGAAGGTTTTGGCTTTGGAGTCAAGGCTGCCGCGATGACATTGCTCCTCAAGAGCATCGACAAGGATTACAAAAACAATCCCGACATCAAGTGGAACTTTACTAAATTCGTTGTCGATCGCGAAGGGAACGTCGTCGCCCGCTTTGAGCCGACCGCCAAAATGGAAGACGTCCGCGCTTGCGTCGAAAAACTGCTTTAGGATGTTTCATGATTTGCCCACAGCTTAAACTCGAAAACCAGTTGTGCTTTCCGCTCTATGCGGTTTCCAAGGAAATCACGCGACGCTACGCGCCATTCCTGGAACCGCTCGAGCTCACCTATACCCAGTACATCGTGATGCTCGTGCTGTGGAAAGAAAAAAAATGCAACGTGACAGAGCTTGGAAAAAAACTTTTCCTCGATTCGGGAACCCTCACCCCGCTCCTGAAAAAGCTAGAAAGCAAAGGCTACATCAAACGTTCTCGCGAAGAAGCCGATGAACGTTGTCTTTCTGTAAGCCTCACCGATGATGGAGAAAAGCTACAACGCAAAGCAGCAAGCATTCCCAAGTCCATGGCAAGTTGTATAAATTTGTCGCCAGACGAAGCTAAACAGCTATACAGCACACTCTACAAAATACTGGAAGGCTTCAAGGACATCGCATGATTAAAATTCTATTTGTATGCCACGGGAACATTTGCCGCAGCCCCATGGCAGAATTCGTCATGAAAAAATTGGTACAAGATTTGCAGGCTGTCATTCCATCAAAAACTTCACTAACCGCAGCCGATTTCGAAATTGCATCGGCCGCCACAAGCACCGAAGAAATCGGTAACCCGGTCTACCCGCCAGCAAGGAGAATGCTTGCAAGCCACGGAATCGACTGTAGCGGAAAAACAGCACGTCAAATGACAGTCGCCGACTACAATTATTACGATTACATCGTGCTCATGGACCAAAATAATCTGCGCAATCTCCGCTGGATTTTGCCCCGCGATATTTACGAACATGAAACAAACACGCCGTTCAACACAAGCAATCACACATCACACAAAGTTTCACTTTTGATGGATTGGGCAGGCAAAAGTCGCGATGTTGCGGACCCTTGGTACACCGGCGATTTCGAAGCAACATGGCGCGATGTCAACGAAGGTTGCAAGGCCATGCTCAAAATCATTTGCGAATAAACTACATATTCCAACTTGGAATACCCCTCAACTACTCCGAAATACCTCCACTTTGTAGTTTACGTGCTGGGGGCGAATAATCGTCTCAACAACAAGGAGGTAATCATGAAACGCATTAAATGTGCTCTATTTATAGCCCTCGCTCTTACGGTTAGCACATCATTTGCGGCAAGAAACGTTAAATCGAAACTGGGCGACATTGAACTCTCATCTGCCAAAGATGGCGGTACAATGGTCTGTACAGCTGGTTTTAACGACGAATTAACAATTCTCAAGGAATCTGATACAAAGGTTTTAGTCAAGGGCCAATGCGGACAAGGCTGGGTTGATAAATCCAAAGTCGAATATATCGCAAAAGGACCCGGTGATAAATCCATTCAATTAGATGAACAAATTCTTGTCGGCTGGATTGACAACCCAAGTGCAGTATTCGTTTTGGAAGGCAATGACATTGATTTCGACGGCGTAAATATCGACCGCGATTTCAAGGAATACTTGACTTACACAATGGATCGTGAGAAAATGGAAATGCGTAACGGAGAAAACTAACGAATTACAACACTACTTGTTAACCTTTGCGCTACCCCATCGGGTAGCGTTTCTTATAAACTAAAAACAATTATTCCAAATTAAACTACAAAAGCATTACTCTGCGGAAATGTAACTTTGTACTTTACAATTGAGGACAGTTGTTCACCTCAAAATAAAACAGGAGGCAATCATGAAAACCGTAAAATTCATTTCAGCTTTTATGCTCGCGTTTATGGTCACAGCATCATTCGCAGCAAAAGATGTCGTAAAATCAAAATTGGGCGATATTGAACTCACCAAAGATAATGGAGAAACAGTCTGCACCGCAGGTTTCAATGACGAACTCAAGATTCTCAAAAATGCAGAAACAAAGGTTCTCGTTAAAGGGAAATGCGGACAGGGCTGGGTCGAAAAAATTAAAGTCGAATACATCGCAGAAGCTAAAGACAACAACATCATCTTGGGCGAATACAAACTGCCTGGATGGACTGATTTACCAACAGCAACCGGAATCCTCTATGACGATGTAAACGATGTTGCAGAAACAATAATCAATCGCAACTTCGAAGAATACCTGACGTACACAATGGATCGCGAGCAAACCGAAATACGAAACGGAGAGAACTGAGCTCGCGCATCAAACCAAAACGCGGTCCTTTAACGGACCGCGTTTTCATATTTTGATTAGAATTCACCTACTTGAGAAAACCTTCCGTCATGAGGCGGGCTTCCTTGTCGGCTTCGAGAACTTGTTCGAGCGAGAGGCGACCGGTCACGTTCGGAGCCTTGTCCATCACCATTTCCACATATTTCGGGATGTCGGTGAACTTGAGGTTACCCTTGAGGAAGCGATCCACGAGGACTTCATTTGCGGCGTTCATCATCGCAGGGACGATACCGCCACGGCGGCCAGCATCAAATGCAAGAGCCAAGCAACGGAACTTGTTGAAGTCCGGCTCGAAGAACGTGAGCTTTGCAAGCGTCGGCAAGTCGAGACGCTTTGTTTCGAGCTTGAGACGTTCCGGCCATGTGAGCGCAACCTGGATAGGAATGCGCATATCAGGAGCGCCGAGCTGAGCCATCAAAGAACCATCGCGAAACTGCACGAGCGAATGCACCATGGACTGCGGGTGAACCACGACCTTGATCTGGTCATACGGAATGTGGAACAAGAAGTGAGCTTCGAGCACTTCGA
>CAMUYW010000019.1 GCA_947165045.1 uncultured Fibrobacter sp. | reverse complement strand
TGGTTTCCCAAGACTTGTCCTGTTCGAGGACCGGGTCGAGGGATTCGAGGAATTCACGGACAGCCTGGTGGAAGAGGGCCTGATCCGGATCACGTGCGACGACCTTTTCATAAACCTTCTGAAGGTAAGCATTCTTAATTGCCATTTTTTATATCTCCGTTGAGAGTTTGATTGTTAATGTTTTAACGATTGTAAAGATAGCAAAGAGCGTTCACAAAAAGTGAAAAGCCGGCAAAAATCTTCAATTTCTTACAATTTTGTAAGTTATAATTTTTTAAGATTTATCAATTGCTTTTTTTAGCTAAAAAACGCGGGTCGATAGAGCAAATACTTACAATTTTGTAAGTTTACAATTCTAACACAGTTTAGTAAAATTCTTTTTACAAACATTGATAAAAAAGGCGACCCCGGACCAGCGTCCGGAGTGACAAACGCGATTAAAAAAGCCCCGCAGAGCGAGGCTTTTTCAGTAAATCTTTGTCAATCTTTTAAATTTCCATAAACGTTTTGAGGTCATTCATGCGGCGCTTTGCGTATTCAAGCCCCATATTATAGGACTCGTCAAGCTCATTGCGGTCGGTAGCAAAGAGGTCGCAAACTTCTTTTTCCGGGCGGAAAATCAAAAGCTTGCCAGTCTTTTCAAGTTTTTCCATCTCGGCAAACATTTTCTCGTAACGCTTGAAGCGCAACATGAGCGCACGGAAGAAGTCCGGATACTTACGCTTGAACATAGGATTCAAAATCACACGATACTTGCGGAAATCCGTCACAATTTCGCCTGGATAGTGAGTGGAGACAACAACGACCTTGTCACAGCCCTTTTCGAACGCACGCTGGTACGGAATCGGAGACGTCACACAACCATCGGCATAATGTTTTCCGTCAATCTGAGCGATTGGGAAAAGCATCGGGAGTGCGCTACTGGCGTTCACGATATCAAGTAAACGCTTTTCGCTCATGTATTCCTGGAAGAATTCCGAACGCCCCGTTTCCAAACAGGTCAACCCGAATTCGCATTCCACGCCTGAACCAAAGAACAGGTGGAAATCGAACGGCATGTCGCCATAGGCCGCATTGTAGTGGAGCGCATAGCATTCCTTCTGGATGCCATCAAAAATACGATGAGCCTTATCCCTACCCTGCTGGATTTTGGTCGGCTGGATAATATAACGGAATCGACCGCGCTGACGCGTGACAAAGTTCATCGCCGCATGGCAACCAGCACTTACTCCCGAGATATACGGGAAATAAACACCTTCATCCAGCCAGGCATCTAAAACGCCTGCCGAGAAAATAGTCTGACGGGAACCGCCTTCTAGAGCCAAGCCTATTTTCACTACTTGCTCTCCTCGGAAATTTCAGCCGGAGTTTCAGCGGCTACAGGGAGAATTGCGCCCTGCTGGCCTAAAGCCTGCTGCTTCAAATTCCAGACTTTCTGGCGGAAATATTCGCTACGTTCAGCAAGATGCTTGGACGAAGGAATTCCCTTTACGCGTTCAATCGTTTCGGGTTCATCTACAACAATCTGCGTGCGATGCCCCATCTTGTAAATACCGTCAATGCCGAGAGAAAGCACCGGCGTACCCGTGCTACGCGCAAGGAAAGCAAAACCAGTCTTGAACTCGTTCAAGAGGCCGTCGTAACGGCACTTGCCTTCCGGGAAAATAATCACAGAATTGCCCTTTTCGAGTTCCTTCTTTGCTATCAAAGCCCATTCAGTATCAAGGTTGAATCGGTCGCAGGGAATTACGTTTTTAAAGCGGGAAAGAGCCCAATGGAAATGCGGGTCCTCCACTTGGTCCTTTGCAACAACAATGCTGCGATTATGGAAAAACAACGACTGCACCATCAACGGGTCAAGCATGCTCGTGTGGTTTGCAATGATTATCATCGGTTGTTTTAACGTCGTTGACTTGACCGACCCTAAAAAGGTCATCTTGGGGCGATAGACCACCAACAAATAAGTACGCACCCCGTAAACTACGGCGAGGAGCACTAACTTCCAGAACAAATCAACAATTAAATTTTTCGCTTTCTCAATCATCAACTATACAACAGTTTTCATACAGGAGATTCCGGCTCGAAGGCCGGAATGACGTAGCGGAATGACGTCTCGTCAGTCAACGTCATGGCGGACGCCTGACCTCGCTTGACGGGGATGATCCGCCATCTTTCGTCATAATAATTATTTTCCCAAGCTTTCCTTAGGAATGCTCGTAAAGGTCAGCGAGCCCTTAGCATGTACATTGCCGTTCACCTTGACCACACAGTCAAACCCAACGATAACTCCACCGCCCTTCGTCTTGTTGACCGTGATTTCGAGCTGGTCGCCTGGAATTACCGGCTTCACGAACTTGAAACCATCAATCTTCAAGAGAACGTACAAGTTCTTTTCGAGGTCTTCGGCCGGCTTTTCAATTACGAGCGAGCAGAGCTGAGCGCAGGCTTCGCAAATGAGAACGCCCGGCATAATCGGAGTGCCCGGGAAATGTCCCATGAAATACGGTTCATTCACAGAAACATTCTTGATGCCCGTTGCAGATTCGTTCGGGACGAGTTCCGTGACCTTTTCGATCATCTGGAACGGCGGACGCTGGGCAATCTTTTCGCTGATTTGGTAAATGTTCATCACAGTGAAAGACCTCCATCAAGCACGATGACCTGACCCGTCACATAAGCGAACTGGTCAGAAGCAAGAGCGGAGACAACATTTGCAACTTCGTCAGCAGAAGCAAAACGCTTAAGCGGCACCTTTTCGAGGTAGCCCTTGCGAGTTTCTTCCGGAATAGCTTCAATCATTTCAGTAGCGACAAAGCCCGGAGCGACAGCGTTCACGCGGATGCCGTAACCACCGAGTTCCTTAGCAAGCGTCTGCGTAAAGGAGTTCACGGCGCCCTTCGTAGCGCTATAAACGGCCTGGCCGGCAAGAGCAAACTTAGAAGAAACAGAAGACATGTTGATGATAACACCAGATTTCTGCTTGTACATCTTGACAGCAACCTGCTGAGCGCAGTAGAAGTAACCCTTCACGTTCAAGTCAAAGCACTTGTCAAGCGTGTCCGGGTTCATCATGAGGAGGTATTCGTCACGGACGATACCAGCGTTGTTCACAAGAACGTCGATGCGGCCATAAGCCTTGAAAACGTCACGGACCATCTGCTTGACTTCGGCAAGAACGGCAACGTTGGCCTTGTAAATCATGCCGTCGCCACCTTCGGACTTGATTTGGTCCAAAGTCTGCTGAGCCGCAGCATCAGAGCTAGAATAGTTTACGACGACCGTGTAGCCGTCACGAGCGAGACGCAAAGCACAAGCCTTGCCAATCCCCTTAGAAGAACCAGTAACGATTGCAACTTTCATTATAAATTCTCCTTCACAAATTTATTTTCCGAGAACTACAGCGTTGTAAGAACCGCCCGTAGCAAAGGAAGTCACTAAAATTTTCTTGAAGCCAGCCGTAGAAACCTTCTTCTTGGAAACGCTACCGTCATTTGCAACAAAGTAGGCGTTTTCTTCGGCAAGTTCGCCACCGAGCATAAGAGCGGCTTCGGCTGCAGCAAGAGCGGCAGAAGCGGCACGGCCTTCACCCACGCGTTCCTTCACCTGGAAGAGCGGGAGGCCTGCGAGTTTATCACCAAACACGCGAGCATATGCGGACTTTTCGATATCGTCGAGCTTCTTGAGGCCGTTAGCGAAACCGCAAACAGCATCAATTTCATCAATGCTTACACCAGCATCCTTGAGAGCTGCGTTAATAGCGATGTCGAGAGCTTCGCCGGAACCGCTAACATGGCCAAACTTCACGTTCTTACGGCCATTACCGTAACCGAGAGCGTAGCAGTAAACCTTAGCGCCACGAGCCTTAGCGTAATCTTCGTTTTCGATGATGATGGAAATAGAGCCATCGCCAACGACAAAGCCGTTAGAATTGGAATACGGTTCCACAACCTTATCCGCAGCGACATTCAACTTTTGGCAGAATTCGGTGATAATCGGGAGGTTTTCGTCCGTACCCGTAGCCATCATGACCTGTTCCTGACCGTCGTGAATGACGTTCATGGAGTAGCCAATGCTATCGAGACCGGAGAGCGGACCAGTCGTAATGGTGACGCCGTAGCCCTTGATTCCAGAAAGAATCGAGAGGTAGCCTCCGGCAGCATTATAAACAGTGTGCGGGAACTTGAAAGCACTACCGCCAGCATTGCCTTCTTTAGTAATAAGTTCCTGGAAATCGTAAGTGGCGCCGAGACCGCCTTCGCTGGTACCCACGATGATACCGATCTGCTTAGCGTTGTCTTCAGTGACTGTAAGATTAGCATCCTTGAGAGCGCGCATGCCGGACACAGTCTGGAGCTGTCCCAGATTGTCGAGCTTGCGATAGAAAGCCATCTTGATGCCGAGTTCCTTGTAATCATCGTTCGTAACGGTAGAGCAAATGGAAGCGGATTCCGGAAGCTTGCCGTTCTTGACCGATTCAAGATAAGCTTCTTTGCTGTTGCCGAGCGGGCTTACAATGCCAACACCCGTCACAGCGATTTTCTTATCCTTAGCGACCTGGCTCTGCACGTCACCCGGCTTCTTGCTGAACACGATGCTTGCGTTCGTGCCGCCGAAAGCGACGTTGTTGCTCATGACACATTCGAGTTCCTTAGCGCGCGGCGTGTTCTGCACGTAGTCCATCTGGCCGACCTTAGCCTTGAGGGCTTCGGAATCTTCGGCAGAGTAGTGGAGCGTCGGGAGAACGGTGTTCGTCGTGAGGGCCTTGATGCTGAACACGGCTTCGATTGCACCTGCGGCACCGAGGCAGTGACCAGTCATTACCTTGGTCGAACTGACACTCAAGGTCGGATTTTCTTCGTCAAAGAACTTGTGGAACGCATTGATTTCGGCATTGTCGTTCTTGCCCGTACCCGTACCATGAGCATTCAAGTAACCGATATCGGATTTCTTAATACCGGAATTCTTGACAGCGCGGTCCATCGCTTCGAGGAGGCAAATGCCATCTTCACGCGGAGCGGTGATATGGTGAGCATCGCTTGTGACGCCAGCGCCGAGAATTTCGCAGTAACGCTTGGCGTTACGCTTTTCGGCATGTTCCAAAGATTCGACAATCACGATGCCGGCACCTTCACCAAGCGTGATGCCATTGCAGTGATTGAACGGAGAGCAGCCATTTTCGTCCAATGCATGGAGAGAAAGGAAGCCTGAATATGGAACAGAAGCAAAGGAGTCTGAACCACCAGCGATAACGACATCTGCTTTACCAGCGCGGATAAGGTCGCAAGCAACAGCAATAGAAATCGTACCGGCAGCACAAGCGTTGCCCACGTTCGTTACAATGCCACCCGCATGGCAAGATTCAGCCACTTGGGAAGCAATTGCAGCAATGGGCATCTTTGGAATTTCGTTAGCATCCTTACCGTCGCAGTGGTATTTTTCAATGCTGAGGACACCACCCACGCAGCTACCGATAATAACACTTACACGGCTACTATCAGCAAAGTCACCGAGACCGGCATCGTTAAGGGCTTCTTTTGCAGCCTTGATGCAGAGCTTGGAGGCGCGATCTTTTTCGTCCGGAGATTCGATCTGGTCGAGAGTATCACAATTTACTTCGGCAGCCAAGTCCGCATAGCAGTTCTTGGTATCAAGAGAAGTGGTCTTGTGAATCCCGGAGACGGAATTCAGGGCATTTTTCCAGGTTTCTTCAACATTATTGCCTACAGCGCAAATCACGCCAAGGCCAGAAACAACACAACGACGATTATTAGGAGTCATAGATATTCCAAACAATACTCAAATAAAAAGGCTTGATTAAGCCTTGTTCTTTTCGATGAAAGCGGCGATGGTATCGATGCTCTGGAAGTTTTCCTTAGCAACACCAGTCATGGAAACGCCGAAGTTGTCATCGACGAAGGAAATGATTTCGAGGGAATCCACGGAGTCAAGACCGATTTCTTCGCCAAAAAGCGGAGTATCGTAGTTCAGGACATCGCCATCTACGCCGAGATCGGACATAAAGAATGCCTTGAGTTTGCTCTTGATTTCTTCGTTTGCCATATTATTGTATCCTTTTTTGATAAAATTTTAGCACAAAGATAGAAAAAAAATCTTTCGTAAATTGCCGTTTTCATAAAAAACGTACAAAATGCAAAATAAAGCGATAAATGGACCATATCCCCAAATTAGGCTCAAAAAATACTGTAAACTTTTTTAAAAAGTATGTTTTCTGTAATATATAAATACCATTTACTGTAATATTATTTACTAAATTTGAGCCCATGATTTCATACGTATTTCCCGGTCAGGGCTCTCAGTTCCCAGGAATGGGCAAAGATTTATTCGAATCGAACGCCGACGTAAAGTCGATGTTCTTAAAGGCAAACGAAATTCTCGGTTTCAACATTACCGACATAATGTTTAATGGCACCGCAGAAGACCTCAAGCAGACGAAGGTCACGCAACCGGCAGTATTCCTGCTCTCTGTTGCTATGGCTAAGGTCCAAGGTGGCAAGCCGGACATGGCCGCAGGCCACTCGCTCGGTGAATTTTCTGCTCTTACCGCTACGGGCGCAATCACGTTCGAAGCAGGCCTCAAGCTCGTTGCAAAGCGTGCCGAAGCTATGCAGAAGGCATGCGAACTCCGCCCAGGTACGATGGCAGCAGTTCTCGGCGGTTCTGACGAACTCGTCGAAGAAGCTTGCGCACAAGTTAAGGACGCAGCCGTTGTTCCAGCAAACTTCAACAGCCCGGGACAAGTCGTGATTTCTGGCGAAAAGGCCGGCATTGACGAAGTCGCCGCTTACCTCACCGGTAAAGTCAAGCGCGTCGTTCCGCTACAGGTCGGTGGTGCATTCCACTCCCCGCTTATGGAAAGCGCCCGTGCAGAACTTGCAAAGGCCATCGAAGAAACTGAATTTTCGACTCCGGTCTGCCCGGTCTACCAGAACGTGGACGCCAAGCCGCACACGGATCCGAACGAAATTAAGGCAAACCTTCTCACTCAGCTCACCTCCCCCGTCCGTTGGACACAGACGGTCAAGAACATGATTGCAGACGGTGCTACTGAATTTAAGGAACTTGGCCCCGGCGAAGTCCTTACCAACCTTATCAAGCGCATCCAGAAGTAAGCGCAAACACACAGGAATTTTATGTGGGATAAATCCTATTTAGAAAAGTTGAGCGAACGCAACGCCAAGGCAATGGCCGGTGGCGGTACCGCTCGTGTCGAAAAGCAGCATTCCCAGGGCAAGCTCACAGCTCGTGAACGCCTCGAAATCCTTTTTGATAAAGGCACGTTCAAGGAAATCGGCGCTATGCGCGTTTCCCAGAGCATCGAACTTCCGGATTCCAAGCGTTTCCTCGGTGACGGCGTTGTTACGGGTTACGGCAAGATCAATGGCCGCCCGGTTTACGCATGCTCTCAGGACTTCACGGTGAGCGGCGGTTCTCTCGGTTCTGCACACGCCAAGAAGATTTGCGATGTGATGGACCTCGCCCTCGAATCTCGCGTGCCGTTCATCAGCATCAACGATGGCGGTGGAGCACGTATCGAAGAAGGCGTTTGCTCTCTCGACGGTTACAGTGGCATTTTTGCACGCAACACATGGGCTAGCGGTGTGATTCCGCAGATTTCCGTGATTCTCGGACCGTGCGCTGGTGGTGCTTGCTACTCCCCTGCTATTACAGACTTTATCTTCATGACACAAAACACGAGCCAGATGTTCATCACGGGCCCGGGTGTCGTGAAGGCTGTTACTGCTGAAGTTGTGACTCCGGATCAGCTCGGTGGCGCAGGCGTTCATTTCTCGAAGTCTGGCGTTGCCCACTTCGTTTATCAGGACGATAAGGCTTGTCTCGAAGGCGTTCGTAACTTGCTCAGCTACCTCCCGCAGAGCAACATGGACAAGTCTGTTGCACAGGTCGGTACAATCGTGGACAAGTCCGCCGACATCGAAGAAATCATCCCGGACAACTTCAAGAGAGCTTACGACGTTCGCGATGTGATTGCTTGCTTCGCTGACAAGGATTCTTTCCTTGAAATCCAGCCGGAATTTGCAAAGAACGTTGTGATCGGTTTTGCGCGCCTCGACGGTAACGTCGTGGGTATCGTTGCAAACCAGCCGAAGTGCCTCGCCGGTTCTTTGGACGTGGACGCAAGCGACAAGGCAGCACGCTTTGTGCGCTTCTGCGACAGCTTCAACATTCCTATCCTTACGCTCGTGGACGTTCCGGGTTACATGCCGGGCACGAAGCAGGAACACAACGGCATTATCCGCCACGGTGCAAAGCTCCTCTTTGCATACGCCGAAGCAACAGTGCCGCGCGTGACGCTCATCCTCCGTAAGGCATATGGTGGCGCATACATCGCCATGAACAGCAAGAACCTCGGTGCAGACAGCGTGTTCGCCCTCCCGATCGCTCAGATCGCCGTTATGGGTGCAGAAGGTGCCGTCGACATTCTCCACAGAAAGGAAATTGCCGCTGCAGCTGAACCGGCAAAGGTTCGCGAACAGTTCATCACCGATTACGAAAACAAGTACTTGAACCCGTACATTGCCGCAGGCAACGGATTCATCGACGAAGTTATCGAACCGAAGAACGTTCGTGACCGCCTTGTTACTGCATTCGAAAACCTGAAGAACAAGAAGAAGGCTGTGCTTTGGAAGAAGCACGGAAACATTCCGCTGTAGCCTTCGGCAGTAGGCAGTAGACAGTGGTTAGTTAGTAATCAATTGTCTTTGTCAATAGCTTGTTGCAAATGAAAATGTCCCGGTTCTTTTGAACCGGGATGTTTTTTATGAAAAAGCTGTGGAAAGCACGATTACGGATTGTAAAAAGGCTTTTTTGCCATTTTGTGCTACCAAATTTCATTTTTTTCGAATTTTAGCAGCACATTTTTTACTTTGTCTACACTCATTTTAAGTAAAACACGTTATATAGTGCTACCAAATCAGCTTTTTTTTAACTTTTAGTAGCACAAATTCTGCAAAAAAATATGATTTCGACCTATTTTTAGATAATTTATTCGAAATTTATGCTACTAAATCGTATTACATTCTCGATTTGGTAGCACATTTCCAGCATTTTTCACTTTTTACAGCATTTTTCACTTTTTCCGCTTTTTCGCATTTCTGCATTGCCATTGCAGGTCAAGTCCTATGCACGCATCAAGCCTTAACGTAGCGTGTTCACGAGAGTTTCGTGCAAGAGTCCGTTGGAGAAAATAACTTGTTCAGCATCGACGAACTGCATGGGCGTTCCGTCAATGTGCGTTGACTTGCCGCCCGCTTCTTCGACGAGGAGCGCAATAGCAGCAATGTCCCACGGGTAGCTCATCGTCATCACAAAGCAATCGATGCGGCCGCAAGCAGTAAAGCAACCTTCAATTACAGCAGAGCCCAAGCATTTTACGCGTTCAAATGTTTCTGCTTCTCGCGCGAAATTGTGAGAATTCTGCGCATTGATTTTTGCAGCATCGCCCACGTTAAAATCACCATTCGAGACAATCGCATGAGTCGGATTGGATTCGCGGCTGACATGAATTGGCTTGCCGTTCATGAACGCGCCACGCCCTTTTGCAGCCGTGTAAAGCTCACCGAGTTTGGGTAAATTAACAACCGCCACCAGAGGTTCGCCCTCGAAATGAAGCGCTATTGAAATCCCCCACAGCGGAATGCCTCGGCTAAAGTTCACCGTTCCATCAACCGGGTCAATAATCCAGCGGAAACGCGGGTCCGAGCCTTCGATAACGCCGGCCTCTTCCGTGCGGATAGAATGCGTCGGGAACGCTTTGCGCAATCCTTCGACAATGAGTTTTTCACTGCTGACATCGGCGATGGTTACAACGTCTTTGACGGTTTTGTAGCGAACATCGCCAAGGTTGTTTTGAAGTTCAAGACAGAGGTCGCCTGCTTGGCGGGCCAAGGTTTCGGCGACTTTCAAAAATTCATCTGTATTCATTTTCTATTTCATGGATCCTCGCCTGCGCGAGGATGACGATCTTACTTCTTGTACGCGCAGCAGCGGAAGCCGATGGTCGAAGATTTATAGAACAAAGCAGCCTCACGGTAGTAAAGCTTTTCACCCGTAAGGAACACAGCTTCCTTGCGAGACGGTTTATACGTGAGACCATTCGCCAAAGAATCAAGCCAGGCTTGTCCGCCCATCTTGTATTCTGTATAGAGCGAGAAATCCGTTCCTATAACCTTGCCTTTAGAATCAACGACATCATAGAACTGTAGCGTATCCTTAAAGTCGTCCTTTGTCAATTTTTTGTACAACGTTCTGGACGTATCGGCAGCATAAGCCGTATCAACCTGCGTACCTTCGCGGTAAAGATAAACAGTATCCTGCGTATAGCCCGGACGCGTGTAATACGGAAATGCTCGGTTCGTACAGTAAGCGACAGACTCACGATCAAGGCCTTCAAAAATCTTGTAGCTAGAACCTTTCAAGACCGCAACCGTATCTTCGGAACGACCCTTGACCCATTCCTGATACTGGCCCGGCAAATCTCTCACGCCCATTGGGTTCATACAGCCGGCGTCACGTTTTGCAATATCGGCAGCAATCGTTGAATCATTCGTGCTTACATTGCAAACGCGGAACAGATAATCCGAAGCATCGGTATCATCTTCTTCAATAACACCATACGATAACGATCCGCCAGACAAGCAAACTAGTTCCCAATCACGTTCACCGCAGAGGGACACTTCAAAACCACTAGCAGAAATAGACTCGCAAGTTTCGACAGCTTCAGAATGCAAAACATTCGTCATAAACTTACCGTCTGCGCTTCGATGTTCATACCGTTCCATGCAGAACGACGTCGTATCCGATGTAGAAACGGCAACAAAGCCCGCAGGGCACTTAAGGTCATTAGCAAGCTTACCCGGCGAAACAAGAATCGTATCTCGCAATTCCACAGATTTATAGCCCGAACTGTCTATAGCGAGAATGCGCAAAATCAACGTATCACCAGGAGCGACCCTGCGAATCGAATCGCCCACAAATGTTCCCGTATCCAAGACGTCTAGCTTAAAATGTCCATTCTTGTCTCGGCCATAATGCGTTGAATACACATTATCGCCATTTGAAGTCCATGAACCTTCAAGCTTGTTGTAATACTCGACCTTGTAGTTCGCCACGTTCTCGTAGCATTCATAAATGTTGCATCCACGCGGAATAACAAGCTCAGAATCAATCTCGATTCCATGATTGAACTTGATAGGGTCTACACTTCGATTCCAGAAAATACGGACTCTGTTATTGCTATCCAGTTTTGCATATCCCGGGAAAAGCGAATCTTCTTCCACAAAAATTTTGTTAGGCATCAACGGAGCAATGGAGTCCGTCGTCATGATTCCCTTCCAGTCCTTGGGAGAGACTTGACTCTCCATCTGAGAACCGCTGAAATTGCCCACGATATCCCAAGAAGAAAAACCAATCTTATACTCATAGTTATCGGTATTGGAACGAGTGCGAAGGCCTTCGATGAACACACGGAAATGGTTCTTCTGCGGATTTTGCATATCGTACCCTTCACCATCAAAAATCACAAGGCGAAGGTAATTCTTTTCCTTATCGTTTCGCTCAAGATCATGCACATACAGCGAATCTTTCATGTGTTCAATTTGAGCATTACGCTTATACAACTTGCCGCCCGTATAATCCGTACCGGCAGGAGTCTGCACATATACCTTAAGGTCACGAATATCCTCGTCAGGGCGATCCAAGGCGTAAAGAACAAGATTATAGCCATAAATCTTTCCCGTACCGGCACCAAGCAAATGGAAACTGGTCTGGTCCGTAGGACGGTCCCAAGAAAGTAACACACCATTGGACCAAACAGAATCATCAGGCACAACAATCGACGGATCAAAACTATCCTTAAAGTGCAACTGCACACGCTGAACCGCGCCCGGGTCTCCCCCATCGGTGTATTCGCTGAACATGGCCACCTGAACGGAATCGCAACCCTCTTTTATAAACTGGACCGCCATGTCGGATACATCGAGCGTATCGTAATAACGCCCAGATTTTTTGTATTCACGGAATAAAGTCTGGCTATTCGTTGAATCATGCGCCTGTCGAATCTGTTTATCGCTGACAGCCTTCGAAGTATCATCAACAATATCCGTACCCATCCAGATGCACAATCCGGCATAATCGTCAAGACGGTATGGATAGCGATAACGGATTTTGAAACAAGAACTGCTATCGGAATCACCCGAGCCGCATTCGTAAAGGACGGAATATTCAGAAATTTCCCTGTCGAACATGTATTCCGGGCCTTCGTCATCATCGGAACAGGCACAGAAAACAACCGCAAGAGCAGATAAAAAATAAAGTTTTAAAAAACGCATAGAATTCACGTAAACAATGTAGAAAAAACGCAAATGATAGAACAAATACTTCAACTCGAATTTCCCGATTTTCAATGAATTTTTCAGGATTCAAAAGGTCAAAAAAGCCTTAAAACAATTTAATAATAACACACTCCATCTTTATTTTTCAATTCAGACAAATTAGGCTTATGAACAAACAGAAGCTTTTGGGAGAACAGATTTTTCTCTATGAAAAATCCATCTACAGGTTCCTTATTATAGAATATTGTTATTAAATCGGATGTTTCATCAATAACCATATCAGGATCTTCATGAATCGCCCCAATTCCTGTTGTTACAGGGAATCGATATGTTCCAAAAAAATTTTTTTCAGATTCTTTTGCATAAATAAACCGGTATACATGATATAATTTTCTAATTCCTAAATCGAAATATATAAGCGGAAAAGGAATTTCAACATTCTCTTCTAATACCGACAGAGTTTTTCCTTCTATCGCGCAATGTTCCTTTTTTTTCCATCTGAAGTTTTTCGCCAAACAGAATACTCTCCATGCCCCTTAAAAAGAGCATCTCCTTCGCGTGAACAACATACCAGTACAAAAAAGTACATAACAAAAAAAAACCGGACACTTTCGCGTCCGGCTTTTTAAAAGCTAGCCAAAGAAATTAGGCTTCTTCCGGATAAACGGAGACCTTTTGGCGCTTTGCATCGAGGCGTTCAAACTTCACCTTGCCGTCAACGAGGGAGAACAAAGTGAAATCCTTGCCCATGCCAACGTTGTTACCGCTGTGGAAGTGAGAACCACGCTGACGAACGATGATGTTGCCAGCCTTGACGGTTTCGCCCGCATACTTCTTAACACCAAGATACTTGGCGTTACTGTCGCGGCCGTTACGTACTGAACCTTGACCTTTCTTATGTGCCATGGATTAAGCCTCCTTAGCCTTACGCAAAGAGTTCTTCTTGACCTTAGCCGGCTTCGGAAGTCCCTGAGCGATCTTTTCCTTGCGAGTGAGCGGCTTGTTCTGAACCTTCTGCTTAGCAAGGGCAGCCACGCGAGCGCGGTTGCGGGTAATAATTTGAGGGTCTACGACTGCAGATTCAGCGCCAGAGCGGAGTTCCGTGACGAGCACCTCGGTATAGCCCTGACGATGACCGTTACGACGTTCGTAACGAGTACGACGCTTCTTCTTGAACACGATGATCGTGTCTTCCTTGCCATGGGCGAGAACTTCGACCTTGACAGAAGCATCATTCAGGACAGGGGTGCCGACTTGCACTTCTTTTCCGGAGAAAAGAAGAACGGACTTGAGCTCCAGTTCAGAACCAACAGCGGCGTCGATCAACGGGAGCTTGTAAGCCTTGCCGAGTTCGACTTTATACTGGAAACCACCTGCTTCAACAATAGAATACATTTTGTAATCCTTTTTAGGTTGCTATTGGGACCACAAATTTAGTAATAGTGTTCAAAAAATCAAAGGGGATTTGAGGTAAAAAAACGCAAAAAAGACGTTTTTAGCCGTATTCCTTGTCCTAAAGCCCTAACCCTTACTCCCTATTTTACTATCTTTACTCCGGAATTTTATAAAGGGTTCTTTTAATGAGCAAAATTATTAGCCTTGATGGCGATTGGCAGATGATCTGGGACACAGAAGATACCGGCATCTCCAATCGTTGGTATGCAACGTATCCTGAAAAAACTCAGACTGTTAGCGTTCCCCACATTTGGGAAAGAGCATTTGACAAGCTTTTGATGGCACAGGACTGCGCGTTCTATTTCAAAAGATTCACGATTGATGACGAAAAGCAAGTCACGAAGCGTATTTTCCTCCGTTTTGAAAAGATTGCAACGCACGCCACAATTTGGCTGAACGGTAAGCTTTTGGGCGACCATTTTGGTGCCTATACGTCCTTTGTTGTTGAGACTCAGAAGGCAATTAAGCTCGGCGAAGAAAACATTCTCTGCATCCGCGTGGCAAACATGGGTGCAACGAACAGCCGCATTGACTTTGGTCGTGAAAGCAAGGAAGGCGCAAACGACCGCTACGCTCATCCGGGCGAAATGCCGGTGGGCCTCCCCTGGTCGCAGTATCCGTATGGCGGTATCTGCGGTCACGTTGATTTGATTCTCGGTAACGCCGCTTTCATTTCTGACATTCACGTAGAACCGGACATGGACCAAGAACGCGTTTCTGTCGAAGCGTTCTTCAACAATCCGCGCGGTTACCAGTCTCGTCTCCGCATCCTCATGAAGAATCCGAACGGCGATGTTTTCGAATACTTCAAGGAAATCAAGCTCGAAAAGGAAAACGCCACGCAGAAGTTCTTGCTGGGTATCAAGGACTGGAAGAGAGACAAGTGCGTTTGGAGTCCGGAACACCCGAACTTGTTCGCGATTGAAATGCAGCTCGAAATCAAGGGCGCAAAGGGCAAGGCTCCGGAATATACCTTCCCTGTCGTGAGAACTTTTGGTTTCCGCAAGTTCGATTGCCTCAAAGGCGACTACTACATTAACGATTCCATCGTGAAGCTCATGGGCGTGAGCTACAACCAGCAGTGGAGCGAAGGCGGCCTCTGGACCGACCAGAACCCGGCTTTGGAAAAGGACTTGAACGCAGTCAAGGCTGCAGGTTTCAACGTCATCCGTTCTTGCGGCGCTCCGCTCAGCAGCTCAGCTCTCGATATTTGCGACAAGATTGGTTTGTTCGTGTTCCAGGAATTCCCGATCCACACGATGCGTTCTACCGCTCAGGGTCTCGAAATCACGAAGAAGCTCATCAACGACATGGTGCGCGACCAGCACAACCATCCGTGTATCGCGGCTTGGATTCTCGGTTCTGAAAACGGAACGTTCATGCTTCAGAACGGTAACAAGCTCTTGAATGCAATTAGCCCGATCGACACATGCCGCCCGGCGATTAGCAACTTCAACAGTATTTACCTCGACAACGAAGCAAACTTCCATAAGGATACGGGTAAGATTATCCCAGTTTCTATCGACCGCATTTCGCAGTATGCCACGATGCGAGTGAACCCGCGTGAAAACCCGAGTGCAACTTATACGCACTACCTCGCCCACATGTTCGACAAGGAAGATTTGGAGCTCATGGTTCCGGATACGGGCCTTGGCGACAGCCACTTCCAGGACGAAGAAGAACCGGTATTGAACGATGTCGAGAACAAAGTTTTGGTGACGCTCAAGAACAACACGCTCTTCCCGAAACGTGCAACCACCATCGCCGGTCCTCGCAGCATCAAGAGCCAGAAGGCCATCAAGAACGAATTCAAGTCTGTGGAAACGTTCGTTGCCGACAACAAGCTTTCTATTTGGCCGAACTTCGAATCGTTCAACGCTGATGTTTATCGCATCGCGCTCAAGAGCAAGTACGACCAGATTACAGCATTCCAGAGCAACCCGCAGATTGCAGGTTTCTTCATTGACCAGTGGGCCGACAACGGTACGGACTTTAGCGGTTTCAACGACGAAAACAGAAAGTCCAAGGGCATCCAGAACTTTGCCCGCGAAATCACGGCTCCGAGCCGCGTGCTCATTAGCGAATTGGAACATGTAGCTACTCCGCAGAGCGAAGTCAGCTTCCAGCTTACGCTTTTGAACAACAGCCGCTTGGAAGATGTGGAAATCGAAGTGTCGCTTCTTGACAGCAAGGACAAGGTGCTAAACACACAGAAGGTCATGCCTGAAGAACCGGCCGAAAAGAAGACGCTTACGCAGCTTGGCATTTGCACGTTGATGGCTCCGCGCGCTACAGGCTTGTACAAGATCAAGCTTACGCTCAAGGACAACGGCAAGGAAGTTCATTCCAGCCTCGAAGACTTGATTGTCATTGAACAGGCTGACGTGAAGGAAGCCATGAGCAAGGTTTGCTTCTTGGATAACTATGACGAATCGAGCGATGTGCTCGCCGCATTGGATGGTTCTGAACAAATTATCTTCACTGCAAACTTGAGTTCTTGGCCGGATGAAATTTTGGACAAGATTATCGAAGTCACGAAGAAGGGCGGCAAGACACTATTGCTCTCCGATATGACGACTGAAGATATCGATCTTTTGAACCAGAGCCATAACTTCGAAAGCAATATCGAAGCACATTGGACAACAGGCGCAAACGAATTCAGCTTGCACTACTTGCCGAAGGATTCTCCGCTCCTCGCTGTGTTCGGCGGTAATGGCGTTCTCGATCATAATTCTGCATCGGCAATGCCGGGCATTTCGTTGAACGAGCTAGCTGGCGCTAAGGTTTACGCACGTTCCGTAACGCTCAAGGATGGCGAAATCAAGACGGGCGTTGACTTGCAGCTTGTGCCGTTTGGCAATGGACAGATCATGTTCAATCAGTTCAGCGTGATTGAAGGTTTGGAAACGAACGCTTTGTCTGACGCACTGTTCACGGCAATCGTCAACTTGCTGTAAGGTCACTGAGTGGTACACTGAGTCAGTCGAAGAGACTGGATCCTTCATGGCTTCGCCGTTCAGAATGACGAATGCAGAAGTAATTTCAAGAGTCCCGCAAGTTGCGGGACTTTTTCTATTTCTATATTTCCTCCCATGACACAGAATAACGTTAATTTGGAAAATTACTCTGACGAACTTGCTACAAAAGCAAAAAAAGCAAGCAAGAAACTTCGTACTTTGAGCGCCGAAAAGCGCGCTGCAGTGCTCAACCGCGTTGCAGAACTTCTTCGCGCAAAGAAGCCGGAAATTTTAGAAGCCAACAAGATGGACCTTGAAGCAGCAGCAGGCAAGCTCGACGATTCCAAGATGGATCGTTTGACTTTGAACGATGCCCGCATCGAATCGATGGCCAAAGGTGCCGAAGAAATCGCCGCATTTACCGACCCGCTCGGTCGCGTACTCGAAGATCGCGTACTTAAGAACGGCATCAAGATTAGCCGTGTCGCTGTGCCGATAGGTTGTGTGTTCTTTATTTTTGAAAGCCGCCCGAACGTGACGATCGATGGAGCTTGCCTTTGCTTCAAGGCTGGCAACGCCGTGATTCTCCGTGGCGGTAAGGAATCGCTCAACTCCGCAAAGTGCCTCGCCGGGATTTTCCATTTGGCCCTCATCGAACAAGATGTTGACGAAGATGCCGTGCAGTTGGTGCAAGAAACGAGTCACGACTTGGTGAGCCTGCTTTTGCAGCGTAACGATTGCCTTGACCTCGTGATTCCCCGCGGTGGCGAACGTTTGATTCGTGCAGTTGTTGAACAGAGCAAGATTCCTGTCATCAAGCACTTCAACGGCATTTGCCATGTGTATGTGGACAAGTCCGCAGACATTGAAAAGGCTGTGAACATTTTGATTAACGCCAAGACGCAACGCACGGGCGTTTGCAACGCTATGGAATGCGTGATTATCGACCGCCATATCGATGATGCCAACGTCAAGAAGCTCTTGGATTGCCTCGCTGAACGCGGCGTAGAACTCTTTGGCAACAAGGATGCTCAGAGCCACGATAACCGCATTAAAGATATCGGCGACGACAGCAATTACCACCATGAATACCTTGCCCTCAAGGCTAGCGTCAAGTTCGTCGACAACGTCGAAGAAGCCTGCGACCACATCGAAAAGAACAGCAGCCGCCACACGGAAGCTGTTGTTGCCGAAGACGCAAACGTTCAAGACTACTTCGTTGCAAACGTCGACAGCAGCAGCGTGATGGTGAACGCCAGTACGCGTTTTGCAGACGGTGGCGAATACGGCTTGGGTGCCGAAGTCGGCATTTCGACCGACAAGCTCCACGCTCGCGGTCCGATGGGCGTTGAAAGCCTCTGCAGCTACAAGTGGATTCTCCGTGGCAACGGCCAGGTGCGTGGTTAGACGAAAGAACGCCGCTTAGGTTGGTGAGCTTGCCGAACCACGCGGCTATAGACGAGAGACGAGAGATGAAATTCGAAGAACTCATTAAAGAAATCAAGTTTGAAGTGGAATTCGGTGGCGAAAAGCTCGCACCGGCAATCGTTCAGGACGCCGACAAAGGCGACGTGCTGATGATGGCATGGATGAACGAAGAAGCCCTCCGTCGCACGCATGAATGTGGCGAAATGGTCTTCTGGAGCCGCAGCCGCAAGGAATACTGGCACAAGGGCGACACGAGCGGAAACGTGATGACCGTCGTAGAATGGGCCGCCGACTGCGACTCTGACGCACTCCTTTTCAAGGTGCGTATGCAAGGTCCGCAAGTCGCTTGCCATACAGGCGCTCGCAGCTGTTTCTTTAAGAAGTGCGATTAAATGAGAACCCGCCGCTGGCGGGTTGCAGTTATATAAAAATGGCTCGGCACTTAAACGCCGAGCTATTTTTTTACGCATTTATAATTTTATTCGCAATCGAGGCACGTCCATTCGACAACGCCATCGCCATTGCCATCAAAGCGTTCACGCGTGTACTTTTCGATGTCGATAAGGAAGCCGATTTCGCCGGCATTTTCGGTGCAGCAACCATCGCAATCGCTGTCGGAGCACATATCATAAACAACAGCGTCAATCGTCGAGCCGTTCATGCGCAAACGGAACGTTTTCAACTTGTACTTTTCCCAGTCCTTTTCGTGAACTGCAATGATGTTGTGATGACTCACCCACTCTTCGGTCATTTGGCCTTCGACACCCGCAAAGTAGCCTGCCCAAGTGCAGCCATTGTACTCAATGCATTCTTCGCTATCAGGTTCCGGCCAAGACGTATACCACGTGAGATTAGCCTGATGCCAAACCGTATCCGCAACAGCAGAAGACGAAGACTCTGTGCCAATTTCACTTGACGAGGATTGCGCGACATTCTCGGAGCTGGACGAGGATTGCACGACGGTTTCAACACTTGACGAAGATTCCGCGACAATTTCAGTACTTGAAGAATACTGCGCGGCATCCCACACATTAGAAGAACTCTCACTCGTGCATGCTACAAGAGCAAGCACTCCAACCATCACCAACAACTTCATTTTATTCATCAATGCACATCCATTTTCGAAAATAAATTCAACACAACGACACCCGAAACAATCAGAAACAAGCCAATATAAGCTCCAATGTCGGGCACCTGCTTAAACACAACAATACCAATTATAGTAATTAAGGCTATGCCGAGCGCAGACCAAGTCGCATAAGCAACGGCAACGGGAATCACCTTGAGGCATACACTCAAGAAATAAAGCGATGCCACATAGCAAACCAGCGAAGCTACACTCGGAACAATTCGCGTAAACTGTTCCGACATTTTAAGCAAAGTCGTGCCCGCCGTTTCGCAAATAATTGCAAGTAGCAACATCAAGTAGTACAACATTTTTCCTCCTTAATTGACCTCTATAAAATAGTTTATTATCAATATACAAAAAAGAACCCGTTTCCGGGTTCTTTTTAGCTGTGAGCAATGAGCCACGAGGTCGCTTCGCTTTGAGTAATGAAACGAGCGAGCTCACACCTCGAAGGGCGTAAGCCCGTGCTCATACCTCATAGCGGCGGCAAAGCCGCTTAGCAGCCGAGCTTAGCAGACAAGTAAGCTTCGAGCTGGTCGATAGCGACAAGTTCCTGCTTCATGGAGTCGCGTTCGCGAACAGTCACGAAACCGAGCTTTGCCGGATCAGATTCACCCTCGCCAACAGTGTCGAAGTCAACGGTCACGCAGAACGGCGTACCGAGTTCGTCCTGACGGCGGTAGCGCTTACCGATGGACTGCGTTTCGTCGTATTCGACGTTCCAGCGGTTGAGGAGCTTCTGATAAAGTTCTTCGGCCTTTTCCTTGACCTTGCCCTTCTTCACGAGCGGGAGCACGGCAACCTTGACCGGAGCGACCTTCGGATCGAAGTGGAGCACGGTACGTTCGTCGTTTTCGAGCTTTTCGACTTCGTAAGCATTGCAGAGAAGCACGAGGAGCAAACGTTCCACACCGAGAGACGGTTCCACGACGTACGGGATGTAGCGCTTGTTCTGGACCGGGTCGATGTATTCCTGCTTGACCTTGGATTCGTTCTGGTGCTGCGTCAAGTCGTAGTTCGTACGGCTTGCGATACCCCAGAGTTCGCCCCAACCGAACGGGAATTCGTATTCGACGTCGGTGGTACCGTTGGAGTAGTGAGAAAGTTCTTCCTTGGCATGTTCGCGGAGGCGGAGCTTTTCCTTCTTCACGCCGAGATCGTTCACGAGCCAGTCGAAGCAGTACTTACGCCAGAAGTTGTACCAATCAAGTTCGGTACCCGGTTCGCAGAAGAATTCGAGTTCCATCTGTTCGAATTCGCGAGTACGGAAGATGAAGTTACCCGGAGTAATTTCGTTACGGAAAGATTTACCGATCTGGCCGACACCGAACGGGATGCGCGGACGGACGTTGTCAACGATGTTGCGGAAGTCCACGAAGATACCCTGAGCGGTTTCCGGACGGAGATAAACCTTGTTGCCTTCGCCTTCAATCACGCCGATTTCGGTCTGGAACATGAGGTTGAAAGCGCGCGGCTTTGTCCAGTCAGTCTTGCCGCAAGTCGGGCATTCAATCTTGTTGTCCACCATCATCTGGTGAACTTCGTCAAAATTCTTGCCAGCGCAGCAGCCTTCGCCGAGCTTTTCTTCGAGGAGCTGGTCAGCGCGGAAACGTTCGTGGCAAGCGAGGCAGTCCACGAGCGGGTCAGAGAAGTTACCCACGTGGCCAGAAGCCTTCCAAACGCGGGGATTCAAAAGGATGGAGCTGTCGAGGCCAAGCACATCGTGGCGGCTCGTGACGAACTTTTTCCACCAAAGATTCTTAATGTTGCGCTTGAGTTCCACGCCATACGGACCGTAGTCCCAAGTGTTGGCGAGACCATCATAAATTTCAGAGCCGGGGAAAATGAAGCCGCGGCGCTTGCAGAGGGAGATGATGTCCTT
This sequence comes from uncultured Fibrobacter sp., assembly GCA_947165045.1. Classification (GTDB taxonomy): domain Bacteria; phylum Fibrobacterota; class Fibrobacteria; order Fibrobacterales; family Fibrobacteraceae; genus Fibrobacter. Next base: position 26,795 of record CAMUYW010000019.1, on the reverse strand, counting down.
GAGGGCATCCTGGACTTTCTTTGCCATTTTATATCCTTTATCGGCAGGCTCATGTAGCGTGCCGGACTAGGAACCTACCTGGATGATAGGCCCTGACGCGCCCAAATATAGAAAATTACAGAACAGATAACCTTAAATCAATATGGCCAGTTCCATCTTTTACCTTTACCCCATATAGCAATTCCAAACCCACCGACCAATGCCCTTTATGCCCATTACCTTTTCCCAAAATATAGGCTCCACCCCCAACTTCCAAATAACGATCAGAATGATAAGTTCCAATGGCAACACCTTGTTGCACATGCTGCATAATACCCCAAGAAACAATATCTCCAATTGGGAACTGTTCCATAATCATCAAGCCTATTCCAGGAGTTTTATCTGCAACAGATCCGACAGCATCAACCCAGCCCATTACACCAAAATGCTCAAATGCCGTACCAACAAAAAAATTCAAATCGATATAATGCAATTCAGCACCAATTAAAAAATGGGAATCCATTAAAACCGTCATTTGCCCCGACAAATCATAAGGCAATTGATCGGCATACTCGTTTTCTGCATTACAAACACTTTTCCAAGAAACATCACGTTGACAAATTATGGCAGGGAAGCTACCTAAAAGAGAAAAACCAAAATCAACATAAGCATCAGGCTTTTCTTTTAATTCCATAGATCTACGATACGTTTCCATAAATTGCACAGCTGACGGAGGACGCGTTGTACACCCCGTAAAATTGAGTACACAAGAAACAAGTAACAGCAAACAACAAAATCGATTCATACAAATTACAATTTATAAAAACGCCCCGGCGCTGATAGCCGGGGTGACTTCTGGAAAATGAATTTTATAGCAATTTAGCGAACATTCACGAGTTTCTGCTGTGAGCCGATTCTAAGCAAGAACGAACCCGCCTGTGGCACGTCCATCGAGAAGCTTGCAGCATCTGCGCGGCCATTGTAAATCACGCGGCCCTGCAAATCGAACAAACTCACGTTGGCGCCAACCTTAGCACCCAAAATTTGGAGACTACGGCCATTGACAGCGGCAGAGAACTTCGGAGAGCGAACAATCGTCGGAATGAAATTCGGACCAGGATTGTAGCGGCTCCACATTCGGCTCTTGCAAACGAATACTGCCTTGAGAGTCGAAACGTAATACGTCATGTTTTCGCGTTTGACAGTGCAACTCGGCAAATCTTCTTCAGTTGCAACGGCTTCGACAACGACATCCGCAATGCTAGAAGACGACTTGACACTGCTAGAAGAAGCCGGTTTAGAAGAAGAACTGGCGGGTTTTGCGCTAGAAGACGAAGCATTCGTGCTGGAGCTAGATGCTTTGACGCTGCTAGAGGAAGCTGGCTTGGCGCTAGAGCTAGAGGCCACGGCACTGCTAGAAGATGCCGGTACAGCACTCGAACTAGAAGCAACAACACTGCTAGAAGATGCCGGGGCAACGCTGGAGCTAGAGGCGACAGCGCTGCTAGAAGCCGGAACAACGCTAGAACTTGATGCTACTGCGCTACTAGAAGAAGCCGGTGCAACGCTAGAGCTAGAGGTGACAGCACTGCTCGATGCAGGAACAACAGCAGAGCTACTTGCCGGAACCGCACTGGAGCTCGTCGGAGCAACCGCAGAGCTAGAAGCAGGAGCCACAGAGGAACTCGAAGCCGGCACAACGGCGCTGCTCGAAACAGGGGCCACAGCACTGCTAGATTCAGCAACGGCGGAACTTGAAACAGGCGCGACTGCCGAACTCGAAACCGGTTCTACAGCACTGCTCGAAACCGGTGCCACAGCGCTGCTAGACTCAATCACACTAGAGCTGGACAATTCCGACACTGGCACGTAATTTACACTGACAAGCACGTCAAAATATGGCATATCAAAATTGCAGGATCCATCAACACGCGCAGTATCCTTAACACAGTCTACCACAACATTTTCGTCCTGTTTTTTTGTCACCTTGATCGATTCGGTTGCATAACCTTCCGACGGATTCGGCGTTACAGTAACCTTCGTACCGGGCTTTGTACGGTCACGAGTGCGGTCGTTAAACGTAATCAAGATGCGCCCATTATCAGTGCTATTGACAACGAGAGAATAGCGCAATGTTTCGTAAGTTGCCTTCACATACACATCATGATTTGGCATCGTAAAATGCGTACTATCTTTCGCTGTCGTGGAAACACGTTGCTGATTGAAGAATTGTCCATACTCATCATAGACGGTAAAGCCCTTGAAAACCTTTCCATCAGGAACTTTCGGACTCACAGTAAGCCACGCTCCCGACGCAGCCTCTGTTACCACAGTCTGCTCAAGCAAAACATCAAACGACGTTTCTTCAGCTGACCCCACTTTATTAATTTTGTAATTTTGAGCATAGCCACTTACGGCAAACGCAAGCGCAGCCCCTAATCCAAGGCAGATTCCTTTCCTCATACTCTTAACTCGTCCTTTTTGGTTGCCTCTAAATCTAGTATATAATTTTTAAAGTGATATCGGTCACAATTAACGAAATATTACAAATAAGCAATTTATATGTAAATAAATACATCGTTGCATTCAAGACAACATTTTTCAAGAGACAAATTATTACAATAAATATTATCGTAAGCAAATAATCAGTTGTCAAAAAAAGGTACTTAAAAAGAATCCAACGGCCAGGAACATTTATTTTTTGATATATTTCAAAGGGAATATCTTATTTGTCATATATATGGAAGAATCAAGAAAAAAAGGCATTAACCCTGTAGAAAACAAGAAAGAGCAAGAACGTTGCATCTTAGTGGGCATCGCAACGCCAAAGGTGCGCTCGTGGCTTGCGGGCGAACAACTTGCAGAACTCGGTCGACTCGCCGAGACTGCAGGTGCATACGTAACACGCAGTTTTTTGCAGCGCGTGCAAAATTTTAGCCCAGCAACGCTCATTGGTGAAGGCAAGGTAAACGAGGTCAAGCGCGCTCTCGAAGAAGACAACGCCAAGATGGTCGTTTTTGACGATGATCTTTCAGGTTCGCAAGTTCGCAATCTCGAAGAACGCATGCCGGGAATCAAGGTTCTTGACCGCACTGGTTTAATTTTGGACATTTTTGCGAAGCACGCGGTTACTGCAGAAAGTCGCCTGATGGTCGAAGTCGCGCAATTGCAGTACATGATGCCGCGTCTCACCGGTGCGTGGACGCACCTTTGCCGCCAGCACAATGGCGGCATCGGCACCAAGGGGCCGGGCGAGACGCAGCTCGAAACAGACCGCCGCATGATCCGCAAGCGCATCCAGGAACTCAAGAAAAAGCTTGAGAAAATCGAAGATGCCCGCGAGCAGCAGGCCGACAAGCGCACCGACATTTTCCAAGTGGGCATTGTCGGTTACACGAACGCCGGCAAGTCCACGCTCACGAACCGCTTGACCGGTGCCGACGTTTACGTTGAAGACAAACTCTTTGCCACGCTTGATAGCACTACGCGAAAGCTTTACCTCGATGGCGAAAACATCATCTTGAGCGATACGGTCGGATTCATCCGCAAGCTCCCCCACAACTTGATAGAAACGTTCAAGAGCACGCTCGGCGTGGCCGCCCATGCGGACTGCATCTTGGAAGTCGTGGACGGTTCTGCTCCCGATTACCGCGACCATCTCGAAGTCACGCACAAGACGCTCGAAAGCATCATCGACAAGGACACGCCTCGCCTGCGCGTGTTCAACAAGGTCGAAGTCGCCGACGAAGCGCGCCGCACGGAACTTTTGCAAAACTACCCTGACGCCATCCAAATCAGCGCCAAGGAGAACATCGGCATGGAACGCCTCCGCGCCGCCTTCAAGGAACAGCTCGAACGCTGGCACGAAAAACGCGCTGATGCCGAAGCAAAAGAAAAGGAACTCGCGGAAATGCCGTGGCCGCCGGAGGAGTAGACTAGATTACAGTCATCCTCGCAACGCGAGGAACCATACATATTTCGCAAGCAGTACTGTATGGATCCTCTTCGAGGATGACGCACTAAGGCAAAGCCATAACAAAAAATGGATTATATGAATAGTCAAGAATTAAAAGCAAAATATGGCAAGAAGCGCGTGCCGCATGAATGGCGCAAAACGGACTGGTTCACCACCCTCGTCGTGACATTTTTCGGCTCGGGCATGTCGCCCAAAGCTCCCGGCACTATGGGCAGCCTTGCCGCAGCGATTGTCGCCTACCCCATGGCCATTTTTTTCCAATCGCACTTAGGACAAGACGAAGTTCTCTACATCGGCGGCACGAACTTCGGTATTTTCATAAGCCTGACCTTCCTTGCTGCCGCATTATTCGTCTTTTTCGCAGCCATCCCATTTGTGAAAAAAGCCATGAAAGACACCGGCACCGAAGACCCCGGCTGGATCGTGATTGACGAAGTCTGCGGGATTTTCATGGCACTAGCTTTCGTTCCGTGCGAAGTCATTATACACAGTCCTTGGATTCTCGCGCTTGCATTTGGATTGTTCCGCTTTTTCGATATTCTCAAACCGCTCGGCATCCATAAAATGGAAAAACTCCCCGGAGCCTGGGGAGTCATGGCAGATGATCTGCTCGGCGGAATTTATGCAGGCATTATACTTAGCATCACTCTAACCTTAATCGTTATATTCAGCTAAAAAGGCGATGCCCGCGCAGTTCATTCTGGCGGGCATAACAAGCGATTTACTAAACAATTTTATTCAAATATCTTGTTGTACAAACTCGGAGCAAACTTCTGCAAGTAGCCGAGCACGAAAATCACGAACACGATAAGCGGCAAGACCCACTTGAAGTAGAAGCGCAAAATTGCGGACTTCGGGAACTTCATGCCCACGCCCTCATTCGCTTCTTCGAAGAACTTGTCCTGTCCCCAGCCATAGCGGGAATTGCAGAACAGCACAAACACAAGCGAGCCTAGCGGCAACAGCGTATTCGAAACGAGGAAGTCTTCGAGGTCGAGCACGCAGCTACCCGGGCCAAACGGTTCAAAGCCAGAAAGTACGTTAAAGCCGAGCGCACACGGGAGCGACAAGAGCACAATAGCGAGGCAATTCCAACGCACAGCCTTCTTACGTTCTACATCGTGCGCATCCATCCAGTAAGCAACAATATTCTCGAACACAGCCACGAGCGTCGAAAGGGCCGCAAACGCCATGAACAGGAAGAAGGCCGCACCGCAAACTCGACCCGCCGGCATCTGCGCAAATACATTCGGGAGCGTCGCAAAGATAAGTCCCGGACCAGCATCGGGCTTGAGGCCAAACGCAAAACAAGCCGGAATGACGATAAGCCCCGCGATAAAGGCGACACCCGTATCCAAAATGCAAATGTTGGCAGCTTCCGTCAAAAGCGTGTGCCTGCTCTTGATATAGCTACCAAAAATACTCATGGAACCGATACCGATACTAAGCGTAAAGAAGGACTGCCCTAGCGCCGCAAACACGACCTCGCCAATTCCCGCCTCCTTGATTTTTGCAAAATCCGGCAACAAGTAGAACTTGATACCTTCGCTTGCTCCAGGGAGCGCGAGCACGCGGATCGCCAGGATTCCCATAATCACAAGGAGCGCAGACATCATCACCTTCGTCACGCGTTCCACACCACGCTGTAATCCAAGCGCCACAATCGAAAGCCCGGCAAGTGTCGCTACAATCATCCAAAATACAAGCAGCGGACCGTTCCCAAGCATTTTTCCGAACTCAGCACCGACTTCGGCCGGAGTCAAGTTCATCAAATCGCCCATCGTAACCATACGGTAGAAATAGAAGAGCATCCACCCTGTCACTGTCGTATAGAACATCATCAAGAGATAGTTCGCGACAATCATCGGAACCCCCGCCCAATGCCACTTTTGACCGGGCTTTTCCAAGACGTTGAACGACTTGCCTACGCCAAAACGGGAAGCGCGCCCCACCACAAATTCCATCACGAGAATCGGAAATCCAAAAATCAGGAGGAAGAAGAGGTAAATCAGCACAAAAGCGGCACCACCGTATTGCCCCGTAATAAACGGGAAACGCCATACGTTGCCAAGGCCAATGGCGCAACCGGCAGCAATCAAAATGAAACCAAGACGTGATTTGAAATGCTCTCTTTTCAGCATAATCTACCTCAATCGCAATTAAAACTTGATTGGATACAATAAATACCAGTGGAATTCCGGATAAACCTGAATGGTCGGCGCCGGCAACTTGAAGTAATTCAAAGCCTTGATAATCGTACGCGCCATACGGCTCTGCGGACGGAAAGCTTCCAAATCGTAATCAAGCGCTATATAAACTTCGCGATGCGGCTTTGGATGCGGTTCCTCCAAAAAAATACTATCATCAATACTCAAGCCCACAGCAATCGCAAGCCAGCTCGGGTAATATTTGCGCGCCGCCTCTGGCAACAACCTGTACGGTTTTAACGAAAGCCAATACGTATGGTTCACGTAGTCATCCGTAAAAATGCCTCCGGACGCATCATGTTCATGGTTATAGTACGCGTTGGTATTAATCCAATAGCTCCACTTGAGGTCTATATACTTGAATGCAGGCACATAACGTTCTGCCATCGGCAAGAATCCGCCAAGCCCGCCCGAGAGCACATCGAAAATGCTAAAGCCCCACTCAGGAGCAAAACCATCCTTGACATCAATAGCGATATGAGTAGCAAGTGCAGAAAGTCCCGCAAACAAATAAGCCTGGAATTCACTAGTCCCCGCCCAACGGTAACCTTCGTAGAAGAACTCACCAATGGCAACACCGGCTGCAAAATGTCCCAGTTTATCAAGATTTAGTGCATAGTCAAAATCGTTTTCGAAATGAAAGCCTCGGCTTTCATCACCACTCCACCAGCCTTTTTCAAAGACTAACCCATAGGCTGCCCCATAAGCAATCAAGGTCAAAGAGGCAACGCCGAAAAGTTTTCCAGGCTCGATTTGTGATTTAATGTCAACAGCATCTTCGCTGCGATAATCCCAAGTAGAATCACGCCACGTGAGCGGATCCCCTGGAGACGACAAAGCTGCCGCTGGGAACACCAACGACAGCATTAGCAAAAACGCACAAATTTTTGCGTTCATTTTACGAGAAGCGAAGAGGCCAAAAGCAAAACCATTGGCCTTACGCATTAATTCCTCGCAAAAATGATAACTCCATTTTGACCTCCAAAGCCAAAGCCGTTGCTCATAGCGTAGTCAATCTTCTGACTTTCTGCGCCATTAGCACAAACGTTCAAGTGAATTGCAGGATCCTGCTCGAACACGTTGAGAGTGCCATGGACCTTCTGTTCCAGAACGGACATGATCGTCACAACGGATTCAAGTGCACCGGCAGCACCCAAGCAGTGGCCGAGCATGGACTTTGTCGAGTTCACCTTGAGGTTTTCGAGAGCCGATGCAGAGGACTGCGTGAAGAGCGTTTCGATGGCAGAGCATTCTGCAATGTCACCGAGCGGTGTGGACGTTCCGTGCGTGTTAATATAGCTAATATCCTTAGCTTCAATGCCAGCTTCCTTCATTGCGTTGGCCATTGCGAGCATCACGCCCTTGCCATCCGGACGCGGAGCAGAAATATGGTGAGCATCAGAGCTTGCACCAACGCCAGCGATACGGGCAAGGATCTTTGCGCCACGAGCCTTAGCGTGAGATTCGCTTTCAAGAACGAGAACAGCAGCACCTTCACCAATCACGAAGCCATCGCGATCCTTGTCGAACGGACGGGATGCGCGTTCCGGATCGTCGTTGCGCTTACTGACAGCCTTCATGCTGGTAAAGCCAGCGAGACTGAGCGGGTTCACCGTTTCGTCAGCACCACCAGCGAGCATCACATCGCAGCGGCCGAGACGAATCATGTCGTAGGCGTTAGCAATAGAATGGTTAGAAGTTGCGCAAGCGGAGGTCACCGTGTAAGACGGACCCATCCAGCCAGTCTTGTTGCAAACTTCGCCAGCCGGCATATTCACGATAGCCATCGGAATATAGAATGGCGAAACGCGGGACGGGCCACGAGTGCTAAGAGCCACAGCGGCATCATAACAATACTGCAAACCACCGATACTGCTACCGATGATAGCACCGCAACGTTCGGGATTTTCATTTTCAGGAGAAATACCAGCTTGCTGCAAAGCCTGGAATGCCGAGTAAACAGCATACTGGATGCAACGAGAGAATCTAGACTGATCTCTAGTGCTGTAAATGCCCGAAGCGTCGAATTCGCGGATTTCGCTTGCCATACGAGATGTGTAAGCGGATGCGTCGAAACGCTGGATGGTAGCAATGCCAGACTTGCCCGCAAGCAAGTTCTGCCACAATAATTCGGGGGAGTTTCCGAGAGAGGAAACGCAGCCCATACCTGTAATAACAACATTTTCCATAGTGCGCCAAATATAACAAAAAAAATGGTAATATTTTCGTAAGCGACGTAAGAAAAAGACAATTTGTAGCAAAAAATTACAATTTAAGAAAGATTTTTGAAACATTCGTCTAATTTATCCATATATATAGGATTTTCCGTCATTCTTATTACAGATTGCTTACATCACGACAATTAACAGAAGGCAAAGAGCAGAACGCAATTAACAATGGTTAGAGAAGCTGAGCAGCGTCATCCTCACGAAAGTGAGGATCTTAAATGGTCATCAGATACCCGTCTTCGCGGGAATGACGATTGTTTTTCTAGTAACTAGTAACTCCAAACTATTTACTATAATTAGCGTATGCCAAAAAGTTCTCGAAATTTAGTATGGATGGACCTGGAAATGTCCGGTCTCTATCCTGAAAAAGATGTCATTCTCGAAATTGCGACCATTGTTACTGATGCAAATTTGAACATTCTCGCCGAAGGGCCTGTCATAGCCATCCACCAGACCGAAAACGTTTTCGAAAGCATGGACGAATGGAATACACGGCACCACACGCTAAGCGGCCTTGTCGATCGTTGCCGCCGCTCGCAGTACTCCCTCAAAGATGCAGAGCTCGAGACGCTCAAGTTTATCAAGCCCTTTACAGAAAAAACAAAAAATATCCTTTGCGGAAACTCCATTACCCAAGACAGGCGTTTTTTGTACAAGTACATGCCAGAAATTTCGGAATGGCTCTGCTACAGAAATATTGACGTGAGTTCCATCAAGGAACTGAGTTACCGATGGTACCCGAATCTGGAAGATTTTCAAAAAGAAAAGCGCCACGAAGCATTAAACGACATCCGCGAAAGCATCGCCGAACTCGCCTACTACAGAAAGACCATCTTCAAGTAATTTTATGGAAAGACTTCCCTACGCCCAAAGAATGCGCAACCGCTGCATCGCGATTACTGTTCTTGTTACGATTATTATTGCCATTGTCCATTGTTCCTCCAAGGATGATCCTGCGCCAACCGAAATAGCAACAACGCCGCAAGAAACTCTGGAAACAATAGCCATTAACGACACAAACGCTTTCGATAGCACCACTTTTTCGGATACAATAAGCAAAAATTCCAATGAACTTGCTGCCCTCAAAGGCATCGAAGATGAAGACTTCGAAAACGCGGCAACAACCGAGAAAGAAACCACAGAAAGTAGCGCCACAGAAAACGTCCGCGACACAATCCATATCAAGTCGCAAAAGGATCCGTACCTAGCCGATAAAATCGACATTTTGCTCCGCCGCTATCACCCAGACTTGGGCGTTATTCTCGTTGTCGATACAAAAACGAATGAAATCCTCGCTTGGGGAGAACGCCGCGACGGTAAAGTGCAAAACAAACCGGACTGGATCGGGCGCCCAACCTTCCCTGCAGCATCGCTTGCAAAGCTCGTGACCATTGCAGCCGCCATGGAGAGCAACCGTTATTCGCTCAACACGCCAATCCCGATGATCGGGCGCCACCACACACTTTACTTAAACCAACTCCGCGTTCCCGAAAAGTATAACGGCCCTACGATGGAACTTTCCGAAGCATTCGCCCGTTCCGCAAACCCGCCGATGGCACTCGTCGGTAAAAATGTCGGTGCAAAGCGCCTTCTCTCCGCTGCAGCAAAACTCGGCTACAACAAGCGCTTCCCGGGTAACGCTCCGAATGCATCAAGCTATACCGCTCCGGACACGGGTTACGGCCTTGCCGAAGTTGCCTGCGGTTTTACAACCTCGACAACGCTTACGCCGCTTCTCGCCGCGGCGCAAGTCCGTGCCGTCCTCACGAAAAAGCCTCTTGAAATTCCATGGGCCCGCGATATGGCGCCATTCGCTCCACAAAAGCCACTCGCCCTTGACATCGGGAAATTCAGCGAAAATACATACTACGGCCTGCGCGAATCGATGATCCGTTCAGTCACGCAAGGCACCGCCCGCAAGCACATGTCCACAAAGAACATGGCCCGCAAAAATTTCGACGCACTCCGCCTCGGCGGAAAAACAGGCTCCCTCGACGGCACTGACCCCGCCGGGCGTTACGACTGGTTCATGGGATTTGCCGAAACCAAAGCAGACCCGAGCAAATCCATCGTTGTCATCGTGATGCAAATGCACAAGGAAATTCGTTCGCAACCGGCAACGCAGGTCGCGGCAACCATCATCAATTATTGGGCTCACCAAAATCTCGGATTCAAAAAATAATTTAGATTTCAACACAAAAGAAGCAGGAATATTATGGAATTATCTTGGTGGAATTTAATACCGACTTACTTTGACGGGATCGCATTTACGATTCCCCTCATTGGTTTTCCAGTCCATTGGTACGGCATCATGTACATTTTCGCATTCGTGACTGCCTACATCACCATGTGGAAAATCAGCGAAAAAGAAAAACTGGGCTACACCAAGGAACAGCTCGATAACATTTTCGTCTGGATTATCGCAGGCATTTTACTCGGCGCCCGTCTCGGTTACGTTTTCTTTTACAAGCCGGGCTACTATCTTTCTAACCCGCTCGAAATCATCTTACCGTTTACCCATGACGATCTCGGTAGCCATTTTGTCGGAATTTCGGGAATGTCGTACCACGGCGGTCTCATTTTAGGCATCATATTCTTCTGCATCGGCGCAAAGCGAAACAAGCTCGACGTCTGGAAAACATTGAACCTCGCCATGCTCGCAGCTCCGCTCGCCTACACTTGGGGACGCTGGGGCAATTTCATCAACGGAGAACTTTTTGGAGAAGCAACAACGAGCGCCATCGGCATGTGGTTCCCGCTCGCCCACGACAGCACACTCGCAAATCCGATCCTCCACCACCCAAGCCAACTTTACGAAATGGTTTTCGAAGGAATCGTATTGTTCATCGTGTTGTTCAACCTACGCAAGATTCCAAAACTTCACGACAAGATTCCCTGCCTTTATTTGATGGGTTATGGGCTATTCAGATTCTTCATCGAATTTTTCCGCAAACCCGATGCACACCTCGGCCGCGTGGACCTTTTTGGCATGAGTCGCGGGCAAACGCTCTGCTCGCTCATGATCCTCGCCGGATTAATCTGGATGGTGTACTTGTTCTATAAAGAGAAAAAATCTAATAACCTTTAAACAAATTTTCCCAGAGGTTGCGTTCTTCTTCGAACTTCTGGGCAAACTGTTTGCTCACGTGCTTATAGACGGCCTTGACGTGTTTCGCCAATTCATCGGTCACGTACTTTTCGTCATTGGAATCTTCGGTTGCCGCTTCGTTCATGAGCTTAGACCATTGGCTTTCCTGATTTTTGCTACCCAGCGTTGAAGAAAGCGAAGAGTCCTCATAGCACTTGTTGTTCATGTAAATTTTCCAAACGGAATTCGGAATTTTCTCAAGAATTTTCTTGAGGAACGGTTCCGCATTCGTTGAATATCCGTATGAATTACCAATCAAGCAAATGAGCGGCACATTGATGATTCGCTCGACATTAACGCGACTCCACGATTCATCTGTCATTTCGAGAGTCGCATTATACAAGTCTTCAGCGGGTTTCGGTTCGTTATAGAAATTATCAATTCCCAAATGCGCATCACGCAAGCGGCTTAAGAAATCGGACAACGCAGACGAAGCATCCGCAGAAGAATTTTCAGAGACACAGGCGTTGATAGCCGATGCAAGCGAGGCCGTTTTTCCATCCAGAACATCCACTTTCTTCGGATTTGCATTTTCCAATTCATCAGAACTATCGCACTGGTCCATCACGGTAGAATCAAACGATGGAGAAACTCGGAACTTGTAATAGAACCTGACGTTTCCCTCTTGCGACTGGAAATAGAGAGCCTTATAGCATTCGTTGTCTTTGAACAAATTCGCAAGAGCTCTGTAAGCACGATGCCTCGCGCCACCAGAAGTAAACTTACCACGATGGATGGAAACAAAGCAATGGAACGCGCGTACGCAACCGTTCGTATCGATTACCGTAATGCCATCGTAATTGAGCATCGATATGAACATCTTGCGGATAAAATTCTGCTCGTACAAATCGCGGTACGATTGAGAATCCAGCATAGAATCCGGCTTAATCTGCATTTCCTTGTAGTCTTCAAAGACGATCTTTCCGGCATCGAAATTGTCGTCGGTATTACCGTCCCACGAAGGATCGACAAACAAGCAAATGGTGCCATGGACTTCTCTTTTTATTTGCGAGAACAAGCCTGCCCAAAAGCCCTTCGGATATGATTCGAGATCCTTATCTTCTAAATTGTCGGAAAATTCATTTTCATCCAGATCAAAACGAATGAGCAAGTGATCACTCGCGCCCGCAGGGGTATGCGAGTTTATGCAAATCTTAGAACGGTTTACACATTCGATCAGCAAGAAACCTTTTTCAAGAAGAGCGCGTTCCGTTTCACCGGCATTACCAAGGTCCGACTGAAAGACACCAACCTGGATAGAAGTTTCAGACTTTTCACGGGCCGGCATTTGCTGGATAATCAAGTCACAGCCGCTTTTGCAAAAATGAATGACGTCCTTTAAGCAAGCCTTGACACGTTCCTTGAACAAATTTTCCAGAGCATCCCCCGAAAAATCGTAAATGCGGCGGTTCCAACCCATCGGAGGGTTACCGTTCCCCATGATAATTCTGAAAGTAAAATGATCATTCTCTTCTTGATAATGCGGAACACTTGGCAAAATTTCAATAATAGCATCAATAACCGCTTCCTTCATCTCGGGAAGTTTCCGCAAAAAGAAATCCTTGATTTTCTTTCGATCGAGTCCAATAACGCTCGAGGAATTGTCAGTTTCGTCACTCATACGCAACCAAATTGCATAATGTAATATAAATATAATATATACTGTAATGGTTTTATAAGGAACAAAAGCATTTTGTTTATTGCTCCAAATTAACCTATTTTGCTCAACAAATTCAAAAATAGCTATCTTTTATGACAATTTCAGCAGGAGTTTAAGAAATGGCAGGAATTACTTACGAAATTGACGACAAGAATATTGTTGAACAAATCAAGTCTGATGCCATGAATGCCGCAGCAGAACTCATCGAAATCGCCAAGCTCAAAAAAGGCGACATCGTCGTTGTCGGTTGCAGCACCAGCGAAACCTTAGGAAATCAAGTCGGCAGCCATTCCGTTCCTGAAGTCGGGAAAGCTATTTACGAAGGGCTTCAAAGCGTTTTCGGAGCACAAGGCATTTACATTGCGGCCCAATGCTGCGAACACCTGAATCGCGCTATCATCATCGAGCACGAAGCAGTCCCGAAAGCAGAAATCGTGAACGTAGTTCCACAGCCTAAAGCCGGCGGCTCCTTCGCTACAGCTTGCTACGCAAGCTTCAAGGCTCCCGTAGCACTTGAACATATCAAGGCAAATGCAGGAATTGACATCGGCGGGACCCTTATCGGTATGCACCTCCGCGAAGTCGCCGTGCCCATACGCTTAAAGCAAAACCACATCGGCAAAGCCATGATTATTGCCGCCCGCACACGCCCAAAGTTCATTGGCGGAGAACGCGCCCATTACGACGAGATGCTCAAAGACGGATATCCGCGATTCTAGGAATCTAAGCGTGTAAAAAACTCACATGGCCCGCCTCGGCGGGTCATTTTTTATGGACAAAACTCCATATTTACGTTGCATTTTAATTTAATTTTCTTACATTTATCGTATGCAAATACGTTCTGCGACATTATTCATTATTTTCGGCGCACTTTTTGCAATTTGCACCGGCTGTAAAGGTCTAACCAAAGATCAACTAGCCTCAGTCTCCCAAGCTAATTCTCCCAAATATACCATAGGCGTCGAAGCAGCATCCAGCGTCCAGGAATCAATCCAGAATTTACTTCCCAAAGCCGGAATCAAGCAATATCCAGACTTGATTACAGCATATTTCGCCCTTCAAGTCGGAGATATTGACGCCCTCGCCTACAACGAAACGATCCTCACCCACACATTCAATGACAGTACAAGCAGTATCTCCTACATCAACAACGATGTGAACATGCCCGAAGAAATTGTAATAGGCATGAACAAGCATAGCACAATTCCAGACCTCAAGAGAATTATCAACAAGTTCATCGACAGTCTAAATGCAGCAGGAACGTTAAACGAACTCAATGAACACTGGAACATAAAGTCCAATACAAATTCTCTTATCAGTACTAAGGAATACGATTCCGATCACGTTCTGAGGATTGCCACTTCAGCCGATGTTCCACCATTTTCGTTCGTCCATGAAAACCAGATTGTAGGCATGGACATCGACATAATCAAGCTCCTTGAAGATAAGCTGAACATCAAGACCTCGATTATCAAGACTGATCGCAACAAACTGGTAAACGCGCTCAAAAACAACGAGGCCGACCTTATCATTTCGGCATTCACCAAAGCGGAAAGCATCCAAAGCGATATCGAATTTTCAAAACCTTATTTCATCGGGAAAACAGCTTTTGTCATTAGGCAAAAAGAATCTGCAAAAGAACAGCCCTTGAGCAAAGTTCCGCAAATGACATACCTCGAGCCCAAGAAGCCCGATGAAATATACAAACTTGCCGACCTGTCCGGGAAAAATGTGGGTGTCCAATCAGGATCGACCCTAGACGAGCAAGTACAACAATTCATCAAGCTTCCACGCATTCAATACTACACAAACATTCCCGAAATGACACATGCGCTAGAACAAAGAGAGCTCGACGCCATTGCCGTAGACTATTCCGTTGCAGAAACAATCCTTAAGCACCATTCGCATTTTTCCATCCTGAAAGACCGTTTGAACAAGGATGAATTCGGAATTGCCATGAGCAAAAACAGCCCGCTCAAAGCAAGCATCGATTCATGCATCAAAGTTCTGCAGAGTAAAGGTGAAATTCAAAAAATCAAGGAAAAATGGTCCCAAAACAAATCCGCTGTAAGAGCTATAAAACAGGATTGGAATGGAACAGACACGCTTATCGTCGGAACAGAAGCGCTCTATGCACCATACGAATTTTATCAATGGGGCGAACTTTCCGGCATTGATATCGATATCATTTACACCATCGGCAAGATGCTCAACAAGAACATCAAATTTGCGGACATGAACTTTGACGTTTTGATTCCGTCGTTGATAAACGAAAAGACCGATTTGTGCATTGCCGCCATCAGCATCACCGAAGAACGCAGCAACTTCATCGATTTTTCTATTCCTTACGACAAGAATGAATCCGTCATTGTCGTGCACACGCCTCAGCACGCATTAGAGAAAATCGGGGACTCTACCGGAGTTCTAAGCCGCCTTTTCCAGAACATCCAGGAATGGTTTAACTAAAGACTCTTATGGTGTCGCATGGCGCGGATGTTGCGCGGCAAGACTTCTTTGTGCCACTTAATCCATTCATCGTAATAGATGTAGCGTTTTTCACGTTGACGGAATTCGCGCCCATGGACCACTCGACGCCCGTGGTTTTCCGCAACCGGAATCACGACATGCAAGCATTCATGATAAACTACACCCGCAATTGCATATAAAGGACAATTTGCGGCGTCATAACCACGGCTAATGCTAATCAAATGGAAACTTTCGCCAGTCACGGGGTCCTTACGCACAGAATGAAAACTGAGCCCACCCACGCGATTACTCCAGGTGATACGGCACGTAAGCGTTCCATCAAAATACGTGTTATTGATGGCAGCAAGCACATCCGTTAAATTGTGATGCGCGCCCTGAGGGCGAATTGGAGGCAAACGACCCTTGCTCGCAAGCGGAGCTTCACCTTTATCTGTAAAGACCTGATCGACAGTCTGCCAAAAACGGTTTACCAAATCCTTAATAATAGCCTTGTTTTTTTGCGTTTTGCGACGTACCGCATGTTCGGCCCACTCAGCCGCAAGTTCTCGCGCATCCGCAAACTCCGGAGCCTTCATATATGCAGGTAAAAGAACTTCCGGGTGCCCGAACAAGAATCCACCTTTACAGCGGATGCTCTTTTTCAGCAGCGGATTATACTTGAAATGGACCAGTCCGTTTTGAGAGCAGTCCGGCGACGGAGCCTTGACTTCGGGCGGCGTTTCGGTCGGCACAAAACCGAACAAATCCAACTGGCCATCGTTCAGATTCACGCGCCCAAGACTCCTTCATAGCCATTCAGCGCAAGGAGGCCGCCAAAAAAACTTTCCGGCAAATCGAGCGCAGCATAATGTTCCGAGATTCCATAAACAGCATCTTCGACAACATCTGGCATATAAACTATATAGCTATCATTCTTTTCGGTCTGGAGCATATCGGGCGTGCAATACTTAGGGTCAGTCTCGCTAAAGTACATGCGACAAGAGACCGTCCTGAGCGGGTAGACCGTGCAATCCCCCACCGCATTCGAAAACGGACAAGAGCGCCACCACGAAAAATAATCATGAAGAGCCTTGTCTTCGGCATCATCTTCAGAAAGGCCTTCGTCCTTGCGCGCTTCGAACAACGATTCAAACTTATCCGAGCGCATTTGGCAAGCTTCCATCAAAGACAAGAGATCATCCCTCTTACGGAGTTCGCTGTACATGAAAATCAATTCAAAAGGTTCTACCGACATCGGGTAGTGATGGCAGCAATTACCGCAAGCAGGCCTGCACTGAATCGGACGAGGCTGTTGCACAAGCACCGCCTTTAAGTATTGATCGTAGGCGGCATGATACGCTTCCGTGAACTTGAGTATTTGGGGTAATTGTTCCCGCAAATTGTCGGGGCCAATGGCCGATTCTCGCCCCAACGCAGCAGCAATTCCATCAAGACGATCCCTTTCGACCCTAAGCAGGGTTGAAAGACGCATTTCGGCAATGCGGTAAGCCTTCGTCGGGAAATACTCCTTATAAGCATTCATCGAGCGCAAATATATTTTTTTACGAGATTACCGTAAAAATCGTCATTAAAAAAAAGCGAAATATTCATTTTTATAAGAATGATGTTATTTTATTATATGGAGTAATGAAATAATAATTCTTCAGGACTGGCTTTATGAGAACAATTACGCTAGGCAAATGGATGTGGTCTACGGCATTGGCATTGTCCTTAGGCATTGCAGGATGCAACCTGTTCCACCCCACAGGCAGCCGTGACGCGGACAACGACGACGCAGCTGCCCTTACTCACGATGGCTACTTGGAGCTACAGAAATCCAACTACGATGCAGCCCGCAAATTTTTCAACAAAGCCATACGCGCAGACTCAGGTTACTCCGAAGCTTGGGTCGGTCTCAGCAAAACAGTTCTAAAAATGCAGGAAGGCCTTAACGCTTTCGAACTAGCCTCCCTCGCTCAAAGCACTGAGACCGAAGACGGCAAGAGCTCCAACGGTTTTCTCGACATGAGCGATTCTAAAGCTGATTCCATTTCAAGAGGAATCGATTCCGTCATGTTCTACCTGAACCAGTTTGTCGCCCGCGACACAACGAACAGAACAGACAAGAAGATTCGGTTCAGTGATATTGCCGACAGCTATACAATACTCCAATTCACCAAAGCAGCACTCCGCATCCGTTCTGTCAGAACACAACTTACATCCGTAGTCTCCGCCGACAACTCCGGCATGATGGTGAACCTCAACACGCTGAACGAACTCGGAGACAGTCTCAAGCCGTTCCTTAACGACATGGCATCTGCAGCTGAAGCAATCAAGGCGTCACCAGAAAGCGCCGCAGAAATTATCAAGGCCTATTTGCCAGACTCCACTCGTGACGATTTCAACGATGATGAATATGCAGAAATCACTGTAGGTCTAGCAAACACAGTCATTGAACTGAACGAACGAGCCCAGACCGTTGGAGAAGACCGCAACGATGTATTCTTCAAATTCGGAAACCACATGGACGACGACGGCGATGGCTGCATAGACGAAGAAATTGTTGACAACTACGATAACGACGGTGACGGAGAAGTCGATGAAGACTCACGTGACTACCGCACTGTGGTCCTGATGAAAAGGCCCCAGAACTACGCCGATCTAGTGGCTTCGGGCATGGACCCGAAAACATACGATCTTACCAAAGCGCAAGTAGACTCAGTTAAATTTATCGGTAGCTATCAGGCTGTAGACATCAACATGGACGGAAATTTCGGCCCTGCAGATAGAAACGTTCCAGAAACCCAGTGGCAGCCCGCAGATGAAGCGGAATGGCATTTCGTTTATCAGGATCCAAACATGCGTGACGACTTGGACAACCACTTATTCAAGTTCGCAACAAATATCCGTTTCAATTACGCAGTCAACTACAAATACCCCGGGAACAATCTTGATTCCTTGATTATAAAGAAGGAAATGATTCGCCTCGACAACGATGTCAACAACATCAAGTACAAGTTAGCAGACCGAATCAAAATGGTTGGCGGTTGTTGGCCCAACTACACTGAAGAACAGTTCATCCAGTGGTTCGAAGGGAGAAATGCAAAATGAATAAACTAACAATACTTGCAGCTCTCGCTTGTGCGTTCGGAATCGCTTCAGCAAAATCGCCGACCCACTTTTCGCTCCGAGCAGAATCCATGGGTGGCGCCCACGTTGCCGTAGTCGATGACAAAGAAGCTATCCACTATAACTATGCTGGCTTGTCCCAAATCAACAGACTCGGCAACTACGAAAAGCGCCCAGAGCAAGGTTATTACCCGCGCAACTGGATTGGCGATATGCGACTCACCTTTGGTGGTGCAGGCGACATTATCAAATTCCTGTCGACCTATAGCGACGTGAAAGACGTTCAGGACTT
The DNA here is from genome assembly GCA_947165045.1 of uncultured Fibrobacter sp. Lineage (GTDB taxonomy): Bacteria > Fibrobacterota > Fibrobacteria > Fibrobacterales > Fibrobacteraceae > Fibrobacter. The sequence continues at coordinate 7,710 of CAMUYW010000019.1, read as the reverse complement.
GTTCCGAGACGCACAAAACGACGCGGAAAGAATAACAGCTAAGCATCCTCAGCCATCAAGCAAAACGGGAGCCATTCTCGATTCACTTGTCAAGAATCCAAAATACATCCAGACAATCAATTCCTATGACCACAAGACATTGGAAGCGCGAGTAAAGTTTGATGCGGAATTGGCATTCCACAACTTCGGAGCCGCATTCTGGATGAACGGAAGCGTTGCACCATATATCGATGCAGGCCTCATTCTCCCCTATGTGGTCGTGGACACGTTTGTTATCGACGCCGTTGCCCAAATGGGTGGTGCATACGAAATCATCCCGAATACGCTTTCTGTCGGTTTAGGCGGTAAAATCGTCAAGCGCCACAAGACCAACATGGTCACAATAGGCCTTGCCAACTATACCTCCATTGCGGACACGCTTAAAGACCAACTCGGCGATGCAACGGACGACTTCTTTGATTCCAAGACGTTCTCATTCGGCTTAGACATGGGCGTACTTTATCAGTTCAATCGAGAAATCCGTTTCGGCGCTTCGTTGCGCGACATTTACTTCAAATCGCTCGCTGGTGAAACGCTAATCCCGAACTTTACGATCGGTGCAAACTACAGCCCAAAATTCATGAACAGCAACACAGGATTCGGACGCAAGTTCAACGTTGCCGTAGACTTTGCAGACATGTTCAATGCTGACAGAAACTACAAGTTCTTTACGCACCTGAACTTCGGTTTTGAAATTGAACAAAACTTGGCCGCATTCCCTGGCCTCAACAACGAAATCCGCTTCCTAGTCTTGCGACTTGCAGGCGGCTTCAGAGGCGGCTATCCTTCAGCAGGTGTAGGTCTGGAATTTCTGCGATTCTTCTCGGTCGAAGCGGCAACGTGGGGTGAAGAACGCGGTTACTACACAGGCCAAGACGAAAACCGCATTTACATGGTTCAAGCAAGTATCGGCTTCTAAAAGCACCAATTACTTGACTTGAAATCTGTCTTTAATTTCTTGCGGGATGGCGAAAGGCCGTCCCCTTTTCATATCCATCAGCACCCACTGCGTTTCGGATTCAAAGACCACCTTGCCGTCGGAAACTCGTTCAAATCGACACTTGCGGACGCTCATCACCTTACTGTAACTAGCAACCCAAGTGGTCCCACGAATTTCATCATCCAAGAACGCTTGATTCTTGTATTCCACAAACTGTGTATGGATCATCCAACCGCAACCGAACTGGTACATGACATCCGTTGCCCCGACAGAATCGGAATGAGCTATAGAAATATCTTGAACCCACTGCACCGCCCAAACGTTATTCATGTGCTTGTTATCATCAATCATCTCGGGCGTGACCTTGAAGAGCTTTTCAAACTTCACCGGATTTGCATTTTCTTCCATAGCAACTGCCATTGGGAACCTCCTGTTGTGGGCAAATGTAACATTTATTACGGTTTTTATTACAACGTCCCCACATTTTTTTCTTTTTATTTTATTTTTCTTTTCGTTAAAACATTAAGTGAGAAAATATATGGAATGGAATGATTTTACTAGTCTGACCGCAGAAAACATGCAGGCGATTTGGGACTTCAAGACAAAAGACCCCTTTTCAATTTTAGGCATTCATCCCCTCGAAACCGATCGTGGAATCAAGACGGTTATCCGCACCTACCAGCCGCAAGCGAGCTTTGTCCGCGGTGAATCTTGCGATGGCAGCGTAGAATTCGATTTTGTGAAACTTGGCAACACGGGATTTTTCGAAGCCATCCTCGATATGGAATTCGAACCGTTCTTCTACAACTTGATTATCCGCCAAGAAGACGGCAACGAATACACGCTTACAGACCCATACGCGTTTCTTCCAGTTCTCTCTGACTTTGACCGCCACTTGATTGCAACGGGCACGCACTACGAACTTTACCGCAAGCTCGGCGCCAACATTGTTGAACACCAAGGCTTCAAGGGCATTCATTTTGCCGTGTGGGCTCCGAACGCACGAGCCGTTTCTGTCGTTGGCAATTTCAACAGCTGGGACGGTCGTCGCCACCAGATGCGCATGCTCGGCTCTAGCGGCATTTGGGAAATCTTCATTCCGAATCTTGGCGAAGGCGAACTCTACCGCTTCGAAATTCACGGTGCAGACGGCAACTTGCATGTCAAGGTGGACCCGCTTGCCAAGCTTGCAGAAGTCCGCCCGGCAACAGCCTCCATCACGACGCACCTCGATGGTTATCAGTGGGGCGATGAACTTTACATGAAGACGCATTGGGCAACGAAGGTCTTCGGTTCGCCAATGAACATTTACGAAGTCCATGCGGGATCCTGGCGCCGTGACCCGGCCAATCCGGACCGATTCCTCAGCTGGGACGAGCTCTCTGAACGCTTGATTCCTTACCTCAAGGAAATGGGCTACACACACGTTGAATTTTTGCCGATTGCAGAACATCCGCTCGATGAATCTTGGGGCTACCAGGTAACAGGCTACTACTCCCCCACGAGTCGCTACGGTACACCGGACCAGTTCCGCCACTTCGTAGACCTCTGCCACCAGAACGAAATCGGCGTGATTCTCGACTGGGTTCCGGCACATTTCCCGAAGGATGCTCACGCACTCGGACGTTTCGACGGCACCGCTTGCTACGAGCATGCCGACCCACGCCAAGGCGAACATCCGCACTGGGGCACTTACATTTTCAACCTCGGCCGCAACGAAGTCAAAAACTTCCTCATTGCAAATGCCATGTACTGGCTCAAGGAATTCCACTGCGACGGCCTCCGTGTCGATGCCGTAGCCTCCATGCTTTACCTCGACTACGGTAAGGGCCCCGGTCAATGGGTGCCGAACAAGGATGGCGGTAACATCAATTACGACACGCTCGAATTCTTGAAGCACTTGAACAGCATCATGGGCCGTCTCACACCGCACGCCATCTTGATTGCCGAAGAATCGACAAGTTTCCCGAGCATCACGCGTCCGCCAGAGCAGGGCGGCCTCGGCTTCCACTACAAGTGGAACATGGGTTGGATGAACGACTTCCTCAGCTACATCCAGCACGAACCGATCCACCGCAAGTACCACCACAACCAGCTCACCTTCAGCATGGTGTACGCCTACAGCGAGAACTTCATTCAAGTTTTCAGCCACGATGAAGTGGTCCACGGCAAGGGTTCCATGCTCGGCAAGATGCCGGGCGACAACTGGCAGAAGTTTGCAAACCTCCGCCTCACCTACGCTTTCCAGTACGCGCATCCGGGCAAGAAGCTCAACTTCATGGGCAACGAATTCGGGCAGTTCCGCGAATGGAACGAGAAACGCTCACTCGACTGGCACTTGGTCAGCTGGGATAGCCATGGCAAGGTCTTGCAGATGATGAAGGACTTGAACCACATCTACAAGGACAATTCCCCGTTCTGGGAAATCGACCACTACTACACCGGCTTTGAATGGATTTGGTGCGATGATGCAGACAATTCCATCGTAAGCTTTGTCCGTAAAGATGACCACGGCAATATGATTTTGTGCGTATTCAACTTTACACCGGTTGTTCGCAATGATTATCGTCTTGGAGCTCCTGCTCGCGGTGCATGGAAAGAAATTTTCAACACCGATTCCGAGCTGTACGGCGGTTCAAACGTCGGTAACCTTGGCGAAGTTTGGACACAAGACATTCCTTGGCAGAACCGTCAATGGAGTCTGAGCATCAAGCTCCCGCCTCTTGCGGGTGTCTACTTCAAGCTCAAACGATAAACAAAAGTATTGCAAACGAAGCAGGCGCAAAGCCTGCTTTTTTAATGGATTAAATCGCCACGCAACCTAAATCCAAGTGAAATATACGGAGATATTCCATCGGAATGTCCGTACTTCGAAGCCTTCATATTATGGAATCCAGCTTTCAAACGAAGCGCGATTCGCCCAGCAATCGGGTCTCCATCAGGCTTTACTTTGCCAACAATGCTAGGAACTAGCAAATCCATATACGCCCCAAAACCGTAACGGAAATAACCCTCTTGCTTGTTTTCGCGTTTTCCTTCTTTTTCTGTTGGAACTACATAAAATGCTCTACCCAAATTACCGAATGCGGCTCCTTCAAAATACTCTGTCTTAAAAAATCTATAGCCAAAAGAAGCCTGGATCGCATAATCAAAATCGCCACAAGAATCGCACTTTGCATCAAGCGCACGGCCAGTAAAATCAAAGCCGAAAACAACATCATAAATTCTAAAATCAAGAGCAACGTTAAAGAGAAAATACGATTTATAATCTGGGAAATCACCCACCAAGAATGGAAAACCAAAATCAGCGCCCAGTCCCAAACTGAAATAAGACTCCCCTTCAATCAAAGTTTTCATCATTTTGCCAAGAGCAATAGATTCCATCATCGGACAGACCAAATCTTTATGAAATACAGGCTTATCTTGCAATTCTTCGCATTTAAATTTTTCACGGTAATCACGCTCTGCGGTGCGATTCAAAAGCAAATCAAGACCGTCTTCATAACGATACGTACCATTCCTTACCAATCGCTCCGACACAGAATCCTTATTTGCAATAAATTCATAATCGCGGTTCAAGTATTTCAAAAGGACTTTCGAACGAGGCGACAAATCTGCAGAATCAGCAAGCAAATCTGCGGCAGCATAATCACCAGCATAAACGAGAGATTCTATGCGTTTGCGCACTTCAATCGCTGGATTCGGTTCCACGCTATAATTCAATCGATACGGGAAGAATTGCACATTTTCGAGATGCGGAGAATCTAAAAATGCAATGGGTTCAGATACACCATCCAAAAAGAATATTCGCTTATTCAAAGAATCAGGATTAAATTCAGGAACGCTAATCACGCGCTGGATCAGTTTAAACGAAGATGAATCTCTTAAAATATCCGGCCCCATGTATGCAAATTGCGTGAAGACCTTTTTTGATTTTTCAAGTGGCGGATTCACCCAAGTTTTCGTCGTTTTATCATATACTTTATCTACACGAATGATATTATGGATTAAATAGAAGCCATTTGATTCCTTTTGCGAGCGGAGTTCAAAAGTCCTGCGAATATTCTCTGGAGCTTCAGCCAAGTCCCGCTCCATTCGCGCGGTCTTCAGTTCAGACCATTCCATAAAAAATTTATAGACATCCGGATATTCCTTATCAAAATGGACCCACGGCAATTTGTCTTTGCTATACACATTGCTATTGATGAGCGAACCGTAATAAGCGACAGGCGCGGTTTCCAGCTTTTTCGCCACAGATTCTGAATTCACCAAAACATCTTCGAAAGCAAAGCTATAAGAAAGCAGCGTCAAAGCAATCGCAAAGATAAACTTAGTCATACTAGCGTTCCATGTTTTCAGGATAAACAAATTCTACCGGTTTCATCTTTATCACAGGCATAGCTAATTCAACGGACATGTAAAATCTAAACCCAGAAGCATTCACCGTATTATCACCCCATATATTTTTTACGCCCGCTCTAAAACGAAGGATCAACATATCGAACAAAACACCAGCACCATACACCGGATAAACCTGATCCGCGTCTTTACTTGACCTGTCTTTATAATCGTAACTTTTATTTTCACCGTAGAAATTAACTTCTACACCGGTTGTTAAATAACACAACAATGAAATGTTCCTAAAGAAATAGCCAACATTTAAATTCAAGCCCAGATTGTAAAAATGAAGCGTATCGCTGGAACGAACATCGTTAAAATGAGCATTCATTTGGCTTTCAAAACTTACATTTTTCCAAAACCAGTTTGTTCCCCCATAAAAACCAAAACCATTTTCAACCTTATCGGAAATACCTCCTAAAAGAGCAATATAAGAACCACCTAAGAAAAACGTATATGACTTGCGAGGATCAACCGTTTTCCGGTCCCAATAAGTATCAACTAGATACTCTAACCGTTTCCGTTTTTTCAACTGGAGCTTATGTTTTTCAATCAACGATTCAATATCATATTGGTATTTAAAGAAGCCTTTCAAAACAATATAAATGAAGAGTCGATCACTTTCATCTTCAACACTTTTGAGTTTTTCATCAAACATTCCAGACTCAATTTCCGCTTTCAATTTTTCCTTAAGAGTTTTATGGAACGTATCATAAACATAATCCGGCCGGGTATTATACTGCGATACAAATTGCACATCACTGAGCGAATTAAAATCACCTAAAAAATACTTCAAAAGAATTTTTTCGCAATCATGAACTATAAAATAAGTGGACGATTTTTCATACGAATCGGAGACATCAGCTAACATTTTTAATCGTTCAAGGTTATCATCCTGCAACGCTTTTTTCATTGCATCGCGGAGGTACTTGACTTGGTCAAGCTCCTGCCGAAGCATTTCTGATTCGCTGAACATTTCAACAGGGCTCAAGGAATCTAGAGATTTCGATTCCTCGTAATCATGCACAAACAAGTTTATCACGGAATCACGAGCGCCCGACACTTCCGCAAAAGCGCCACCACACAAAAACAGCATTAAAGCGCCAACCCAAACAACCAAATGATTTAAATAAACTCGCATAAGGTAAATATACAAATATGGCGTAAAACGCGCAACTTAAGGGCGCCCGTTGGCTTCTCGCGGATGGAACGAACGGTGTTCTTCCTTGATAAAGTCCTTATCGACATGCGTATAAATCTGCGTGGTACTGATGTCGGCATGCCCGAGAAGTTCCTGCAACACGCGCAAATCCATGCCCGCTTCAAGGCAATGCGTGGCAAAGCTGTGGCGGAATGTATGCGGCGAGACTTGCTTGCTCAAGTGCACCGTATGCTGTTGTACGATTTTCCACGCGCCCATGCGGGTCATAGGCTTACCATGTGCATTTAAGATGATATTGTCCGTTGTCGGGTGCGTAAGTGGGCGCCCTTCTTCAATCCAGGCGCGGAGATTTTCCTTCGCCTTGCTCCCAAGCGGCACCAAACGCTGCTTGTTGCCCTTACCTATCGGCATCAGCCATTCGTTTTGCAAATCAATCTGCGCAAGCTTAATGCCGAGCGCTTCCGAGATACGCAACCCGCCGCTATACATGAGCTCAATCAGAGCCGTGTCGCGGAGCGGATTCTTGCCATTCGCGGCACTTTCAAACACGCTATCGACTTCTTCGCGGGTCAAGTACTGCGGCAAGTAATGCCCGAGTTTTGGCGTTGCAAGCATCGATTCCGTGCTGTAATCGTACTCGCCTTGGTTCTGCATGTACTTGAGGAACCCGCGCAAGCTCGAAAAATGCCTCGCCACCGAAGTCGGCGAATACTCCTCCTGCCCCGCCGTAAACGTCAAGAACTCATCGAGCTTTTCAGGCTTTAATTCCTTGAGGTCAATTCCATTATCGTCTAGCCATGCGATAAAATGCCTTAAATCCTCCTGATAGCTCTGGATCGTCACCGGGGAAAGGTTACGTTCTACCCCGAGGTGCGACAAAAAAGCGTCTAGACGATTTGAATTGAAAGACATGTCATGAAATATACATTTTACCAAAGTTTTTTCAAAAAAATCGGCCATTTCCCTTGCCATTTTAATTCGTTATTTCTATAATTGTGCGCGTCCAAGCGACTATGGATGATTAGCTCAGTTGGTAGAGCAGCTGACTCTTAATCAGCGGGTCGCAGGTTCGACCCCTGCATCATCCACTAAGCACTAAACCGCAAGGCAAGGTGCTGCAAATACAAAAGCGTCAGACAAAGATAAGCGTCTAACGAACTTTGAAACTGCG
>CAMUYW010000018.1 GCA_947165045.1 uncultured Fibrobacter sp. | reverse complement strand
AAGTATCCGGATCCTTCGGTTCTTCAATGCCCTGGGAGTTCGTCACGATCTTGCCGAGACGCTTCTTGAGAGCCTTCGGTTCGAGGAAGATGTCGATGTAGTTGTCGTAAGACTTGCTCATCTTACGGCCATCGAGGCCCGGGATGACACCGGTGGATTCCTGAAAAACCGGTTCCGGAACGGTGAACACTTCTTCGCCAAAATGCTTGTTGAACTTGATGGCAATGTCGCGAGCAAATTCCACATGCTGTTTTTGGTCCTTGCCCACCGGCACGATGTCGGCGCTGAACATGAGGATATCGGCATCCATGAGGCACGGATAGCAGTAAAGGCCCATGTTCACGTTGGAATCGATGTCAACGCCTGCGGCGGTATTTGCTTCGACCTTCGCCTTGTAAGCATGGGCGCGGTTCATGAAGCCCTTCGGCGTGAAGCAGCTGAGTGCCCAGCTGAGTTCAAAAATTTCAGGGATATCGCTCTGCTTGTAGAAGAGGGATTCTTCGGGATTGAGGCCGAGAGCAAGCCACGTTGCTGCCACCTTGTAGATGTTGGCACGCATTTCGGCGCCGTTCTGCACAGTCGTCAATGCATGATAATCCGCAATGAAATAGACCGTGTCGTAAGTCTTCGTAAGTTCGAGAGCCGGGCGAATTGCGCCCACATAATTGCCGAGATGGGGCGTACCCGTCGGCTTGATACCGGTAAGAGAAATCTTTTTCATGCGGTGTAATTTAGGAATTTTTTGATGCTTTTTCAAAATATATTATTACATTTCTTTTTCAAATGATGAAAGACGAGAAATACATATTGGTCGATAGTGAAGAATCGCTCGCGAATTTGCTTGCCGATTTGGAACTGTACGACATGGCCGCAGTCGATACCGAAGCGGATTCCATGTACCATTACACGGCTCGTCTCTGTCTTATCCAGATTACCATTGGCGAACACCATTATATTGTGGACCCGCTTTGTGGGCTGGACCTTGCACCGCTGTTCAAGGCACGTGCAATGCAGACACTGATTTTCCACGGTGCCGATTACGACCTAAGACTTTTGTGGCAGACTTACGGTTTTTCACCGAAGAGCATTTTCGACACGATGCTCGCCGCAAAGATTTTGGGCGAACCTCACCTTGGGCTTGCTGACCTTGTCAAAGAATATTTTGGAGACGAGCTTAAAAAGGAAAACCAAAGAGCCGACTGGACGATTAGACCGCTTTCGTTGGACATGTGCGAATACGCTATCCACGACACGTTCTATCTTCATGAACTTTGTGCGATTTTAGCTGAAAAATTGCAACAAGCCGGACGCATGTGCTGGCTTACAGAACAATGTAATGCACTTATCGAGCATGCAAAGGCGCCGAACGTTCCCAAAAAAGATCCTTGGCGCATCACAGGCTCCAGCATTTACGGCCCTTGCGCATTAAACATTCTCAAGCATTTGTGGGAATGGCGCGAAAAGCAAGCCGAAGAACTCGACCGACCGCCGTACAAGGTGATGCAGGCCGAGCTTATGCTCGCCATTGTCAATGCACAGAACTCGCATTTCCCGGAAGTTGACGAAAAATATCTGCCCAAACTCCCCCGCAACTTTAAGGGAGATCGTTTGGAATCGTTCCTCAACATGCTCCGCGAAGCCGTTGCTGTACCAGAATGCAATTGGCCCATGCGTCTCCCTAAAGCTCCTCCACCGCCAGTTATTCCGCATTCAGACCTGCTCAATGCGCTCAAGACATGGCGCGACGAAAAAGCTGAGGAATTGAAAATCGACGCAGCGCTTCTTGCAAACAAATCGCAACTGATTTGGCTTGCCGCTCCAGGGAATATTCCTTGGCAGATCCGCTATGACGAAGCGCACTTGATGCACTGGCAGCAGAATATTTGGAACGAAATTTTACGTGACAAGTTACCTAAAGCAAAGCGCATCGGGGATGTTTCTGACGACGAAGAGAAAATCGACGAAGAATAAAGGTTTCAAATGGCCGCGTCCATCGTTATTGTAATCTTAGTGTTGCTGATTTTCGGCAGCAGTCCCATTGTCGAAATGATTTTGAAAATGCGCCGCATGAAAAAGGGCGACGACATTATCAAGGAACCGTGGCAAGAAATCCATGATATTCCGGGCTATCACGATGCACGGAACATCGCCGCGTTCTACCCGCTCAAGGGCGAACCGAACATCATGCCCATCCTTGAAGAGCTAGCAATCGAAGGCCGTCTCTTGCTCCCAAAGTGCGAGGGTGATGGCATCATGAATTTCTACAAGATAAACAACCTCAAGAAGGACTTAGTCAAGGGGCACTATGGAATCATGGAGCCCCGCGAAGGAATCGAAAAGTTCGAAGGCGACATTCCGGTGTTCCTGGTCCCCGGTGTAAAGTTCAACTGGGACGGAAGTAGACAAGGACACGGCAAAGGTTACTATGACAGATTCCTCGCCAAGTTCCCGAATGCATTCAAGGCTGGCATCATGACTCCGGCGCAGCTTTCGAAAGAACCGCTAGAGCAGAAAGAAACCGACGTGAAGATGCATACGGTGATTGCGTGTAGAGAGAGATATTAGCGAAGAATTCTATTTTTAAAAAGGCAGTTGGCAGAACTTAGTTGGCAGTCGGCAGAGTCATCCACGAAGCAAAGCGGAGAGGATCCATACAGTGCCGCTTGCGTAATACGTATGGATCCTCCTTCGGAGGATGACGTCTAAGTTCTAGTAACTATTTACCCATGGAGAATCCAGAAAATGAGTTTCAATAATGACGATAGCCGTCGCGGTTTTGGCAACGATCGCAAGCGCAACTTCGGCCGTTCCCCGCGCCCAAACTTCGACGAAGCAAGGTTCAATCGTGAACACCCGGACGAAGCACCCGCACCGAGCAACGAGCGCGAAAGCCGCAACTTTGACGAACGCCCGACACGCCGTGGTGGAATCGGAAATCAGGCACACCTCCGCCGCGACCGCGACGATTTCAAAAATCGCCCCAGCCGCTTTGCTAGCGAACGCCGTGACTTTGGCGCAGACCGAGACTCCGGAGAACGTCGCAATTTCGGCGAACGCCGTTTCGAAGAACGCCCCGTTTTTGACAAGAGTCGCGCCGATCAGGAAAACTTTGTCCCGGCAGTCGGAGACGCCGATGCAGCTCCGCAGGTCGCCGTCGGCGGCATCAAGGAAGTCGAAGAACTTCTGAACAAGAATCCACTCCAGGTTCACCGCGTGCTCTTTATGCACAAGTCCGGCAACCCGAAACTCTACGAACTCCAGAAACTCGCGAAGCGCGCCCACGTGCATGTGCAGCAAGTCGATTCCAAGATTCTCGACAGCTATGCCCGCCCGAATCACGGTGTCGTGGCCCTCATGAACGAAAAGGAACTCCTCAACTGGATGGACGTCCGCGAAGAATTCTTCAAAGCCCGTGATACCGGCGAAAAGAAACTCATTGCCGTTGCCACCAACATCGAAGACCCGCGTAACCTCGGCGCTTGCATCCGTAGCTCTCTCGCCTTGGGCGTTGACATTCTGCTTCTCCCCGCAAAGGGAATGTGCGGCATTACGCCAAGTGTAGCCCGCACTTCAGCAGGCGCTCTCGAAAAGCTCCGCATCTGCCGTCCGGACAACCTTGAAGGAGCCATCGGCGAACTCAAGATGGCCGGTTACCAGATTCTCGGACTGGACGCAGATACAGAAACAAACCTCGCCGGATTCGATTTCGCCGACCAGGTGGTCATTGCAGTCGGTGGCGAAGACGTTGGCCTTCCCCCGTTCATCCGCAAACAGTGTGACGCAGTCCTCCGCATCCCGATGAAACCAGAAGCCCATTCTTATAATGCTTCCGTAGCTCTTTCTTTGGGACTTTACGAATACGCACGTTTACGTATAAAGGCATAATTGCCCTTTTTCGCTAAATTTCGAAGCCGTTGTAAAGATGTAAACACAAACAACGTGTAAACAGAAAAATAACGCACCTTATACGTAAGAGTGCGTTTATTTTTATACCGGAATGAGATAACAACTTCTTAATGAATTCCTCACTTAATAGAAATGCCGGCTCATGTTGGAGTCGGCATTTTCCTTTTTTAAGTGTTCCAAAGCCAGGTGCTGAGGTAACGTTCGCCGGTATCCGGCAGCACTGCGACAATGCGCTTGCCCTTGAATTCCGGGCGTTTAGCAACCGTGAGCGCGCATTCAAGAGCTGCACCCGACGAAATTCCAACGAAGATTCCTTCTTCGGCAGCGGCAGCACGAGCGGCATTTCCCGCCTTTTCGGTGCTCGTGAGATACACTTCGTCAACGACTTTGGCATCGTAATTCTTTGGAACAAAGTTTGCACCAATACCCTGAATCTTGTGCGGGCCAGCGACACCCTTCGAAATCATCGGAGAATCGTCAGGTTCAATCGCGATAACGTAAATGTTCGGATTCTGTTCTTTGAGGAACTTGGCCGTGCCAGAAACAGTTCCGCCCGTACCCGCAGTAGCGATGAATACGTCCACCTTGCCGTCCGTATCGCGCCAGATTTCAGGACCCGTCGTGCGGTAATGCGCTTCCGGATTTGCAGGATTGTCGAACTGCTGCGGAATAAAGCTACCCGGATTTGCAGCAGCGATTTCGTTTGCTTTTTCGATGCAACCCGCCATACCCTTAGCTCCTTCGGTCAGCACCACTTCGGCACCAAGCGATTTAAGAAGCATGCGGCGTTCCATGCTCATAGAATCCGGCATCGTGAGGACCACCTTGTAACCCTTCACCGCACCCACATAAGCAAGGCCCACACCCGTGTTTCCGCTCGTCGGTTCGATGATGAGCGCACCCGGTTTGAGTTTGCCTTCACGTTCGGCCGCCTCAATCATGCTCAATGCCACGCGATCTTTTGCACTACCGAGCGGGTTGAACATTTCAAGTTTCACGTAAACTTCAGCATCGCCCTTGTTGAGCTTGTTAATGCGAACGAGCGGCGTATTGCCGATGGTTTCAAGAATGTTATTATAAATTGCCATAAAAAAATCTCCGTACATGTACGGAGGACAATCTAGTATTATTCGTAAATATCCTACGCATCATTTAGCGAAAATCCTCAAAAAACCGAAAATGAGGATATTTTTTCAAAAGCAGCCAAAAACAGCCGCAACAATCCGCCAAAAAGAGGTATATTAAAAACAAACCTATCAGATAAGGGAGTTTTTATGGCAAATAAATACGCAGGTACACAAACCGAAAAGAACCTGGAAGCCGCATTCGCCGGCGAATCGCAGGCACGCAACAAGTACACCTACTTCGCAAGCCGAGCCAAGAAGGACGGGTTCGAACAAATCGCAGCCTTGTTCCAAAAGACCGCTGACAACGAAAAAGAACACGCAAAGATGTGGTTCAAGGAACTCGAAGGCATCGGCGACACCGCCGCAAACTTGAAGGCCGCCGCTGACGGCGAAAACTACGAATGGACGGACATGTACGAAGGTTTCGCTCAGACCGCCGAAGAAGAAGGTTTCAAAGAACTCGCTCAGAAATTCCGCCGCGTCGCCGCCATCGAACAGATGCACGAAGAACGCTACCGCAAGCTTCTCAAGAACGTCGAAACCGCACAGGTCTTCGAAAAGAGTGAAGTCAAAGTCTGGGAATGCCGCAACTGCGGACACATCGTCGTGGGCACTAAGGCCCCGGACGTCTGCCCCGTCTGTGCACACCCGCAAGCCTACTTCGAAGTGCATGAGGAAAATTACTAATCATTAAATCTGTTTGAGATAGAAAGCCGCCAACTTAACGTTGGCGGTATTTTTTTTCGCAGAAAGAGCGACACACCTCTCCCATTCGTCATTCAGAGGGGCAAAGCCCCGAAGAATCCAGTTATAGATCTTATTGCGACACAATTCGCTTATATTGGCGGGAAAAACTGCTGTTTGGCGGTTTTAATAGCGGTATAAAACGCGATTTGGCGGGATAAATAATTGATAGGACAAAAAATGATCAATCCACAAGCAACCGAATTCATCATTCCAAATAATTCTCTTCTATATATCTATATTTTCTATCGACATAGTTCTAGTCAGCCAATGGTAAACTAGAACGCTTAGACTTTTGAGATTCGTCTCTTATTCTCTGTTCTGAAACTACCACTTTCTAAGTACGCGAGAGTAAGACGAGCGCTCACGTCCCAATTGGGGCGTGGGTCGTTTGTGCTTATTGCGTACAAGGGTGTGGTAGCCCGCAGAACAGATAAGCACTTTCGGCGCCACGCCCTTTTTATTTAGGCAAAGCCGACAGAACTTGATAGGGGCTCATCTCGCAGATAAGGATGCCCCTATGGCTAAAATTGAGATTATTCAGTCGATTGACTCTTCAAATTTTGAAGCAGCCAATGCCGAAGAGTTAAAGCAGCAAATTGTTCACCATTTTGCCGAAAAAGGGTGTCCTCCCATTGTCGAGATCATTTCAGACACTTCGGTCCGTATTGTCTTTGATACGGATTCTCTTGAAAAAGCTGAAAGCAATTTTCACAAGGCCTCCGCTTTATGCAGCGAAGGACGTTTTAATGCGGCCAAAGATTTGTTGTTGAAAGCAATCAAGGCATGCCCAGGATTTTCCGAAGCGCATCGTCTACTGGGTCAGGTTCTTTACCAGCAGGGTGAAGTCGACAAGGGAATGGACGAAGTCTTGGAAGCACTCCTCATTGATCCAAAGAACATGTGGGCGCTTATCATGATGGGCAACATTCTTGCCAACGCCAAGAATAACATCGAAGGCGCAGACAAATATTACAAGAAGGTTTTAGAATACTATCCTGATAACGCCATTGCCCTGAACAATATTGCCGGCACTCTCATTAGAAAGAAGGATTACAACAACGCCATTCGCTATATGGAACGTGCCTTGGAGTTGGACGATTCCTATGCGAACAGCTATTATGGAATAGCTTTAGCGTACTATCAGAAAGATGAACTTGATAAGGCATTTGATTATGCAAGTCGTGGCGCGCTGAAAGGAGCAAGTCGAGCCGAAGATCCCGGTGTACGGCAGGAACTTCTGAAACTACTTCTGACAATTGCAAGAGATATTGTAAATTCAACTGATTACGAAACCAAAGTTTTTGAAATAGCAAGGCAATTGGAAACAACATTCGGTATCATTATAAAATTCGAACTAGATAATGAACAAGATACCTTAGCGCATTTGGAATTTGCAGATTTTCACCATCGCAAGGAACATGTAGTCAAATACAAGAACGATGGTAACTATAGCCATTACATGTTGCATGAACTAATGCATCTCGAAATGATGCTTTCCGCTCAAAAAGCAGGGAAACTAAAAGCAATCGGATTCAATCAGAAAAATTTTGATGAATTTCAGCAAGATTACAAACGTCATTTTGATGATGTCCGAAAGAAATTAGGATCAGTCAAGACCGAAGAACTAACTAAGCAACTTTTCCAGGGAATGTCCCTTCAAGTTATGAACGCTCCGCTAGACTTATTTGTCGAACAGCGAATTTTTGACAAAACAGAATTCCGTCCTCTACAACTCCACTCATTGTTCGCGATGGAGATGAGTAATATCGAAGCTGTAAAACAAACTGCCAATGTGGCTGAATTTCCGCAATTCATTAAGGACACAAACAAATTGATGGATATGCTTCAATCCTTGATGTTGCGCAAATTGTACGGACTTGACTTCGTGAACTATTATAAGCCTTCTTCAAATATGTTGAATAAAGCAAATGAATTTTTCAAGATGTTTGAAGATTCTCTTGCATCCTATGGCGCAGGCGAAGAGTATGCCATCTTTGAAAAAATAGCGACATCAATTGGCTTGGTAAAATACTTCACGCTTTCTGACGTAGAAAAAAGCGAAATCAAGACCGAAGCGGACCGTCAGCAAGAACAGTTCAACGAAAAACATAATCCGGCAAATGCCAACCCGATTATCACAATGATGATGTCTTCGTATATGGTCGGTGCATTGGAATACTTTGAAGGCTTGCTTCCAGAAGATATTGAAAAAGTTGCTTTTGAATGTGCAATGGTCGGACAAAATGGAATTAGTCCGACAAAAAGGAACGGCTACAAACTGAATAGTATTTCAGGAAAGGACTTTGGCGGCTATGAATTGTTGGCCTACTACTATGTAAGTTGGGCAATTTCGCATCCAGAAATGCTGGGAAAATTGCAGTTGCCGTTTGATGATGCTTATGCGATGGCAAGAAAACAATTTGATGCCATGAGAGGTCGCTAATGAATGACTTCGAAAGTATGAAGGCAAAGGTAAAGCAATTTACTGTTGATCGCGACTGGGATCAGTTTCATAACGGAAAAGATTTAGCAATAGCCTTATCGGGTGAAGCTGGAGAACTGCTCAACGCATTCCTTTGGAAAAAGCCCGAAGATGTAAAAATCGAGAAAGTCATGGAAGAACTTGCCGATGTGTTCAATTACGCATTCCTGATTGCTGACAAGTATAATCTTGACATTGAAGAAATCATGGATGAGAAGTTGAGAATCAATGGCGAGAAATATCCTGTGGACAAAGCCAAGGGTACAGCCAAGAAGTATAACGAATTATAGGAAGAAGTATGATTGTTTATAGCGGAACAAAATCTGATTTTATGAATAGTGTTGAAAATGACACCATCGCAATGGAAGTTCAATACACTATTTGGGAAAAAATGGGGCGAGCAACACCACAAAACGAATTCCGATCTTGGGACAACTCACTTCAACACATGTATAAAGTATTGAATGACGAAGGAATTCCGAAAAATGCCGGTATAGCCATAGAATACAACATTCCTCAAACAAGTAAGCGTATAGACTTCATCATTTCTGGATATAACGAAAAAGAAGAGGGCAATGCTGTTATAATTGAATTAAAGCAATGGGACAAGATTGAAGCAGTGAATTCTGCAGACGCATTGGTAAAAACATATCTAGGTGGAGCCAACAGATTTCATGTACACCCGTCATATCAAGTTTGGTCATATTCAAAAATGATAGAGGATTATAACCAAAGTGTACAGGATTCGAAAATTAAGCTATCACCATGCGCATATCTCCACAATTATATAAAAAAAGAAAGCGATCCATTAGAAGCTTCTCAATACAAGATTTATTTAGACGACGCGCCAGCCTTCACGAAAGGAGAAGTTCCTAAGCTTAGAGAATTCATAAAAAAATGCATTCGAAAAGGCGACAATCGTGAAATTTTGTATCAAATTGACCACGGTAAAATAAGACCATCTAAAAGTTTGCAAAATGCGATTGTCGGAATGTTGAAAGGGAACAAAGAGTTTACCTTAATAGATGATCAAAAAGTCATCTACGAACAGATTTTGAAATGGGCAGATGAATCTCTAAAAAAAGAACAAAAAAGGACAATTATTGTTGAAGGCGGCCCCGGTACAGGAAAAACAGTTTTGGCGATTAATTTATTGGCAAAACTAACCAAAATGGGTCAATTCGTCCAATACACATCAAAAAATTCAGCCCCCCGAAATGTATATCTAGCCAAGTTGAAGGGAGAATTTAAGAAAAGCAGCATTGACAACATGTTTAAAGGCTCTGGAGTTTATACAGATGCTCCATCCAATTCCGTTCATACCATATTGGCCGATGAATCTCATCGACTGAACGAAAAATCAGGTATGTTCCATAATAAGGGCGAAAATCAGATCAAAGAAATAATCAACGCGTCATATTGCAGTGTATTCTTTATTGATGAAAGCCAACGTGTAACGACAGAAGACATCGGTTCCATTGAAGAAATTGAAAAATGGGCCCACCAATTAGACTCAACAGTAGAACGAGTTCAGTTGCAGTCACAATTCCGTTGCAACGGGTCAGATGGCTATCTTGCATGGTTAGATGACGTTCTTGGAATTCGGGAAACCGCAAACTATAATCTAGACGGAATCGATTTTGATTTTAAGGTTTTTGACAAACCTGAAGAAGTTCGTGATTTGATTTTTGAAAAGAATAAGATGAATAATCGATCCCGTATTTTAGCTGGTTATTGTTGGGATTGGAATAAGAAAGAGGAAAACAACACCAATTATCACGATATTAAAATCGGCTCTTTCGGAATTAGTTGGAATCTCAAAAATTCAACAACCTATGCAATTGACCCAGGTTCTGTAGAACAAGCCGGCTGTATCCATACATCTCAGGGATTGGAATTTGATTATGTAGGAGTGATTATTGGCAAAGACCTCCGATATGCAAATGGGCAAATTGTAACAGACTTTACCCAAAGAGCAAGAACGGATAATTCACTAAAAGGGATAAAGTCTCTAAATAAGAAAAATTCTTTCAAAGCTCACAAGATTGCCGATGAAATCATCAAAAATACATATAGAACTCTGATGACACGCGGAATGAAAGGCTGCTATGTATACTGCTGCGATAAAGCATTAGCAAATTATTTGAGAGAAAGAGCGAAAATAATAAAAGAAAAATAAAATCGGAAAAACAAACCATTTCGCTCACTTCAGCGATATGGTTTATTTAACAACAACAAAAGTGCATCACGCCCTAAAAATGTTTTGTTAAAATTAACAAAGCAAATTAAGATTTTTTTTGCTAAAAAAACGATCATTTTCGTGAGATCACGAAAATGATCGCAGCAACTCGAAAAACGCCTGCAACACCATTTTGCCGACATCGGCAAAATGGTCTAGCAAGCTATTAGCATTCTCAGCATTCAGGTTTTTAAGGGCGGAGCCCTTAGGCGAGGGGGTGGCGGAAGACCCGATATGGAATTTTCACCATCGCAAGGGTGTTTTTTATTCCCTTCTATTTATTTCCAAAATATTACTAGTATACGACACGTCTGGAGCAAGCATTCCTTCAGGCAATCCTAAAAGCATTTCAACTTGATCATAATTCATAGCACAACCACTATCTTCCAAGCTCTGCATTAGTGTTATTGTTGTAAAAATATTTTCCTTCAACAATAATTTAATAGCATCATGGAATAGCGTTGGTGGAGGTAATGTAATCATATCGTCATAAGGTTCGTTTCGATACCATCCTTTTTTATGAAGAACCCTATAGCTATACTGATATTGAGATGGGGTTATCAACTTCAATCTATTTGCGTGATACAGCAAAGCTTCTATGGACATATGCCATTTACGTTTTAATATAGCATATGATTCCAAAGCATTCCCTCGTGTAGCATTAAAATCTATTCGAAAAGACTCCTCTGGACATAGAAAGGACGCAGCAAATTCATTAGCTTCTTTTTCACGTTGTTTAAAATCTTCATGCGACAATTCCTCGATATCTTCATACCAATCATGAAGCACAATATGTCCCAATTCATGAGCTGCATCAAAAAAAGATCTCGCAGCAACACTTTTGTTTTGAGACAACACAACAATAAACAAATCATCATATTTATGACTAAATGCATCAATATTATCTGACGTTGTTTTAAAAGTCGTCACAATAATACCATTTTTTTCCATTATCTGAATCAAATCCGTAATTGGACCATTTCCAAGATTCCAATACCTACGTAGTATCTTAGCAGCTTCTTTCGGTGATGCACCCTCACCTATCTCTGGCAAATTAATCTTCGGAAAAACAATATAAGTATTTAGAAAGGAATAAATTGCAGCCACATGTTCCATTTTAACAATCTGTTCCTGCCTATATTTTTTACTTGTATTTATTAAAGAACGAAAATACGTCGTTCCTTTAACCTTATCACTAGATTCGGCATCATTCTGGAAAAAATAACTCATAGGGAAATGCAATTCTCGACTCATTGCCCATAAAGATTCTGTAGAAGGATTTATTTTTCCGCTTTCAAATTGGGATATACTTTGTTTCTTTACACCAATTTTTGAAGCCAATTCATCAACAGAAAGCCCATTATAATAACGAGCTTTCCTCAAACGCATACCGTTAAATTGCATTTTTATATCCGCTATTTATCTTGATTTGCAGCACTACGTTCTTCACGAATTTTAAGTGCAATTGCAGATAGCCGAACCATAGTAGATTTTTCGGATTCAACAGGAACAGTCTCTAGCGGCACCTCATTATTAACTAAGCCCAACATATCTACTGCACTTCCAACCTGGAAAAAATTGGAGTCAACAACAATAGCCGAAAGATAACACAACTGATCATTAAAATCGTCAAATACAACAAACACATGCCTCGCTTCACAAATATCCTTCATTGAAGAAAAAGATTCGCATTCCTTCGTCATTGCATTAGAAAAACCTTTAATTTCAGCATCATCCCAAAAAAGATACGGAGCACCATCACCTTTTAACTTATTATTAACACAAATAATTTCTCGGAGATACTGAGGCCTCGCATCAGAACGAGATTTTTGAATATTTTTGAACCGACTTCTTCGAATTAAAGTAATAATCGTTTGACTATCCGATTCAAACAGCAAAAGGAAACTCCAAGAGCCCCGTCGAGTTTTCCTAACTTCAAATGTCCGAGAACCATCAAGTTCTTTAAGGCAAGTATTAATACAATCCCACTTTAAAAACGACAGAGAATTGTGAGTTTCCAACTTTCTAGGAGTCTTCTGCGGAAGAAGATCATCATAAGCCTTTTGCATTGCTTTGGCTATACTCGGTAATTTTTTTTCTAATATTTCGTTCATATGTTTATTTTGAATCCTTTTCTCCTTCCCTACATAAATGTATAAATTTTAACAAAAAAGTCAAGTAGAAAAACAAATTTTTTTAAAAAAAGTTAATTACATTTCATCCTCGCAAAAAAACAGACTTATTTCAGCAAATCGGCAAGAGTTTTAAAGAAATTTTATATCAAAGCCTATCATTTTGTTGACGCCAACAAAATGGTCTAACAAGAACCTAGCATTCTCAGCATTCAGGTTTTTAAGGGCGCAGCCCTTAGGCGAAGGGGTGGCGGAAGAGCCGGCTGAGTAATGTGTGACTGGATCCTTCGGCGTTTCACGCCTCAGGATGACGATGCGGGAAAGCCGGGCTGAAGACAGGGGGAAACATCCCCCTCTTGCACCCATCATTCTGTTTGTTTATATTATAATCGTTATTTCGACAATCCCTGTGACAGTCGGCATAGACCTTATGGTCCGTACGTGCATCCGCGATGGGGCCCATCAACCTTCTTGTTGATGCTGTTGGATAGCTGGCAGGAACACGACCTGCTCGGGTGCGTTCGCTAAGGCGGGCGCCAAGTAACGCCGAGGAAAACCCTCGCCAACAACACCGCAAGATCATCCTCCCGGGCATCGCTCGGAAAATCCACATAAAATCGACAAGGCACAATGTGGCCTTGTAAATCACGTTTGTCGCAATTTTTGCACAAACCTCTCGACACGACGTATTCAAGCGTTCGTGTTATTGCAAGATTTTGAACAGGTGAAATTTATGGGCTTTAATGAATTAGAACAACTTATATCAAAAGATGAAACAAAGAATATCGAACTGAAGAAGTCAACAGGTGAACTTCGGGAAGGCATGCATTCCGCATGTGCATTCTTGAATTCCGATGGTGGCATTCTTGTTTTTGGGGTATCCCCATCTTTAAAAATTTTGGGTCAGATTGTATCTGAATCGACTCGCCGCGATATTGCTCAGGCTTTGGCTGGGATTGAGCCCGCAGTCTGTCCGGTCATTGAATATGTCGATATCCCAAACAAACCGAATTTTCAAGTAATTGTATTGAGGTTCAATCCTTGGGTTTATGGACAAAAGCCTTATACTTTTCACGGGAAGCCGTATTACAGATTGGAGAGCGTTACCAAGGTAATGCCCAGGGACATGTTTGACGAAAGAGTTCGGCAAAACTTTCCGCACCAGTTCTCGTGGGAAATGCGTGTAGCAGATAAAATCACTATCGAAGATTTGGATGAACGGAAAATTCGCGGACTCGTCCGCCTCGGTGTTGAAGAACGCAGAATCCCTGAAGAATCGCTTTCTGAACCGATCGAAGTTATTCTAGAAAAATGGAATCTGCTTGATAACGGTAAGGTGAGAAATGCTGCAGCGTTTTTATTTTCTCGAAAAAAGCCCATTTTTTACGAGGTTCGCTTAGCGCGTTTTAGAGGAACGGATAAGGATTACTTCATCGATAACCAGCAGGCGTTCGGAAACTTCTTTGAATTGCTAGACGCGGGAATGGCGTTCTTTTTCAAGCATTTATCTTTAAGTGGCGAAATCAAGGGTATTATGAGAGAAGAACATCTCGATGTTCCCGTCAAAGCACTACGCGAGGCTTTGATTAACGCCTTGTGCCATAGAGATTATGACATTTACCAATGCTCTATCGGCATTGCCATCTATGACGACCGCATTGAAATAGAGAGCCCAGGGCTACTGCCGCATCAATTGACTCCAAAAACAATCAAGCGAGTGCATAAATCATTTCCGCGAAACGAGGTTTTAGCCAATGTACTGTACCAAACCACATATTTGGAAAAATGGGGTTCGGGAGTTAAGCGAATTATTGAAGTCTGCAAGGCTGAAGGTTCCCCAGAGCCATTCTGGAGTGAAGAGGCCGGCTATACGGTGGTAACTTTCCCGCTAGCCAAATTAAACGGCAGGATTCTTACCCAAAATGAGCCTCAAAATGAACCCCAAAATGAGCCTCAAAATGAGCCTCAAAATAGATTATCCCTTATAGAAAAATTCATTGCAGAAAATGAAAGCATCCCGATAAATACTATTGCAGAACGGTTGAACACAGCAAGAATTACAGTTAGACGCGATCTCAAAAAACTTGGCTACGCTTGGGAAGGCGCGTCAAAGAAAGGTCACTGGGTAAAAAACAAGGAGTAATCATGTTTGATGAAATTTTCTTAGGCGATGTTTCGACAAGCACTTCATTTATACACATCAACTTCGTAGTGTGCTTTTTTAGTTCCAACTTTGGAGCCATTGACACGGAACGGCTTAGCAGAGCGCACTTCAGTGCGAGTTCGCGGTATCATTAAGACTTTCGATAATTCATCGGGGGCTTTTTCCGTTACAGCAATAGAATCCGTCGAAACAGTAACGTTGTCGAAACGGATATAGCAATCGTGCGTTGGCGACCATTCGGCGGTGCTTCCGCCATGGAATGTGGAGAGATAGAATTTATCTACATGGAGCGTATCGTAGTCGCGGAGGCGCAATGTGTCTACGTCTAGCACAAGTTCGCCATCGAGCCAAGCTTGCACGCGACCATTCTTGTCGCCTTTGCCGGGGGCAGATACGGTGTTCATGGAAACTTTATTGACAATGCGGTGCCACTTGCCGGTGGTAAACTGTTTTTGTGGGATTGTTCCGCCCAAGTCCCATTTAAAATCGTCGCCGAAGTTTGAAATTTGCCCCATGAAATAAATGAGTTGCACGGCATTGCCGCCCCTGCGCCACATGATTCGTGCGCTCCACCCATCGCCAGTCGCGGGCATCGCATCGCCGGTATAGCACTTGCCGCCGCATAGTCCGGGGAGTTTTCCGCCGAGGTTGAATTCGAAGCCATCCTCGAAGAAGATGTCATACGCGCTCCACATGGTGTCGGCAGTTCGTTCAAGCGGTTGGATGATCTGCCCGGCGCATGCAGGTGCGCCTAAGCTTTCATTGCCGTTCGGACCGAGGCAGCCTTTGGGATATTTGAGTTGCAGCACGTTGCCGTGTTTTTCGCCGTCATAGACAACGCGCGAATTTTCTCCATTGTTCTTTTCCATGGCGTACCACCAGCTTTTATCGGTGCTGTTGCGTTTGAAGTCTTCTTTGGCCGCATCATTGCCGTAAACGCCGACTTCGCGATTTTCGAAGTTGACAAACGAGACGGTGTCCGAAACGCTTTGAGCGAAGGGAACCGTCACGGCGCACAGCAAAATGGAAAAGAATTTGAACTTCATAAACGGGGTCTTAAATTAGCTCCAATATAGCGTCGGCAAAAAATCGCGCATAGATTTTAATATACATAAAAAACAGATTATATTTCTGTTATGTTCGTCACTCGATTCCTCCCCCGCTGTTTTTCGTTTGCGCTCGCGTTGAGCGGTTTTTCGATGCATGCGGAAGCCGCAAATTTGAATGGTGTATTTGATGCGGGATGGACAACGGCTTATCAGTCGGCGGATTCGATTAACCACATGCATGAGCGTTTGCACGCACTCGGCATGGAGCAAATCGTGTTGCAATATGCGGCGGTTGAAAAGACGCATTTGTATTACCCTTCGCAACTGGATTTTTTGCAGAATACGCAATACAAGAACAACCAACTTTTCCCAAAGAGTATTGACGCAACAAAAGCCGCCGGGAACAAGCTTTGGCTTGGACTTTATTACGATGGCGAAAACTGGTACACACCGCCAACAGTCTCGCAGCTTGATTCACTCGCGGCGCGGAATTTGCATGTGCTCGACGAGCTGTACGCTCTTTACGGGAACGAAACTGTAATTGAAGGAGTTTATATTCCTCAGGAGATTGCACGTTATTATTGGGACGGACTTCGGGATGATGCGACTGCGGCTGCACTTGCGACGCATTTTCTGATCCCGGTCACGCGAGCCGCACAAGCTAAGGGCTGGAAGGTCATGGCCGCTCCATTTTACAACCAGAACTTGGAAACACCTGAAAAATTGCAAGCATTTTTCGAATCGCTTTTTGCGGCAGGCTTCAAGCCGGATGTTATCGCTGTGCAAGACGGCATCGGTGCAAGCGACGCAGGGAAAGTTCACGCAGACATTTCGACTGTAGGGAATTATGAGCGAGCAATGGCTCGTGCCTGCGCCAAATACAGTATCGATTTTTGGGTAGATATGGAATTGTTCCGCACGGATGATTCGCATGCACTTGCCAACAGCGCAAGGCTTTCTGTGCAATTGGATACAGCTCGTGCGGCGGGAGCAGCAAAAGTTATCGGCTATGATTTAGCTGTGCTTGGAAATGCGGGATTAGACTCGCTCGAAAAATGGTTTGCACGGGACACATCGCAGGCGACAGAATCGATTTTCGGCAGTCGTGGGATTCGCCGCGGTTCAAAGTCGCAAAAGCACAATCACCCGCACAATAAAGAAATTCGGTATTACAAGTTGAATGGGGCGAGAGTAAATAATCATAAAAGACAACCTCATTCAAATTAATTATAATTTGAAACAAAGGAGATTTTTATGAAAAAAGCTTTATTTACATTTGCCACTTTGGCTGCATTTTTCTTGGCAGGCTGTGCCGGTTCCGGCAATTCCAAATCAGCTTCAGTCTTTTTGCCACGTTTCATGACAGAAACGATGTACATTTACACGGAAATTCCCGAGCCTATGGAAATCGATTTGAAGTTTATAACAAAGAACAGTGAGTACAAATATTCACAGCCGATTTTCACCTACGAAAGAAGTTTTGCATCGTTCACATACATCAAAGATGATGTCATCACCAGAATTATGGCAATGTCACCTACATACATGAAAGTTGACACTAATTTTCACCCTGCTGACGGTCTGAGCGATCAAGAATACATTGAATTCCACACCAAATATTTCCTTTCAAAATTTTACCCAACAGATTCCGTCAACGAAATCACTTACGACAATGAAAAGAACTACGGTCTAACTTGTATTTATCCCAAAGACCAAGATATCATTCATTGCGAGGCAGTCCGCATAACACCTCATAGGAACATCGTCATGGTCGAGATGAAGAGTCCGACAAGGTCCGAGGATAACGTAAAAGAATGGGTTACTCCTGTTATCGAAAGTGTCGTAGAAAAAACGCTATTTTAAAACACTCGCCGGTTTATCCGGCGTTTTTCGTATTTGCTGCATCACTAATTTGTATATTCCTGCTATGAGCAAATTCGTTTTCTTATTGATTTTCGCGATTGGGTTCGGCACGGCCGAAGCAGATGCCATTGTCAAGGACAAGAACGTCAAGGAAAGTACGCCCAAAAAATTCGTGCGGGACGGAGCGAACACCAGCATCGTCATTAAAGCAAGACTGGCAAAAGCTGAAAGATTCATTCGATAAGTTAGCGGTCATTCTCGATATGTCTTGGTGGGCTGAGCAAATCGACCCCATACTAAATGAATTTATCCAAACTTTTGATAAAAAGTTCAACATGAAATTCTGGAGAGGCATTTATTTCACCATCGGGACATTTTGACACGCGAACTGTCGCCGCAGACAAAAGCACAGTCAAGGGAATAAATCTTCGGAGCCAAGAGTTTAGTGGCTCCTATCGCCCCGATAGGAGATTCCCCATCAAGTGAGGAATGACAGCACGAGGACAAGCGCGGGGAATGACATTGTAAAAACAGGTTCGAAGATTCCCGCCTTCGCGGGAATGACAACGCAAAATAGGCCTGTAAATTATCTCGCTTCGCTCGCCATTCGCAAAAGTTTCTACCTTGTAATATATCAACATACTCTACCGGGATTGCCATCCCGATGGATTAACTCTCAACAAATGAGGAACAAACAAAAAATGGCAAGAGCATTGATTATCGGTTGTGGCGCCGTTGCCACAGTTGCTATCAAGAAGTGCTGCACCTGCAGCGAAGTTTTTAGCGAAATCTGTATCGCAAGCCGTCATCGCGAAAATTGCGAAAAGCTGGCCCAGGAACTCCGCCCGAACACAAAGACTGTCATCACGACAGCCGCAGTAGATGCCGACAAGGCCGAGAACGTCTCTGCTCTCATCAAGCAATACAAGCCGGACCTGGTGATGAACATTGCACTTCCGTACCAGGACCTCGCCATTATGGACGCCTGCCTCGAATGCGGCGTGAACTACATGGACACGGCCAACTACGAACCGGAAAACATCGACGATCCGGAATGGCGCAAGGTTTACGACCAGCGCTGCAAGGAAAAGGGCTTCAGTGCCTACTTCGATTACAGCTGGCAGTGGGCTTACAAAGAAAAGTTTGAAAAGGCTGGTCTCACGGCTTTGCTCGGTTCCGGCTTTGACCCGGGTGTTTCTCAGGCCTACTGCGCCTACGCCCTGAAGCACCAGTTCGACACCATCGAAGAAATCGACATCCTCGACTGCAACGGTGGCGATCACGGTTACAAGTTCGCAACTAACTTCAACCCCGAAATCAACCTCCGCGAAGTCTCTGCTCCGGGTAGCTACTGGGACACCGACGAAAACGGCAAGGGCCACTGGGTTGAAATCCCGGCCATGAGCATCAAGCGCGAATACAACTTCGCACAGGTCGGCAAGAAGGACATGTACCTCCTCCACCACGAAGAAATTGAATCCCTCGCCCAGAACATCCCGGGCATCAAGCGCATCCGCTTCTTCATGACGTTTGGCCAGAGCTACCTCGACCACATGCGTTGCCTCGAAGACGTGGGCATGCTCTCCACCCAGCCGATCAAGTTCCAGGGTCAGGACATCGTGCCTATCCAGTTCCTCAAGGCTCTCCTCCCGGACCCCGCAAGCCTCGGCCCCCGCACTGTTGGCAAGACGAACATCGGTTGCATTTTCAAGGGCACTAAGGACGGCAAGCCGAAGACATACTATTTGTACAACGTCTGCGACCACCAGGAATGCTACAAGGAACTCGGCAGCCAGGCTATCGCCTACACGACTGGCGTTCCGGCAATGTGCGGTGCTATGATGGTGCTTACCGGCAAGTGGAACAAGCCGGGCGTGCATACCGTCGAAGAATTCGATCCGGATCCGTTCATGGAAGCCCTCACGAAGTACGGTCTCCCGTGGAACGAAGACTTCAACCCTGTGTTGGTTGACTAGGTTGTGCAATGAAAAAATGGCGCATTGACGATTCCCGTGACTTGTACAACGTCAAGGGTTGGGGCGTAAGCTACTTCGACATTAACGACAAAGGTCACGCGACAGTTTCGCCGATCAAAAATGGCGGCCCGAGCATCGACCTTTACGACCTTGTTCAAGAGCTTTCTCTCCGCGATGTTTCTACTCCGGTGTTGCTCCGTTTCCCGGACATTCTGGACAGCCGCATCGAAAAGATTAACGAATGCTTTACCAAGGCAACGACTGAATACGGTTACAAGGGCGGACATTACAGCATCTTCCCGATCAAGGTGAACCAGCAGCGTGCGGTCTTGGAAGAAGTGGTAAGTCACGGTTCCAAGTTCAACATCGGTCTTGAAGCAGGTTCCAAGCCGGAACTCCACGCGGTTCTCGCCAACATGCAGAACCCGGACGCCTTGATTATCTGCAACGGCTACAAGGACGAAGACTTTATCGAACTTGCTCTCCTCGCACAGAAGATGGGCAAGAAGATTTTCATCGTCGTCGAAAAGATGAACGAACTCCACTTGGTCGTGGATCTTTCTCGCCGTATCGGTGTTCGCCCGAACATCGGCATTCGCATCAAGCTTGCGAGCTCTGGTAGCGGCAAGTGGGAAGAATCCGGCGGATACCACAGCAAGTTCGGCCTGAACAGTTCTGAACTTTTGGAAGCTCTCGACTACATCAAGGAAGAGAAGATGGAAGACTGCATGAAGCTCATCCACTTCCACTTGGGTAGCCAGATTACGAACATTCGCCATATCAAGAATGGACTCCGCGAAGTGTCGCAGTTCTACGTCCAAATTAGAAAGATGGGCATGGGCCTTGAATTCGTGGACGTGGGCGGCGGCTTCGGCGTGGATTACGACGGTACGCGCAGTTCTAACGCTAGCTCCGTGAACTATTCCATCCAGGAATACGCAAACGACGTCGTCTATGCGATGTACGAAGCTTGCGAAAACGGCGATGTTCCGCATCCGAACATTATTGCAGAATCGGGCCGTGCTCTTTCGGCACACCACTCGATTTTGGTGTTCAACGTTTTGGAAACCGCAGGCCAGGCATTCTTTGACGAAAGCATTCACGAAATCAGCGAAGACGCACCGGAAGCGCTCAAGGACTTGTACGGCATTTACAAGAGCCTTTCCCCGAAGAACTTGCTCGAAAGCTGGCACGATGCCATGCAGATTAACGACGACACCTTGAGTGGATTCAAGATGGGCGACGTGGATTTGCAGACTCGCGCTATGAGCGAACGTTTGTTCTGGAGCATCGCCCGCAAGGTCGATTTGCTCGCCCGCGATTTGCGCCATCCGCCTTATGAATTAAGCGAACTCCCGCGCCTCTTGGCCGAGAAGTACTTCTGCAACTTTAGTTTGTTCCAGAGTTTGCCGGACAGCTGGGGCGTCGATCAGGTGTTCCCGATTATGCCTATCCAGCGTTTGGACGAAGAACCGACTATCGAAACGACCATCCAGGACGTGACTTGCGATAGTGACGGCAAGATTGACATGTTCGTTCGCGGTGGCGAAGTGGCTCGCACCATTCCGCTCCACCCGATCAAGAAGGACGAACCATACTTTATCGCAGTTTACCTCGTCGGTGCATACCAGGAAATCCTCGGTGACCTCCACAACCTCTTTGGCGATACGAACGCTGTGCACATTGTCTGCAACGACAACGGCGGCTACGACATCGACAAGGTGATTGACGGCGAATCCGTGGAAGACGTGCTCGACTACGTGAACTTCAGCGACAAGGCTCTTGTCCGCAACATGGAAAACTGGGTCACGCGCTCTGTGAAGGAAGGAAAGATTACGCTTCAGGAAGGCAAGGAATTCCTGAACATCTATCGTTCCGGCCTTTACGGATACACGTACTTGGAGTAGAGAACGGCACTTCGTGCCTACAGACGAGAGAAAGAGTCATCCTCCGAAGGAGGAACCATAATTCTTGATTAACGCATGTATAAGAACATTATGAATCCTCGCGTAGCGAGGATGACTCAGCAACTCCACATTCCATATCACACAACCAATTATACAATGTCACACCAGATTGCGATTCTGCTAGCCACTTACAACGGCGCAAAGTATATCAGGGAACAGCTTGACTCACTGTTTCAGCAATCTTGCGATGATTTCCATTTGTACATCCGCGACGACGGATCCAAAGACGACACACTAAAAATCGTCGAGGAATATCGTCAAAAGTTTTCGGATCGCATTACGGTCCTTGAAGATTCGCAAAAGCATAAGGGAGCCGCAAAGTCCTTTATGACTTTATTGCAAGAAGCCGATTCTGACTACTACATGTTCTGCGACCAAGACGATATTTGGTTGCCGACGAAGGTCGAGAAGACACTTGCGAGAATGAAAGAAATTGAGGGAACTGCGCCGGTTCTCGTCGCGACGGACTTGAAAGTTGTCGACGAGCAACTATCCCCCATCAAAGATTCTTTCAACGCCGACTTAAAAATTGATGTTTTCCGCAAACACCCGGAATTAATTTGCGTGCGTCATGTAGTTACCGGTTGCACGATGATGTTCAACCGCGCCGCCAAAGAAGCCTCGCTCCCGATGTCGCCCCGTGCGACCATGCACGACGAATGGGTTGCTCTCAGCGTCCATTTCAAAGGCGGCATCATCTCGATTCTCGACGAAACGACAATTCTTTACCGCCAGCACACCAGCAACACGCTGGGCGCAAATCAGGCATCCAAGGGCTTTTTTGAACGCGCCACCGCTCGCGCTGGGCAAAAACAGTTCTTCCAAGTCGCAAAATTACTCCATAAAGATTTCGGTTTGCCGTACCACAAGTTTTTGATGTACAAAATTTTGTATAGTTGGTTCTAGGTATGAGAAGCATTTGCATGGCGACCTACAACGGAGCCAAGTACATCAAGGAACAGCTCGACAGCATCATCCCGCAACTTCGCGACGATGACGAATTGATTGTTTCTGACGACGCTTCGAAAGACGATACCTTGAAAATCGTCGAGAGCTACAACGATCCGCGCATCAAGATTTTCCACAACGAGAACCACGGCGTAGCACACAACTTCGAAAACGCCATGCGTCAAGCCTCCGGCGATATCATCTACTTCGCCGACCAAGATGACGTGTGGTTGCCAGGCAAGCTCGACAAGATGGAAAAGTTCCTCAAAGATGGTGGCTACGATACCGTACTTTGCAACTGCTCGCTCGTTGACGCCAACTTGAACGTGATCAAGGAACGCCATTACGACGAAAAGTGGCCGATGAAAAAATCGCTCTTGCGAAACATCATTAACAATTGCTGGCTCGGTGCGTGCATGTGCTTTACCAAGCAGGTGAAAGACGCTTGCATGCCGTTCCCGCCGAAAGTCGTCGCACACGATTTGTGGGTTTCGTATTACGCACAAAAGCATTTCAAGTGCGGCTACCAAGACGAAGTTTTGCAGCTTTACCGCCGTCACGAAAACACCGTTTCGTTCACGGGCGGCAAGAGTACGAACAGCCTTTACTTTAGAATCGCATACCGCGCTTACCTCGCGTGGCACATCCTTTGGCGCTGAGCATGAAACTTTGCATTACGCTTGCGACCTATAACGGCGAAAAATACCTCGGCGAAATGCTCGAGTCGCTCGTTCAGCAGACCAAGCCTGCCGACGTTATTATCGCAGTCGATGATGGATCCAAGGATAGCACTTGCGAGATTCTCGAAAGCTACAAAGGCAAACTCCCGCTTGAAATCACGCGATTCGAAAAGAACAGAGGGCACCGTGCCGCTTTTTCGACTGCGTTAGAGAAAGCCGCCACATTGCTCGATGACGAAGATTTGATTTTCCTCGCCGACCAAGACGACATTTGGGCTCCGAACAAACTCGAAGTCATGAGTCAAAAGATTGGCGAAAACTCCATGATTTTTGGCGATGCCGAAATCATCAATGGCGAAGGCGAAATCATCGAAAAATCCTGGCGCAAAAAAGCAGGCATCGTAGAACAATTGAGCCAGCAAGCACTCCTCACCGGCTACACAAACGTGACCGGCTGCATGGTCGCTTTCAAGGCAGCCCTCCTCCACACGGTGCTTCCGATTCCGCAAGATGTTCCCGTTCACGACCAATGGATTACGCTTTGCGCCACAGCCGAAAATGGTTACGCATCAATTGCGGACAAGGTCATTTACTACCGCATTCATGAAAGCAACGCCATTGGCGAAGGCAACAAGACCTGGAGCGAAAAGCTCCAGACGAATTTGCAGTGGGCAAAGGCAGTACGCAATTCGAGCCTCTACGAAAAGCTCCCTGGAGAAAGTCGCACGTTTCTAGATAAATTCATTCAATTCCTAGAATTGCGTTTTTCACACGCATTCTTATCGCCGCTTTGGTTTGTGTGGATTGTCCGCAATGCACGCCACATCTACCCGCAAGTCACAAAAGCTACGCAGATGATTGGACGAATTCTCTTTTCATTCGTGGGCGTCTCCACCGCCAAAAGGTTTTTCAAGAAGAAATAAAACAATAAATATCCTATGATTCACGAAATTGCACCGCACAAGTTAGATAACGAATTTAAGACGATTGACCCTAAGCCGACCGACTACTTGATTATTCACAATGGCGAACAGACGCTCTTTAAAAAGAACGGCGACAACTACGAAATCCCGCGTGTAAGCGATTTTCCGCAATGCGAATGCCATTATCTGATTAGCATCGACGACGCAGCATACTTCTTGTGCAACACGAACCTGCCTGAAATTCCAGACGAATACGAGTTCCGCGGAAACCGCACGTTCCGCACTCTCGAGAATCATTTGGAACGTCTCGGCGGCGCAACGGCAGCACACATCGCCAAGTGGGAAGGTTTGAACAAATTCTGCGGCAAATGTGGATGCCTCATGAAGCGTGGCACAAAAGAACGCTCCATGATTTGTCCGAGCTGCAAGAACACCGTCTATCCCAAGATTTCGCCCGTCGTGATCGTCGCTATTCGCAATGGCAACGAGCTTTTGATGGCCCGTAATTTGGACAATCCCGACAAAACGCGCATGTTCCTCATTTCAGGATTCGTAGAAATCGGCGAATCACTAGAGCAAGCAGTTAAGCGCGAAGCCATGGAAGAAGCGGGCATTCGCGTGAAGAACATCAAGTACTTTGGCAGCCAGCCATGGCCGTTCTCGGAATCGTTGATTTCGGGTTACACCGCTGAACTCGACGGAGACCCGACCATCCACATGCAAGCAGACGAACTCGCTTGCGCCACTTGGGTCAAGCGCGAGGACATTCCCGAATACGACACTAGCGTGAGCATCAGCAGTTGCTTGATCGAGAACTTCCGCTCGGGATATACGATTAAGGAATAGGAGATGTCATTCTGACGACCGAAGGGAGGATGAATCCAGTTATTTCGTAGGGGCTTCGGCCCCTTTCTTCTTTTCTTTAGATGTTGCTTTTGGCTTGTTCGCAAGCACAACGTATAAAGTATCGTGAATCACGACCGTATCGCGTACGACAAGCGTATCGTGCACAAAGATTGTATCGTGAACGCAAGCAGCATTTGCAGAACTGCTAGCAGCCACCGTCGCAGAATCAGCAGCAGAACTCGACTGCGCAGCACTTGATACAGCACTCGACAAAGCGCCAGAGCTAGGCTGCGCGACATTCGGCACGGATTTCGCAACACTCGATGAAGAAACCGAAGTCACCGATGACGGCATTTTCTCAATCACCGTAATCAAGGAATCGCGGACATTGCGCAAACTATCCAACTGCTTGCGATAGCGTGTCTTGTTGCCAGGACGACGTTCTCTAGAATACTGAACTTCAATCTTATCAATCTGCGTTTCAACACCCTTGAGTTCATCGTAAATCGGGCCCTCACCCTTTACAGAACCCGTCGGCGTAAAGAAATTTGCGAAACGTTGCCACATGGAACGTTCTTCTGCATTAGCATCGTTCAAAGAGCCCAAACAAAAGAGGGCAACAAACGCCCCACAAATCGATTTCAACTTCAGATTTTGCATATTCCAATGATAGAAAAAAAGAGGAGCGTCCCTTTACAAGCCCCCTAATTTTACTAAATTAAGGCAACACAACGCGGGAGTAGCTCAGTTGGTAGAGCGCGACCTTCCCAAGGTCGATGTCGAGGGTTCGAGACCCTTTTCCCGCTCTAAAATAAATGGATCCCTTTTGGGGTCCATTTATTTTATATTGTGAACAAGTCGAGAACCCGAGAAGAGGGTTCGACAAAATTCGATCATGGACGAAGTCCGAAGAGCGAATTTTGGAATTATCGCGCAAGCGATAAGCCCGTTAGGGTGAGTCGTCAGCCGCGAAGCGGTGACTGGCGACGAATCAAACCCTGTTGACGCTCGAAATAAGAGAAACAAGGCGCAACCTCTTTTTTTCCAAAATGCTCCAACTTGGAATATTCAAATTTTGATACAATTTTATTACAATAATCATTGACATTCTTATCAAAAAAAATATTTTACAAATAGAAAGCGCCCAAAGCGCCTAAAACACTTCCTAAGAAGGAGGGAAATCATGAATTACTCAAAAACCAACAAATTCTCTGCAGAATTTACCCTCTTATGCGCCTTGACCGCAGGTCTTGTCGCATGTTCCGACTCAAGCTCTCCTAGCGGGGGGAACGTGAACTCCATTGCAGTCGAAGTGTCAGGCAAGACTGCCGGCGACACATTGGTGTTCGACATGAAGGACAGCACCTACGATTTTAAGATCGTGGCCGACGGCAAATGGAAAATCGAAGACGAAACGAAGTTCATCCAGTCCATTAGCCAGATTTCGGGCGAAGGCGACGCAACCGTCAAAATTCGCTTGGGCTTGAACGATATGGATGATCGTTTTTCAGGAAACCTGCGCTTCGTGTACCCTGAAGACACATCACTAAACAAGACCATTACCATAGTACAGAAGTATAGTGGCGACTATGATGATAATGCAAGCGTGTTGTCGAAATCGAACAAGATCTATGCCGTTGGCTATGGCTACGACGCCCTTACCGGTGCTTATGCCGATTACGGATCACTCAAGGCCGAAATCTTTGACACCAAGACCTTGATCGAAGATGAAGTAATTTCGCAAAGCCCCACCAATGTTAAGGTTGATTTCCTTAGATGGTATGGTTCGGGCTTTTACGAATATGAAGAGTGGTTAGATGAATGGGGCGGTATCAGTTTTGATGCAGGCTGGTTCTCTGGCGAATACGAAACAGCGTTTACTGATTGGACGTATGAAAATGAATTCATTGAACTTGCAGTAGCCTATGTCAATGTTGCCGTAACATCGGTCGACTTTGAAGAAAGCGATTTGGATGACGCCATAACCACCAATATGAAAAAATCAGCCTATAATGCCATTAACGGCATCGACAAGAAATATCCGAGCGATAACGCAGGTTTCAAGAAATTGATTCAACGTTACGGAACTCACGTTGTGTTGGGTGCTACTCTAGGTGGCCGTATCCGTCAAGCTATGGCATCAAATCAAGCCTATACATTTGAACTTATTGATTATGCAAAGGCCGAATACGGGAATGCGTTTAACGTAGAAGCGTTCATAGACGAAGAAGTATATGGAAGCCTCGAAGAAGAACTTGACGAACTGAATATCAAGGTGACCGTGTCCGGCGGCGATGCCGATAAGGCGTTGAAGATTACGGATTCCAAAATTTTGAAGAGGGATGATGTGAATGCTTGGAAATCGACACTCGCCGAAAACGCAACGCTTATCGATTTCTCAGGCAACCGTCTGCTGCCGCTCTACGAGCTGATCGACGAAAGTCTCGGTGAAGAAGCCGTGGACCGCAAAGCAAAACTCAAGGCCTATATGGAAGGCTCCAGCATCCTGTCTGACTTCGGTGTCGTAGTCCCCACTAAGACCGAAAAAAAAGACAGCTAGAGCTGATCTACTAGAGAATTAACTAGCTAGAATGTTCCCCCGCTTGGGGGAATATTTCACATTTTATGACAATGATGATTAGATTTATTTTTGGATTATTTTTGCTTTTTCTGTTCGCTTGTTCTGACAGCGAACATGTTGGCGTTTCCGAAAATAATTCGGGAATTGCAAATATCACATTGGTTGCAAGCATCAACGGTATCGGCGATAACAGTTACAATGACCAGATATTGGCAGGACTTTTTAGGTTCTACGAAAATCAAGAGGTTCC
Source organism: uncultured Fibrobacter sp. (assembly GCA_947165045.1). Lineage (GTDB taxonomy): Bacteria > Fibrobacterota > Fibrobacteria > Fibrobacterales > Fibrobacteraceae > Fibrobacter. Next base: position 21,617 of record CAMUYW010000018.1, on the reverse strand, counting down.
ATTTCAGTTGGTACAGCCAGAAACCTTAGACGAAGCAGACTCTCTTGTAAAATCGTGGCTCAAAAAAAATGCAGACACAGATTCATCGCTGCTAATATTAGCATCTTCGGAATACGTGGGCTTGGCACAAAAACTCGATGCCAATTTTACGGGGCATGGAAACAAAGTCTTACTATTTGAGGCCGATTCAGCGAAGCTCCCGCAAAATGTCTATTCCTTTTCTATCGACCGCTACGGAGCTAGTTACTTGTCCGGTGCGATTTTGGGCATAAACCCATGTCTCATTTTGGCGGCGGCTCCTGGATTTGCAACCCTCGAAACCTCCATAGACGGCTTTAGAAAAGGTTATGAAGCACATAAGACGGTGAAAGATTCGCTACAGCTGATTTATGTGTCAGAAACTGAAAATGACGAAGCCGCTTTTAACAACATCGAATTTACCTACATGGCGACGTACTCGGTCATGAATTTTTTTCTAGACGCTGATAGACCTTCTGCCATATTTCCGCTACTAGGGGGCGCCATCAAGGGGGCACGCCGAGCAATGATTGATTTACCGAATACGGGTCATTTCATGATTGGAATGGATGTTGACCAGAGCGGGGTACTGCCCAAGGTGCCTTTTACACTGACGATTTCCATCAAGGAAATCGTGATGCGTTATCTAGAAGAATGGCTTTCGGGTAAGGAATGGCCACGCTTCCGTTCTTTGGGCCTGGAGGATGGCGCCACGGCGATTGTATTCAACAAAAATTTTGGCGATACGAAAAACTTTGAAGCCCGCCATGACAAGTATTATGATGAAGCTGTTAGCGAGGAGGCTCGCCATGCCAAGAAATAGTCTTCTTTCGTTATTGTTTGTTACATTGCTTTGTCTTTGTGCGTGCTCCGACAATTCATCCTCGGCCAAGTCCGATTTCAATACGCAAAAGTTTAAAGTCGCCGTCATGGCAACGACTTCTGAAATGCCCCGCTGGAAACGCAGTGCTGAGTGGGCTTTGGAAAATATTGAAAAAGCTCAGGCTGGACTTGACCAAAAAGTAAAACTACAGCTGGAATTTAAAAACCAGGATGATGCCGATATCGACTCCTACATGGAAAAGATTGCGCACGACACGGACTATGTGGCCATTGTTGGCCCTACGCAATCAGACAAGGCGTACCATATGGCAGAGCTTTTGCATCAAAGCACAAAACCGATTTTATCACCGAAGTCCTCGAATGTGGAATACCAGCGAACCTTTGCCAATATGCCGAACCTGTGGAACTTGGTCGAAAATGATTTTATGCTGATAGAATCGGCATTCTCGCATTTGGCGAGCTTTTCAATAGGTGCGTTTGCAGAAAAATTAGAGCTTACACTTTTGGCGCCTTCTAGCGAATTGAACGGGAACCTTGTCAGTTCTTATGTGGACTGGCTTGGCTTTATGGCCGAAGAATTTGACTTGAAAATTGATAGGATTTTCCTTTATAATGACGAGACTGAATTGAGAACGCTTGTGCAAAATTATCTGGACCGTAAAAACCAGTACAGCGTTCTGCTGTTTGAGCCTTACAATGACAAAATGGCACTTGCCTTTGATGATGAGCTATATCGACAAGATGTGATTTCACGCGGAGGAATTCGCGTGATATGTTCCAGCAACTTCGTCTCAGATTCTATCGTGAATAAACTTCACTATGATTTTTACCGTGGCTTTGATTTATATGCAAGGCCCGAATCGGGTTTTGCTCAAGCTTATCATGAACACTTCAACGAAGGAATCCTCAATGGCGAGGCTCATTTCTTTGACGCCCTGTATATCTTAGCATATGCAGCTTCTTATTCCATTTCGTCGGGTCTAGAGTTGAACGAATCCATTAGAGCGGTGCTAGAAGGAAGAGATGGTGTCGGTGGCGATTGGATGGTTGCAGGAATGCAGGAAAACTTCTTGGCGCTGCAAAACGGCCACTTGCCTGATTTAGCGGGTGTGTCAAGTTCATGGACTTTCCAAAATAGAGACAACAGCGTAAGCGGTTCCGTATATCGTGGGTGGAATATTGCTAATCATAAATATGTGACAAATGATTTTACCAGCAACGATAATTCAAAGCATTCGGTGAATCCGCAGGACAATTGGCTGGAAATTTTTAAAGCCAATGTGGATACAAGTTTTTTCAACAATGCGGATACGAATATTTCTTATGCCGATGTTTCAAAACGCTGGGCGCTTTTGGTGGCGGCATCTTCGGGATGGCCAAATTACCGCTTCCAAGCCGACATCTTTGCCTTTTACCAAAAACTCAAAAAAATGGGCTACGATGACGATCACATTATCGTAATTGCCGAAGACGATCTTGTGAATCACGAACAGAACCTGTACCCCGGGGAGTTATTTGTCCGCTTAGATGGCAGCAATGTTTATGAGCCCAACGTAATTGACTACAAATTAAGTTCACTAGATCCACAAAAATTGAAAGATATTCTAACAGGGAAATCAAGCAAAAGTTTGCCCAAGGTGATTCAGGCCAAATCAACTGACAATGTTTTTGTGTTCTGGAGTGGGCACGGAATTCCAGGTTATTTGGAATATGGCAAAAATAAAATCAGCTATGAACGGATTATTTCGCTGATAAAACAGATTCCGCACCGCAAGGTACTAGTAGCCGTGGAAGCCTGCTATAGTGGAGGTCTCGGAGAAACAGCAGAGCAAGCAAAGCTCCCTGGTATCATTTTTTTGACAGCTGCATCACCTTATGAAACAAGCAAGGCTGATGAACGAAACGAAGAAATGGGAATCTACTTGACTAACAGTTTTACTCGTGGCTTTATGGAACTATTGAACGAAGCTCCCGATGCCTCTTTAAGAGATATGTATATCGAAATTGCGAGTAAAATTTCAGGCTCGCACGTACAACTGTATAACGTAAAAAATTACGGGAATATCTACAAAGAAACGATAAGTGAGTTTTTCGTGTTAAAATAAAAAATGCAAGCTTATTTTTTACGGGACCAAATACCAATCCGGCCTGATTCCAAGCGCAGCCTCATCAGCCTCGAGCTCATTCGCAGGTACATTTCGACCGACAACAAGCGCAGAATCAAAGCCCGCAATCTTAGCGCCGTACACATCAGTCCCAAGCGTATCGCCAATCATCAGCACGCGAGAGCCCGCCGGAAGCGAAGCTTTTACACGTTCCCAAATCTGCGGGAACGGCTTGCCCAAGTAATAAGTCGTGCAGCCTTCTCCCCCATTCGCATCACAAGCAGAATCACGACGCAAGCGTTCGCTCAGCGCGCCAGAAACTGGTTCGCGTACAGTCACGCCATTTTCATCTGGAATTTTCGGAGCCCACGCATCTGAATTGAGCACGAGCAAAATAGCGCCCGGCTTCTGCAAAATTTTGACCGCTTGCGCATACGTTTCGGGCGTGTTCTTCGCAGAAGAAATCGCAACAATCGGCTCAGCGGGTTCTGCATCCATCGGGACAGCAGTGATTCCGCATTTAGCAAGAACATTCTTGCCCGTCTCGCGACCAATGTAATAGACTTCGCACAGTTCATGCCCGTGACCACGCAATTCAGCGACTAAATCCTTGAGCAAACTTCCCGACGAAATCGTTTCTTCGGTCGAAAAATCAAAACCGCGCTTATCCGCATCGCGAGCCAAGACTTCATCGACATCGGAAGCTGCATTGGTCACTAGGCGCAAATGCTTACCTGCACGACGAAGCGACTGAAACCATTCCATGGCTCCGGGGTAAACAAAGCTACCGCGATTGTAGAGCGTGCCGTAGCCATCAAAGCAAAAGGCATCGTAACGGTCGATGATTTCAGGCAAAGTTACGGAACGGGGCTTTGAGACGGAACTTGATGGATTCCCGTCTTCGCGGGAATGGCTACAAGACATTGCATGGATTCCCTCCCCTATCGTGCGTTGCACTCCAGGGTCGAGAATGACAGAGTCCTGTATTATCTGCTTATAGCGCAGGTAAATTTCAGTTTCGAATTGTTGCATTATAACACGCTATGGATTTGACTGGATCCTTCGACTTCGCTCAGGATGACGTGAGAGCGGTGGATCCTTCGTCGCATAGCTCCTCAGGATGACGAGAGTGTTACGCGTCGCTGCGGAGAATGCCGTAGTCGCGGCCTTCCACGGGAATCACGAGTTGCAACTTTGAAAGCGTCTTGATATGCTTTTCAAAAACGACCTTGAAATCTTCGCCAAGTTCTTCATCATCATCGTGGTCAAGGTTGTACGCCACATAGCTGCCATCTGCAAAAATCGAAATGCAGCAATCCCACGTGATATCGCCTTCCTGCGGTTCTTCGTCATCTTCGCGGTCCTTGCTTTCGAGCATCAGAATCGGGCGCGGAGCAGGAATCGGTTCGGCATGGCCGTTTTCAAAGATAAAGTAATTACGGCTAATGAGTTCATGTTCCAAAGCCATTGTGCTCGGCACGCGCGCAAATTCGCCACGCAAGCGATTGATGTTTCCGAGGTCGTCTTCGTATGGATCCTGGAAATCTTCGGGCAATACAATTTGATAATAATCAAATTGCTTTCCGCTAGCAGCGTAGTTGTCTTGCCAAGACTGAGGCGGTTCCGGACGAATTGTCAAGAAATCTTCGAATGCATCGAGAATGTCGTTCAAGCGGGAATCCCAAGGTTTTTCCTTGAGTTCCTGCACAATGTCCATAAAGTTCTTGAGGCTTTCTTCGCCCGTCACTTGAGTTAAATCGGCACTCGGCACACCAGATTCGTCAAAGTCTGTCATAAATTATTCCTTTTACACCACAATAATAACTTTTTTAAAGGAGATTCCCGCCTACGCGGGAATGACAATAATACTTACCACTTCTCAATCGTTTTCACGGTGAGGCTCATGGCGATGTCTTTTTCGTAGTACGCGGGTTCGTTGATGAAAATCGGATAGACGCTGCGACCGTCCGGTTCACCTTCGAACAGAATGTCCTTGCCATCGAACGTGCGGAAAAGCTTGTCGCCCTTCTTGAGTTCACGGTAATCGTGTCCGTTCAATTCAGGGTGGATCATCGCCTGGATTGCGCCACCGCCTTGCGGCTTCGGGTAGCCCAAATCGCGCAACTGCGTATAAACGTCAACTTCAATCGGTTCACGCTTTTGCAGTTCGCCGCGGTTCCATTCTTCAGCAAGTTCCAAATAACGTTTTACAAGTTTTTCGGAGCGTTCAAAAATTTCGGCATTCAGCGTTCCATGCTGCTGCGGGCCAATTTCAATGCAAACATCCGCTTTGGCGACTGTTCCAAAGTACGGCGACGCGCTACGTTCTTCGGGCTGGTAATAAATCCAAGCATCTTCGAATTCCTGCGTGAGCACTGCCGAAGCCTTCATCGTGAACGGATCGCGGGTCGAAAGAATCAAGCAATAGCCCATGTTCGCACCCGTATTGTGCACATCCAGAATCAAGTCCGTGCGCGTGTCAGCACCCTTCGGGCCATACAACTTATTGAGTTCGCGAGCCCTGCGGAATTCATACTGCGCCGGTTCCACCGACATGTCCAAGCAAGTCTGCGAAAAAGCGCGATTCAAGTCATGATCGCGGTAACGGCGATTGAGACGAACCGCCTCCGGGTTCGCAAGCACAACATCAACTTTCGCCGATTTACAAATCGTATTGTAACATTCAGGATGAGCCAGCCACTTTTCGACTAAACTCACACCTGTACGTTCATTGCCATGCGTTCCGCCAGCAACGACAATCGTATTTATCTTACTCATAACTCAGCCATTAATTTTTCTTTTCGTCTTTCTTCTTTAACCAGGAACCGCAAAGGAACATCGAGAATATAACACTTGTCACAAGGAACATAAAGATGCCCATGCAAGCAAGGTGGCCTATGCCCTGCAAACCGCGGTGCGTTGTAAAGAGGAATCCGACAAAGCCCGCGATTGTTGTCATCGAGCTCGCCATCACATTACGGCCCGTCGTATCAAAAAGCTGGCGAAGATTCATGCCTTCATTGGACTTGGAGCACCAAGAAGTAATAAAGTGGATCGTTGCATCAATGCCAATGCCAAGCGTCATCGGAATTACAATCACGTTGTAGATGCTGATTTTTCCGAATTCAAAGAAGTACGTCAAAGCGCCCAGCAATCCAAGCGTGAGGAGCGCGCCCATACCAAATGAAACACCACCCGCCAAGAACATCGACGGTTTGCGGAACGAGATAATCAGCGTGAGGAAAATGACAAGCACAATGACCGAGGCCAAGTTAAAGCTATCGGCCTTGACCGATTCAATCACGTCAGACAAAATGAACTGCGAAGAGAACGTGCGCAAGCGTTCGCCATCAAAATTCCAGTTGCCATAGCGTTCCTGGAAGCGGTGCAATGCGTGAGCATCCCAACTCGGGAAGTCGCCATAAATAAAGCCAATTTTGCCGTAGGAGCCATCTTTTTCACGGAGCAAGTCGAGTGTCCAAGACGGAACATCTTCGGCGGCAAAAGGCTTTTCGACTTGAGCCAATTTGCGGAGTGTCGCCACGTTAGAAGAATCTTCGCCTTCGGCCTTGTCAAAGACGCGTGCTTCGACCAAGTCGCGAATTTCTTCGATAACTTCAAGGCGCTTTTCCTGCGAATCTGCTGGCGGCACAAAGCTCTTAAGCGTAAGGAAACTACCGAGCAACGGATCCTTCTCGTCATGGAGTCGAATCATCAACGTGTCATAAAGTTTGTCGAGCTGTTCGGACTTGGAGCCCATCACAGCCGCAGGCGTAGAGGTCACGGCACGGTTCGTAGCGCGAGTCACCTTGGTCGAAATTTTCTTTTCGGCAGCTGGAATAACCTTGTCCGTATGCACACGGCGCAAGTTCTTCAAGTTGTGTTCAAAGTCCACATGCGGTGCAAAATACAACGCCACAGCACCAAGCACAAAACCGATCAAAGCCAAATGCTTGAAAAATCCGTAAATACGCTCTTCGCTCCAAGACTTGGGCAAAAGCGAATTATTCGGAGCCGCAGGGATACCGCCCATGCAAGCAACAAACACCGGCAAAACGAGGACGGATGTCATCATACTGAAAAGCACACCCATCGACGCGACAATGCCGAATTCATAGAATCCGCGGAAGTGTGCCACCAAAAGCGTAAGGAAAGCCGCAATCGTCGTGAAGCTCGCCAAGATGAACGGCTTGAGCATCTTGCGCTGCGTTTCTTCAAGAACTTCTTCCAGAGAACTGTACTTATTCAAAAGCTTTTGCGCGTTACCCAAAATATGAATCGAGTAGTCAATACCGATACCCAAAATAATCGACGCGACAAATACCGTGAACGGATTCAACTTGCCATAGAAAAGTGCGGTAAACGCAAGCGTCGGGAGGCACGCGTAAAGCACGGAGCCCGTCACCAAAATCGGGCCCTTCACGCTCCTGAAGAAGAACGCGGTCAAGAGGAAAATCAAAACAAGGCTAATACCAAACGAGAAAATACTGTCGTTTGCAACTTCATCGACTTCCTTCAAGCCTTCGTAAGTTCCTTCCACCGTAAAGCGCGTCGGCACCGGGTATTGCTTACTGCGGAAATAAGCCAAAAGTTCATCGGTCTTGGCCAAAATTTTCGTCACAAATTCATAGTCGGTCGATGGCTTGATAAGCTTTGCATTCACCACCGCATTAAAGAGAATCTTGCCCGTGCTATCCGGTTCCGGAGTACCGATCAAGCGGTTTTTCAAGCTATCCGGCAAGTATGCCTTTGGGTTCCATTCCTTTTTACCAGTTTCAGGTTCTACAGTTTCTTTCTTTTTAAAGAATGCGTCGAAGGCACTCACCGCTTCTTCGGGGAGGCCAAGTTCCATCGGCAAATTTGCATCGAACCAAACACGTTCCTTTTTTGCAGTCGCTTCGCCATTTGTAGAATCAGCGGTTCCATCGCCGAGCAAGTCGACTACGAGCGGGCCATTCTTGCGGCCAATTTCGAGTTGCAAGTCTTCGAGGTTATCGCGGATGTTTTCAAGATGCTTGACCGGGAGGTACAAAAGCGCATTGTCCTTGAAGAACTGGTTATCGTTATCCACCTGCGTCGAAACGAAATCACCCTGCCAATTTTTGTGGATGTAGTCTTGAATCGAATCCTGCAAAGCGGCAGCAAGTTCAACGCTTTCGCTCTGGATGGCAATCATGAAGCGGTCGGTACTGCCGAAACGCTCGTAAGATTCTTCAAGAGCCTTCACGCTCGGCGTATCTTCGGGCAACAGGTGCGAAAGATCTGCATCCAGTTTGAGTCCCGGCTTCACAAGAATCGGGAACGCGAGGAGGAGCGCAAGGAGAATATAGAAAGCCAAAGCCGCATACTTATGACGGCAAATGAGAGGGATATACCACTGCGAGAACTTTTCTGCAAACGATTTTTTCGTATTCATGCGTGAAAATATATTAATATTCCCACGCTACTTAAACTAAGCCGTACCCAATTTCCGATGAACAGCGGAAAACCGAGATTAATGGGGCAACATATTGTCGTTGCGCAACAGCGAACGCAGAACTTTGCTAGCCCCGACAGCATGCGCTCTCCAAGAAAGCGACAAGGAATCCGAAACAAGCTCGAACGCCCCACCCTTCCCCTTAAACACATCATCGGATTCAAGGCCACCCGTCAATACGGAATCGCGGAACCCGAGATAGTAAGCGTTTTGGGTATAGAATAGCGCGGGCTGCTCTGCCGGGCGTTTTTCGGTAAGCAAATCATAACCCCAGAAATGGTTCGGAGCGCGGACTTGCGCCAAATCCAGAATCGTGGGGCCAATATCCAGCTGCGAGGCCACATCTTCGCGAATTTCAAGTCCCTTGAAAAGCGTAGTATCCGGCGAGAAAATGCCAATGAAAATTTGCGCCGCCGAAACGCCAAGCGGTTGCGGCACCTTATAATCTATAGAATCCACAGGCGTATCGTGGTCACCGAGAATCACGACAACAGTGCGATCAAAATCGGGCCTTGCATAAAGCGCATCAAAGAAGCGCCCCATTTGTTCGTCCGTATAACGCAACGCATTCTTGAAGCGCATCATCGCATCTTCGGGCTTTTCGGCGTAACTGTCCGGGTAGCCGTAGAACGGAATGTGCGTTGCAATCGTATTGGCAGCCAAGAACCAAGCGCTATCTGTCGGCATTTTATTGAGCATTTCTATAGCGAGGTCCATCCCGAGACTGTCCGAAGTTCCAGGGATTTTCGGGTCCTCAATAACACGCCAATTATCGCCATAAAAACGTTCCACAAAAGGCAACGTATGGTCAAAAACGGGATTCGAAACCGTCATGTACGCGCGATGATAATTCGTCAAATATTGCTGGAAACCTTTGAAATGGTTCGAAGCATAGAACGCAGGCACATCGCGATTCGGATGCGAAGGGAAACCGAGGTAAGTCGAAGTTGTTCCGCGAACAGTCGGATAGCTACCGCTATAAGCATTTTTAAACCAAAGCCCGCCCACATTCGCCATTTTCCACAAGTTCGGTGCAAGCGCTGTATCGCCTTCGAGCATTTTGTTCAGCACGCGCCCCTTATACGATTCGCCGAAAATAAAAACGATGTTATACGGTTTTGTCGCTTTGTATACATGCTGCGAAGCATTGCGGTATCCAGGGAATTTGGCATCCGGACGAGCACCCGCAAAATCGGCAGGCAAAAACGCATCGAGGTCATGGACAAGTTCATCCGTAATCGAATAGCCATCGCGGAAAAATTCAAAGGATTCCAAGCCCGCAATGTGCAACACAGGAGCCGTTAAAGTCCACTTTCCGAGCGTAAAACGCCAATCGATTTGGAAGGGGAAATTTGTTACGCCACGCACACCAGCGATAAATAAAATCAACGGAATCACAGAAAGGACAATTCCCGAAGCAAGCATAGTTACAGGAACTTTCTTATCCGAAAGATTTGCTATACGCTTTTCCATCATGGTCATGCGCTTTTGACGAATCGAGTACGTCACGCAAAACGCGATGCCACCCGCCAGAATCATGAACACAAGCCCAATCCAAAGAACCGTGCCAATGCCGTCGCCGCCAAGCGTCGAAACCGTCGTTGCATCTGTAATATTCGAAACGTGGAAATAAGTGCGAATAAACGAATACGAAAGGCGCTGATGATTAAAACGGAAAATTTCGTAATCAGCAACCGCAAAGAAAAAATAGACGATGTAAAAAACAGCAAGCGCACGCGGACTCTTCAAAAAAGCAAAGATAGAAGACATCACAAGGATGGCGCCATACGCCATAAAAACCTGCCAAATCGTTTTACCCGCAAACATTTCGGACATCGAAAGCCCAAGTGGGTCCGGCAAGGCGTAAAACAAAACAAGCATAATCGTCTGCAACAAAAATGCCACAGACGTAATCAAAATAAACGGATTTTTCAAAAGCTGTTTAATCATCGAATCCAACGAAAAATGAACCGATCGAAATATACAAAAGTTCGCCAGAACCCTAAGTCCATAGATGTTTTGTCAATGGATGTTTTACCCCGGCAAGTTATATTTGGACATTTTCGAGGTATTTTATTATTACGTGTTATAACCATCAAAAAACTGGGGTCGCAATGAGTTTATTTTCGATGATTTCCAAGGTGTCTGTTTATGCCCTTATGGCGTCGGGCCTATCCTATGCGGCTTTAGCCGACAATGCGTCAAAATTCTTGGGCAACATTACCACAGAAAATGACCCTATTCCCGAAGACTTTGGCACCTATTGGAACCAGATAACGGCCGAGAACGAATGCGTGTGGGGCCATGTCGAAAAAACGCGCGGCGAATACGACTGGACCGGTTGCGACCTCGCCTATAACTGGGCAAGAAAGAACAAGGCTATTTTCTCGTTCCACACCCTGTTGTGGGGTTCGCAAAACCCGCAGTGGTTAAGAAAACTCGATGTTGACGAAACCAAAAAAGCATGGACAGATTGGATCGATGCCGTTAAGGAACATTACCCCGATCTCGAAATGATTGAAGTGGTCAACGAGGCCGTCAAAAGCGGCAACAACTATCATTCCAGTTTTTCTAGCAACAAGCTGATTGAGGCACTTGGCGGCGATAGCGGCAACTACGAATTTGTAGTGACCGCTTTCAAGATGGCACAAGAACGCTGGCCAGAAGCCATTCTGATTTATAACGATTACAATACCATCCAATGGCAAAAAGTAGAGGGTATCGACCTTCTCAAGAAAATAAAGGCCCAGGGGGCGCCAGTTGACGCTTACGGAATGCAGTTCCACGAAACACTCGTGCAAGGGAGTGGGCAACATTGTACGCCCCTTTCCTTTCTTAAACGCGCCCTTAGCGAAGCTCACGAACAAACCGGACTTCCGATATACATTACGCAGTATGATGTCGGAGCCATGGATGACGATTTTCAGAAAAAATGCTACCAGGAACACATACCGTTTTTGATGGAAACGGATTACGTTGCAGGCATAACCCTTTGGGGATACATTTATGGAAGAACATGGCTTTCTTGCAATGGTCTGGATGGTGGTTGCTCTGGCCTTATCAAAGACGGTGTTGAACGCTCTGCCTTGACCTGGCTCAGGGAATATTTCAAGGATCTGGCAGCTCGTCGCGATGGGAGAGGCTTTGCCGCTGGTTCAGAAAAGAGACTAGGCAATGTGATTGTAGATGGTCAAACAATCCCCGATGATTATCAAAGCTACTGGAATTCGATTACTACGGATAACGCGTGCACATGGGGCGCTGTCGAAAAGGAACGCGGTAAATACGATTTTTCTAAATGCGATGCTGTTTATGATTGGACTGTTATAAGTCAATGGAATTCACGTATGCCGTTCCTTTATCGCAATTTGCTGAAGGGAACGCATCTGCCGCACTGGCTGAATGGCCTTAGCACCGAAGAAACCAAGGAGGCGATTACCGCTTGGTTCGACGCCGTTGCTAAGCATTATCCTGAACTTGACTGGATTGAAGTGGTGGACGGGGCTGTCCGTAACAGTAGTGGACGCTATCATTCCGGATTTGAGGCTTATAGCAATGTAATCGAGGTCCTTGGCGGCGATGATGGCGACTACAAGTTCGTAGCTACAGCTTTCAACATGGCTCGAAAACGTTGGCCTTATGCCACCTTGATTTACAACGACTATGACGAAAGCCGTTGGGAAAACGACCCTATGGTTGACCTTGTCCTGAAGCTCCAGGAGCAAAATGCGGCAGTCGATGCTTTGGGAATACAGGCGAGTAACTGGATGGTTCAAGGCTCGGGCCCTGAGATACAGTGCATTGCAGGGAGTAAAATACGGGATGGCATTCAAAAAATTTATGACAAAATAAAACTACCTCTGTTTATCACAGAGTACAATATCGGTACAGACGACGATAGTCTTCAGAAGGCTTGCTTTGCAGAACATATCCCCGCCTTCATGGAATCGGAATATGTCGCGGGAGTTACTCTTTGGGGCTACATTTATGGGGAAACGCCGTGGATGTCCCCCACAAATACCGGTCTCATCAAAAATGGAGAAAATCGCCCAGCTATGGACTGGCTCGAGGACTATTTTAGGGATCACTGGCTCGACGCCAAGAGTTTGTGGTATACTAGCGACATTCCGCTCAATCCTGTAGATACACTTGGTCAAGGACCAGATGAACCCATCGCCATTGGCAACAAGATTCGCTTAGAGCAGAACACGCTGCAGAGTTATGACGTATTCGATGTGCAAGGCATGCGCTTGGGTAAACTTTCGGCATACGGTTTGAATGATGCGGCAAAGTCGCTTCGCACATCAAGTGCCGCGAAATCGTCGGGAATCTACTTCTTGCGCAACCGTGCTACCGGCAAAATGCAAAGCGTTGGAATCGTGAGGTCAGAGTAGCAGGCTATTCTGCCAAGAATAGCTACTCTGACCATCCGTAAAAAAAACACTTAATACACTTTTAAATTTTACATCAAGTAAGTTTTCCCAAGCGATCGCTCCTTTATCTACCTTTGAAGCGTAAACAAGGAGCTTTTATGAAAAATTTTAAGTCTAACATCGTTCTCGCTTTCGGTCTTTCCGTTTTTGCCTCTACCGCTTTTGCTCAGGATTTTTGCAATACAGCAACACATAGCGGCGAGAGCACCGTTGTCACAAGCAACGACATCAACGACATCGGCAGCTACAATTACGAATTGTGGGCTGATGCGGGCAACAATTCCGCCACATTCTATACCGACGGCTCGTTCTCTTGCGAATTCAGCAACGTGAACGATTACCTCTGCCGCGAAGGCATCCGCTACGGCATGAATAGCGGGCTCAAGTACACCGACCTCGGCCATCTTTATGCCGACTTCAAGCTGACCGATCCCAAATTCTCCACTTACTCCAACGTGACCTACTCCTACATCGGTGTTTACGGTTGGTCGCAAGATCCGCTCATCGAATGGTACATCGTTGATAACTGGAGCCCGTATCGTCCGAACTGGATCGGCAAATCGACTGAAGGCTGCGATGAATGCGGTTTGCGCGGCAGCATCACCGTCGACGGCGCCACTTACGAAGTCTACGTTGACAAGGTCCAGCGCGGTTCCATCGAAGGCGACAATACTCCGTTCACGCAATATTTTAGTGTGCGCAAGAGCAAGCGTTCTTGCGGAACGATCGACATCACGGCGCATTTTGACGGTTGGAAGAGCCTTGGTCTTGAACTAGGCAATTCCATGTACGAAGCTAAAGTCCTCGGCGAAGCTGGCCAGTACCCCGAAAACGGAAATGCCTCCGGTACCATCGATTTCGCCTACGCGAAAGTCTACACCGGCGAAGCAAGCACCACAGCATTACACGCTCCGAAATTTGCGGCAATCTCAAATCAAAATTTACAGGTTTTCGATATGCAAGGCAAATTCCTCGGGACCGTCAGCATCACGCAAGGCGCTAGCTTAAACAAGGCCATCAAAAACAAGTTCCATAACGCAGGCGTTTACATGGTCAAGCAAGGCAGCGCCATGAAAAGCGTCTCCGTAAAATAGCGCGCGTATCACAAGTTGCACGAATTTCGCGCCACCGAATCAAGTTTCAATATCAATCATAAACCACACCTAATTACCAAAAGGCGGAATGCATGCCGCCTTTTTCTATTTTTGCAATCATGATGCAAAAATCCATGCTCAAGAATTACATTTTCGATTTAGGCGGAGTCCTGTTGGACATTCGCATGAAAAATGCTTACGAACGATTTGTCGCTTTGGGACTACCCGCCGCAGAACTTGACGAAGGCGGAAGCGTCTACAAGCTGATGGAAGATTATCAACTCGGCAATGTTAGCACGCAGGATTTTTGCAAGCAAGTTGCGGAAAAATGTGTGCCGAGAAGAGTTTCGCTCACAAAGAATGATTCGCAGCAAGCACCAAACGCAACCGCTCACGATATTGAACTCGCTTGGAATTCGATTTGCCTCGGAGTCGCCGAACGCAAGCTAGAAGCGCTCCGTCGCCTGCGAAAAGCAGAAGGTGTTGCATCGGTTTCACTCTTGAGTAACACAAACGCATTGCATTGGGTATGCTGTTGCAAGAACTGGTTCTGTGCAAACGGCAACAAGCTCGAAGACTTTTTCGACCGCATATTCTTGAGTCAGGAACTTCATTTGCAAAAGCCCGATTCCGAAATTTTCAAGACCGCCATCCGCGAGCTCGGAGCCTCCCCCGCCGAAACCATTTTCCTTGACGATAGCGCCGTAAACACCGCCGCGGCCACCTCCTGCGGACTCCAAACGCTAACAGTCACGCCAGAAATGGACTGGATCAAGGAACTGGGAATTTAAAGCGTCCCTACCCATAGTAAAAAACAAGCACCATCGTAATTATAATAGCACAAAGCAACGAACACATAAAGACCCCTTCAGGCTCGATTCGAGCACTTTTTAAGCACTAATCTAAATTTAAAACTTTTGAATGTCATATAATGACATTCCGTACATTTTCAAAAAAAATGCTACCAAACAACGATTTTCACCGCATTTGGTAGCATATTTTCGCAACTTACACGAGCTGTCCCGGGAGCTTCAGCTTCACCTTGGGCGGGAACTGCTTATCGAATTCCTCGCAGGCCGCCTTATCGATAAAGTAGCCCGCAGGGTCGCGATAACTTCCGGTAATCCCGTCGAGGAAACCTGGCGTAAGTTCCTTGATCAAAAAGTAAGGAGCATCGCCATCCGGGTCGTCAGCATAGCGGATTCCCTTGGTCGTTGCAACTACGAAGCCGCACTTTCCGTAAAACTGGATGTTGCCGCACATGGCAATGCAACCGCCGTTCATTTTGCGGGCGCGTTCCATCGCATAATCCAACAAACGCTTGCCATAGCCCATGCGTTGCAAGTCCGGTCGCACGCTGATAGGGCCAAACGTCATCATGCGCAAAGCATGCGGCGGTTCACCATCGACCATGATTTCGGACCAAGCGAACATCACATGTGCGATAAATTCGCGAGAGCCGTCATCCAAGACGCGTTCCATGACTAGAGAAAGCTCGGGAATGTAATCCGGGCGGTCGCGGAAGCAATGAAGCACGTAATGCTCTTCGCAACCGGGACGATAGACGTTCCAGAAAGCTTCACGGGTTAAATTTTCAACAGCAAAAAAGTCGGCAGAGGTTTCCTGCCTGATAATGATTTCAGAATGTTTGTTCATGTTTATACCTTTTGTTTTTTTTCCGCATTTTGCGGGAGTTTCACAGAAGGGCAGGCAGCATCACTCGATGCAACCTGCGTTAAACAATGAACCAATTTTGGATATTGAGCATCCAACTCCGAGTTAAAAGGTTGTATCTCAAATATAGATAATTTTTTTAAATTACAGAACCATTCAGACTTAGAAAGATTAAAATTATCTATTTTCAGAAAAAACACAAACAAACCTTATTATGCAAAACGTAGCTCTTTCAAAATCGCATCAACTCAAACTCGGGATTTCTTCTTACCTCAAGGCGCTCCGCCTTATGTGGGCGAACAAACTCGCTCGATATTTGCTGATTCCAGTTCTACTGAATATCATTGTCGTTGTGGTGC
This sequence comes from uncultured Fibrobacter sp., assembly GCA_947165045.1. Taxonomy (GTDB): domain Bacteria; phylum Fibrobacterota; class Fibrobacteria; order Fibrobacterales; family Fibrobacteraceae; genus Fibrobacter. The sequence continues at coordinate 5,615 of CAMUYW010000018.1, read as the reverse complement.
TTGTATTTTCGGGCGTGGGCATTGGCGATTGGATTAACGGCATTATCGAACGCAGTGTCGAGAACATGAACGGTTGGATTCACGCGGCGATGATCGGCATCAAGATTATTCTGCCGATTATTTTCTTTGCGCTGTTCATTTTCATTGGCGGAACGATTGTCAATATTCTGATGTCGCCCATTTACACGTTCCTCTCCGAAAAGACGGAAACGATTCTCACCGGAAAAGAATTCCCGTTTGATTTCAAACAAACGCTAAAGGATGTTTGGCGAGCCATCATCATCGCCCTGAGGAACACAGCTAAGCAACTTTCGCTCACCGTACTTTGCCTTCTGCTGAATTTTATCCCCGTTGTCGGGAGTGTAGCCTCGATTATCTTGATTTTCATCATCAACGCTTACTATTTCGGTTACGGTTTTATGGACTACACTTATGAACGTTGGCGATTGTCACCCAAAGATAGCCGTAAAGAGACTCACAAACTAAAATTCATAGCTTTTGCGACCGGAGCCGTTTACTCGTTACCACTTTATTTGTTCTGCGGAGCATTTATTGCAGCATTTATCGGTGGCGTTTCGACGGTTGCAGCAACGATTTCGCAAATATCGCTAAAAGAAAATTGCTAACTTATTTTTTACCAAAACAATTTCGATGGAGAAAAATATGAACGAACTCGATACAAAACAAATCAAGGAAACCGCTTGGAAAAAGCTCGGCGGGAAATGGGCACCGGCATGTCTCGGACTTATACTCTACGTTATCGTTGCTGTACTCATAAGCTCACCTGCGTTTTTCTTCGAAGAGGGGTCGGTCGCAGCAACCTCGTGGACTTGGATTGACTACATGCTCTCCTGGATTTTGGGCATCGGTATCGTAGCTTACTTCTATGACCTCGCCCGCGGCTGTGGTTTATCTTACAAGCGCATTTTCACCGGTTTTTCTAATGGTTTCATTTATGCCATAAACGTTTTCGTTACGCAACTTCTGACGGGCATCTTTGTTTTCCTGTGGGCTTTACTTTTGATTGTCCCCGGTATCATGAGAGCATTTTCTTACTCGATGGTTTTGTTCATTCTTGTGGACCATCCAGAATACTCTCCTCTGGAAGCAATCAGAAAAAGTAAGGAAATGATGTACGGACACCGCATGGAATTGTTCGTTCTCGAATTACGTTTCATTCCGTGGGTTCTGTTAGGAATAATCACTTTGGGTATCGGTTTCATTTGGGTAACGCCTTACTTCATGACAGCTTACAGCGAATTCTACTTGCAACTGAAAGAAAAGAGCGAGCCAAGCATCACCGAAGCAACCGAGGTTGAAGCTACAGAAGTCGAAACAAACAATGCTTAAACAAAAACCGCCTAGCGCGGTTTTTTTATTTTTTACGATTGTTTTTTCTTGAACTTTATCACGAGCATTGTAAGGTCATCGCTTTGTTCGGCACCATTCACAAAATCAGCAACAGAGTGCGACATTGTATCAAGCAATTGCTGAGAAGTTTCGAACGAGGTAAATGCGCGACTTTCATCGCTACCTAATTCTCCACAAATAGTCTGTTCAACTCGTTTCAAGCCAAACAGTTCCTCGCCAGCATTCATGGCTTCAGTAAGGCCATCCGTATAAAGCAAAATCATATCGCCGGTTTCGATATCCGATTCCTGCGGATTAAACACCTTATCTTCGTCAATCCCTATGGGAATGTTTGCAACAACATCGAGATAACGCATTTTTCGGCCGGTAACGATAATCGGTTTTTCATGACCAGCATTGCTATAGCGCAAATGCCCTGTCGCTAAGTCAAGCACGCCCACAAAAAGCGTAGCAAACATGCCGGTCGTATTTCCGCGACTAGCCATTTCATTCATGCCATGAACAATTTGATCAGGGTTATCTATTTTTGACGCAATTGTACGGAATACAGCCTGAGTCATCGACATGATGAGCGCTGCCGGAATACCCTTGCCGCACACGTCGCCAATGTTAAAGAAAAGTTTTCCGTCACGGATAAAATAGTCATAAAAATCGCCACCCACTTGCTTTGCCGGAGCCTGACTACCGACAATTTCTACAAATTCATTTGCAGGCAACGGCGGCGGTAGCATCGCCGTCTGGATTCTATTGGCAATGCCAAGTTCCCGGTTCATGAGGTCTTTCTCGGCACTCACCTTGTTCAGTTTACGGACACTGACGATACTTCGGTATATAATAAAACCGAGTACTAAAATGCCGACCAACTGGAGAAGTATCACCGACAACAAAGAACGCTGCTGGTTATTGTACAACTGCACCGCCATTGCAGAAAGTTCACGCATCGGGAGATCCGCACCAAGGACAGCAACGGCTCGCCCCTGACTATCACACACGGGGCGCGAGTAGGTTGACATCAGCGTCACATAATAATGGCTAATATACGGTTCGCTCCAAAAACCATTTTGCAGAAGTCCTTCACTATACCAAGTACGTTCCGTATAATCAAAATCCAAAAGCGTGTCTTTTATTTCATTTGTGACATCGTCCCTAAAAGCATAGTATCCTTTGCGGACGCCATCGTCCCCCACATAATACGCAATAACAATCCCTACAATTTCTGAAGTCGTGGCAACCAAATGCTGCAAAACACGATGCAAAGAATCGTTCTGTCCAAGAGCCACCAAACGTTCAACCTCAGGCACTGCACCAGCGATGACAGCCTCCGCAATCTCCTTGATTTCAAAAGTACGGTTGGCAGAAGTCAAATCCTGCTGAGCCATTTCCTTGATTTGATTCGTAATGGCCCGTCGTGTAGATATATACTGGAAAGCGGTAGTCGCTTCGAGCAGCACGGCCGCCAAAACGAGAATCACAATGCTCCTAATCTTTGCATGTTTCGACGAATTCATAAAGGATTCCTTGGCAAAAATTTCCCCTGATAGATATAAATCAATATACCTTTATTTTTTTTATTTTCGTATTTTGAATGTTCAAAAAATTATCAAATTACAGCCAATTTTCTATTTTTTGATTAATGTCACTACTACTTGCAATCCTGTTCTTTGCCTTTTTTATCAGCGCCATTGTGCGTGGCAACTTTTCTTACGGCAAGGCGGACTACGATTTTCACGAACATCCGGTGCAATTCGTGATTGTAACGCTATTTATCCTTGGCGTTTCGATTCTCTGCTTTTACAGGTTCCTTGTCGAAATGGAATTTATATAAGCGTATCCGTTTTCCGCTGATAAATAAAATAGTAGAGCAAGTTCCAGGCGCCCCACAAAACGCAAAGCGACATTCCAATGTAACCTATAGCGTAAACCGTCGAGGCAATCGTATCACATTTTAGCAAATAGCCTGTTTCGGACAAGATAAAATTCCAATCATGGAATCCGTAAGGGGCTTCGGCTCCAGTGCCGCCACTGATGAGCATAAGCTTCATCGGGAGAGCATCTTCAATGTAAGGGGCCACATCAATCAAATTTTCGAAAGCCCACCAAAGCGCAATCGAGGCTCCGAATAAGTCGCGCGGTTTAATCCACAGCGCAAAACAGAACACGAGCGGCATAATTGTCTGGAAAAGCGAACCGCCCAGAGACGTGATTAGGTCGCTCCCAAAAATTCTAAAAACGATGTGACCTGTTTCGTGAACGGGCAAGTTCAAGTTATGCAAAAATTGAGCAATCCAAGATTGATAACCGCCGGCGAAAGCCTGCAACGTGAAAAACGCCATGGCAATCAGCAGAACAACGCGCACCGCAAAAAAGTTTTCGCGGCCAAGCGGTTTCGGCAACAAAAAGAACTGCACCCAAGCAGGCCATTCCTCGGAATCATTCAACCATTCCGAGATTCTAACGAGCAACGATTTCTTTTTATGCGGAGTCCAAGTCATATTACCCTCCATAGATTTCGGGCGAGCGACTATAAAAGCGGCGGTGCGTGAAGCTGTACCAAAGATTCGGATTTTCGAGGATGCGCTGTTCGAGCCACTTGTTGAATTGAGTGTTAACGACGCTCGATGAGAACTGCGCCGGGGATGCATCTTTGAACTGTGCGCCGTCCACTTCAATTGCGTGGAGCTCGCGGACTCCGCAAACCTCGTCCATCCAGCAAATAAATACAGGCGTTTGCGGGCGATGCTTGAGTAAAAAATCCGGCAGCGGGTTCACATTTGCGGGCCGACCGAGAAACGTTCCAGGGAGCGCGCTTGGGATGCGTGAATCTTGATCGGCAAGCAAGCAAAAAAGTTTTCCGTCATCCAAGAGCCGCATAAAATCACGCGGTGTCCGAGCATCCACGGAATAGCTTTTGCCATCGACCGCACGAATATTCCGTTCGAGAATGTTATTGAGCCACTTGGGTTTCACAGGAATGTAACTTGCGACAAGCGGGATTCCAAGGCGGCAAAGCCACGGTCCCATCGCTTCGTAATTGCCGTAATGCGCCGTCAAAAAGATTCCGCCATTGCGCATTTTTTCAAGCACCGGAATAGCCGCCTCGTCAAGTGCAAAGTCCCAGCCATCCACACGGCACGGGTATGCGGTAAAATCATGCGGCAACTTCTTGAAAGTCCCGAAACGGAACAAGAGTTCGCTCGCATGGCGTGTCAAGTTCTTTAAGAGGGTATCGTAATTTAATGCCCCCAACGGGACAGCGCCGGCCACGAGTTTTGCATTCGCCAAAACCGTTTTACGTTTCCAGCCCACAAGCCGAAGCACCACGTAAGCACCCCACGCAAAAACCGTCGCCGCTATTTTACCCACAAAAGACATCACGGATTAAAGATACGAAAATCGAACAAACAATAACAAAATAAATTGCACTTTGAATAGACTTTATTTCTAAATTACCTCACTAGAGGTTTTTATGATTTGCAATAATACGCAGCAAAGCGATTTTATCCTAGAAGAACCAGAGAACGCCCGACGCGGCAAAAGCGCCATTATATGGGCTTTTGTATTCTTGATTTCCACCGTATTTGCTTGGATTTCCATAGAAGTCTTAATCCAGTTGCTCAAAAATTACACAAAAGGATCCTTTACAACTACGGAATCCTTTGCGTTTTGCATTGCCGGCCTCTTTATAATTTTCAATTTATTGGTCTTTCTCGTATACATCTACAAATTCAGTATATGGATTTACTACGCTGTAAAAGAACAAAACCAATACACCACCACGGAGCTCACCCCACTAAACGCAGTCTTGCTCGGTGGCGTATTAGGGCCTTTCATTGATGCGTATATTTTCAAAGATTTGCTCAAAAAGCAAAATGCAACTCTCGAGAAATACGGCATCAAACCGGCTGTTCTTCCGGAATGGGTTTTCTCATTCCTCATGGTCACAACGTTCCTCACATTACCAGTATGTATAACGGTCTTATTCTTCCCAGGAAGACTCATCCTGATGATATTGATCACCTTGATTTTTGCCTCATACATAAAATTTATGCAAGCAATCATAGCAAACGGACGTTTGTTGCAACGCCAGTGATTCGATGACCTTGTGAACCGCAAAGTGGAAGAAATTTTAAAACAACGCGAAAATTCCTAACCTCCTTTTACTACTATTATACATACTATGAGTGAAAATTGTCTTTTCTGCAAAATCATCAAGGGTGAAATCCCTTCCAAGAAAATCTACGAAG
>CAMUYW010000017.1 GCA_947165045.1 uncultured Fibrobacter sp. | reverse complement strand
CACCGGCAAGTTCCACGTGTTCCATCACGGACGGGATGTAAACGTGTTCGCCGTCAGAGAGGGCGTCGGCTTCGCATTCGAGAGCGTTGTGGAGGAAGCGGTCGATGAGGAGCGGACGGTCCGGGGTCACGCCCACGGCCTTCGCCACGTATTCGCGGAGCATGTTTTCGTCGTAGATGACTTCCATGCCGCGGCCGCCAAGCACGAAGCTCGGGCGGATCATCACCGGGTAGCCACCGATCTGCTTGACGCAAGCGAGGGCTTCGTCGATGTTCGTGGCCATGCCGCTTTCCGGCATCGGGATGCCGAGCTGGTCCATCATCTTGCGGAACAGGTCGCGGTCTTCGGCGATATCGATGGAGTCGATGCTGGTGCCGAGAATCTTCACGCCTTCGTCGGAGAGGGCGCGAGCGATGTTCAGCGGAGTCTGGCCACCGAACTGCACGATGACGCCGGCCGGCTTTTCCTTGTGGTAAATCTGGAGCACATCTTCGAGGCTCACCGGTTCGAAGTAGAGCTTGTCAGAAGTGTCATAGTCGGTAGAAACGGTTTCCGGGTTGCAGTTCACCATGATGGTTTCGTAACCCATCTGGCGGAGAGCCATGGCAGCGTGGCAGCAGCAGTAGTCGAATTCGATACCCTGACCGATTCTGTTCGGGCCACCGCCGAGAATCATGATCTTCTTCGGGTTGGTGGAAGCGGTAGATTCGTCCTTGCAGTTGTAGGTGCTGTAGTAGTAGTACTGGTCCTTCACGCCGCTCACCGGCACTGCACACCAGCCTTCGACCACGCCGAGTTCGGTACGCTTCTTGCGCACGTCCTTTTCGCGGATGCCGAGAATCTTCGCGATATACTTGTCGCTGAAGCCGTCCTTCTTGGCCTTGATGAGGAGTTCGTCAGAAGGCAGGCGGCCCGGAGTCTTGAGCATTTCTTCTTCGAGTTCCACGAGTTCGCGCATCTGCTGCACGAAGTAGGCCTTTTCGTAGGTGGCGGCGAAGATTTCTTCGTCGGTAGCGCCCTTGCGGATGGCTTCGTACATCTGGAAGTGACGTTCGGAGCTCGGGGTCTTGAGCATTTCGAGGAGTTCTTCCTTGCTCTTCTTGTTGAAGTCCTTCGCAAAGCCGAGGCCGGAACGACCGTTTTCGAGACCGCGGATAGCCTTCTGGAGGGTTTCCTTGTAGGTCTTGCCGATAGCCATGACTTCACCCACGGCCTTCATCTGGGTGCCGAGGCAGTCATCGACGCCGCGGAACTTTTCGAATGCCCAGCGGGCGAACTTGAGCACCACGTAGTCACCGCTCGGGGTGTACTTTTCGAGGCTTCCGTCGCGCCAGTACGGAATCTGGTCGAGGGTAAGGCCTGCGGCGAGCTTTGCAGAAATGAGGGCGATCGGGAAGCCGGTAGCCTTGGAAGCAAGAGCGGAGGAGCGAGAGGTACGCGGGTTGATTTCGATAATCACCACGCGGCCGGTCTTCGGGTCGTGAGCGAACTGCACGTTGGTACCGCCAATCACGCCGATGGATTCCACAATCTTGAAGGCCTTTTCCTTCAGTTCTTCTTCGAGCTTCTTGTCGATGGTGAGGAACGGGGCGGCGCAGAAGGAGTCGCCGGTATGCACGCCCACCGGGTCGATGTTTTCGATGAAGCAGATGGCAATCATCTGGTTCTTGGAATCGCGCACGACTTCGACTTCCAGTTCTTCCCAACCGAGGATGGATTCTTCGATGAGGCACTGGTGCGTCATGGAGAGTTCAAGACCGTTAGAGCAAATGGTGCGGAGTTCTTCCACGTTGTAGCAGAAACCGCCGCCTGCACCGCCCATGGTGTATGCCGGGCGAACCACCACCGGGTAGCCGATTTCGGCAACGATCTTTTCGGCTTCTTCCACGGAGTGGCAAATGCCGGAGCGCGGGGTGTCGATGCCGAGCTTCTGCATGGTTTCCTTGAAGATTTCACGGTCTTCGCCGCGTTCGATAGCGTCGAGGTTCACACCGATGACCTTCACGCCGTACTTGTCCAGCACGCCGGCCTTGCTCAGAGCAGAGGCGAGGTTCAGGCCGGTCTGACCGCCCAAGTTCGGGAGGAGTGCCTGCGGGCGTTCCTTTTCGATAATCTGGGTGAGGCGGGCGACGTTCAGCGGTTCGATGTAGGTGGCATCGGCCATGACCGGGTCGGTCATGATGGTAGCCGGGTTGGAGTTCACGAGCACAATCTTGTAACCCTGTTCGCGCAGGGCCTTGCAAGCCTGGGTGCCGGAATAGTCGAATTCGCAAGCCTGACCGATCACAATCGGGCCAGAACCGATGATAAGGACTTTGTCGATGCCTTCAATCTTCATTTTTGTTTCTCCGTTTGACTAATTATTATTAAAACTTCTTGTGGATCCTATCGCTACGCTCCAGGATGACACTAGGTAAAAAAAAGGCTGAACCAAACGGTTCAGCATTAAAATCAAAAATGGAAATAGCAATAGCAGCGGTTTCCGCAACATGATTGGCGCCACAAGCGCGCTTCATATTCATCGAAATTCCGTTCATCTTACTTTCCTATTTCGCAAAGACTTAAACTTGCGCAAATATAGAATATGTAAACGGACCTTTCAACCGCAACTAAAAGAAAAACTAGAAACCTTGCTCCGTATCGCCATTCGATTCTTCATCATCACGATTATCCTGACAAATCGGAAGACTCGGTTCTTGCAAGCACTGTTCGCGGATATTCACATCATTTTCTTCATCATAATCGGAGCATCCAACAAAACCAAGAACAGCAACAGCAAAGAACAAACCTAAAAAAACGCTTTTCATATAAAACCTCTAAGTTGTTATCCCACAATATAATAAACTCATTCCATAACATTTTTATTCAACAAAAAAAAGGCCGCTCTAAAGCGACCCATTCCCTTTGCAAAAAGCAAATCTAGCTCAGAGAAATTACTTCTTAGCCGGCTTGTTCTTAGCAGCGGTTTCCTTGAGAGCTGCACCAGCCTTGAAGCCGACAGTCTTGGAAGCCTTGATCTTGATGGTAGCACCAGTCTGCGGGTTGCGGCCAGTACGTGCAGCACGGGACTTCACAGAGAAAGTACCGAAACCGATGAGCTGGACGTTGCCGTCCTTCTTGATGCCAGCAGCGATACCGTCGAGAACGGCGTCGATTGCGCGAGCAGCTGCAGCCTTAGATTCAATGCCAGCTTCCTTGTTAGCAAGCACAGCTTCAATGAGATCTTGTTTGTTCATTTTTTAACTCCTTGAGTCAGATTTGTGAAATGTTTGGTAATATTATACTTTTTTTTTCTTAGATAAGTGTGATTTAAAATGAAAAAAGTTTTTAAATCCCCATAAAATCAAGCCTTGGGCGCCAGTCTGCCCGCATCCTCTACGTACTGGTCCGCTTTCGTCCTCAGTTTTTCAATGTAGACAAGGCAAAGGCAAGTGAAGGGAATCGCGACCAAAAGTCCTAAGAAGCCGAGCAACTTTCCCCAAATCGAAAGGGACAAAAGAATCCCCACCGGCGGGAGGTTCATCGACTTTCCAACAATATGCGGCACCAAGAAAAAGTCCTGAATGATCTGCACCACAAGATAAATAGCAAGGATGATAACAGCCACTTCCCAGAACGGCATTCCTTTATCTAGAGCGTAAACCACCGCCAGCAGTAAGGCCAAAGGAATCGTTGTCAATTGCATATACGGGATCATGTTGAGCGCCCCGGAGAAAAGGCCAAATGCAATTCCCATCGGGAGTCCCATCACGCTAAAGCCAATTGCATACAAAACGCCAACCGTAAAAGCGACCATGGATTGAGCACGGAAGTATGTTCCCATAAATTTATCTGTAGCACTAGCAAATTCACCAGCTTCACGGCGGTATCGACGCGGAATCAGGCGACGGATTCCCTTTCTTATTTTATGCATATCGAGCATAATGAAGACAAGGTACATAAACACAATTGCCGCACTCGAAATGCCAACCAAAATTGTAGAAGTCTTCGAAAGAATATCCCACGCACCTGGAAGAATGCGGTCAGAAACGGTCTGGACAACGCTCCATACATCAAGCGACTCCATAGCCTCCGCGATGCTATTCCAAGAAATCATGGTCTTGACAGACGCCCACATATCCGCAGGCAAGAACGTCATAATTCGATCGCTCCAAGCCGAATCCGTAAAAATTCTCGAAATAAGCGTTCCCAAATATTGGACTTCGTGCACGACCTTCGGGACAAAGAAATACATACAACCGCCAATAATAATTGCACCTCCCAAAAGCACAAGTATCACAGCAATCACACGGTATCTAAACTTTATTTGCAATCTGCATACTAGAGGGTCCATGATATACGCAATCAAGAACGCAGCAAAAAACGGGAACAGCACCCCTCTCAAATAATTCAATACAACTAACGACACAGCAACCGCTACGGCAATCAGCACATAGCGCATCACCCTATCAAGAGTCCAGTTTCTCTGCATGTTTTCCCCTACTTGTTTTTAACACATATACTAAAAATAGAACAAGTCCAAACAAAATGGAGCCCAAGTACACAAACAGGTTTTTCTTTTCCTGCATATTATCGTTCCAGAAGCGTACATAACGGATTTCCATCTCGTCAGGAATGCCGCGAAGTGTCGAACTGCCACTTACGATTTCAAAAAATCTAGCCTTGTCCAAATGTGTTTTGCCATCATCTTCTTCAAGCCCGACCGACGAGAGCCACCATTCCGGGACTCTAAATTCGCTAATTGCAAACTTGCTCACGGCAAAGCGTTCCTTCGCGCCACCCATTAGCAGATACGGTGATGACGGAATATCCTTTTCCAAAACACGGAGCGTCGCATAATCCCCTTTACGCGAATAAACCGGGTCTTCTGTCAAAATACGGAGTTTCATGGAATTCATTCGCTTTGATGCTACATGAATTTCCAAAGAATCAAAATTCGTAAAATCCAAAGGTTCGAAACGTTTATCTAAAGACTTTAATTTAAAGCCTACACCTGCATACGTAAACGCCTTCCCCGAATGAATATTCACCGAAGCTGTCAAAAGCGTATCCGTCATCTGGACTTCACTTGTAGAAAAACCACCGACAGCGCTATCGTTCAACGGAAATATTTCAAACGTTTTATGCGGGAACAGTTCAACATCTGCATTCCCGCATTTGGAAAATTCGAACCACCAAGCTAAAAGCAAGGCAGCAAAGACAAGCACCCCCACCCATTTGCCTATCCTATTTTTCATCGTACTCCTTCACAGGGTGACTACGCCCAATAGCCACAACCATCAAACCAAGAATCATGAACAGGAATATTCCATAAGCTTTATTGCTAACACCGCTCACAGAAATTTCACGAACGTTCACGCCAAAGTTTTTTCCACGCGACTGATTCCACCCAGGAGAAACTTCCACACGGGCAACACTTTCATGGTGCGGGCGATTGCGCGAGCGCTTTACACCAAGATTATCGTACCAGAAATCGGGAATGTAAAGCTGTTCAAAAGGAATTGCAATTTTGTTGCGGCCAGGTTTCACCGGCACTTCCTTCAAGAGCATCTTGAACGAACTCGGATTGGACAAATCCGTCACATCAGGGTCATATGTCCAAGTCTTTATATTGATTTCATTCGTTCCCGAAACTTCAATGTCCAAATAAAGCGTATCGACATTTTTCCAGTTATGGTATTTCTTTTCGCCTTTCGGGTCAAAATCAAAAACAAGCCCACACCAAGTCGGTTTCTTTTCGTCCATGCCCATTGTGCATTGGAACGAAACAAGCGAATCAGTTGCTTTAAATTGAACCACCGACGTTCCACCATCGGCATTATCGTCATAAGCAGAAGCTTTCGCGCCCTCCCCTAGCGGAAACACAGTTTCGGCAAAGCGCTCTTTCGGAATCATCACATAGATGATGACAATAATAACGGCAATAATTCCTAAAATGGTATATGACTTTTTCATTTACTCAAAAAATTTCCTTAAAGTTCTATTGTACTGGATCAAATCCAACGGATCTTCTTCAACCGGCTTTTCGCCGAACAACTTCGACACAAAAGAATCAATCCAACGGATAAAGAAGAAGTGGTGTTTGCCTTCTTTTGCCTGCGGAGCGGCCTTGATATCCAGCGACCACTGCAAAAGCTGTTTCACGGTCGAAGGAGGCATGTGGAACATTTCGCAGCAAGTCGTCACGTAACCATCGAAACCATAATGCGGGAGCTTGCCCTTCACAAGCGGCTCGCCATGATCGATGCACTTCGGGTTTTCGCAAACTGGATCCTGCACGTTTTTCTTTTTCAAATCTTCAAGCCACAATTCACGCGTCTTGTCCGAGAGTCCACCGTAAAAAGCAAACGTCTGGTTGCACGGGAAATAAATGGAATAACACTTCGGGCAAATCCTCAAATCTAGATTGACAATTCTGAGAGCCTCGACTTCTGAACCACAAAAAGAACATTTACACATGCTTTTGAATATAGAAACCTAACACCTTTCTATATTTACGCGCATGGCAAAAGTAGTTCAAATTACCGCAGAAAATTTTGAAGCAGAGGTTATTCAAGCCTCCGAAACCCGCGCAGTGGCCATTCTCTTCTCTTCCGCAGAATATCCGGATTGCGCCCCATACTCCCAATTGGTGGGTCAACTTTCGACAAGTATGGACTTCACGCTCGGCGTCGTGAGTTGCGATGACCGCGAAAACATGCGCCTCATCCAAATGTTCCGCGTGCAGTCCGTTCCCGAAATTCACGTGGTCGAAAAAGGTCAAATCGCAGACGTCATCCAAGGCGTTCTCCCCGAAGCAGACCTCAAGAAGCGTCTCGAAAAATTCTACGTCTCCGAAGAAGCTCGTTTTCAAACCGCACTCGAAGACGCCATTGCACAAAAGAACTTCGACCAAGCGCTCCCGATGCTCGATGAAGCTCTTTCCAAAACGCCAAACGACAAGAAGCTACAACTCTTATGGGCAAAAGCTAATCTTGGACTTGGTGACACCGCAAAGGCAAAGGAAATTCTTTCCAAGTTTGTTGAAAGCGACGACCAGTACCGCGAAGCAAAATCGCTCTTGGAATTGCTCGACTTCCATGCCGAAGTCGCCAAAAAAGATGTTCAAGGCAAAGAAGCAATAGTCTATCATGAAGCTTGCAAGCTCGCCTGCGCCGAAGATTTCGAAAGCGCACTCCAAGCATTCTTGAACCTGTACGTCGAAGCTCCCGAATGGAACAATGGTGCAGCCAAGAAAGCAATGCTCACGCTCTTCGGCGTTCTCGGTCCCAAGCACGAACTCACTTGGAAATATCGCGCCAAACTCAACACGATGATGTTCATTTAAAAAAGCGCAGCCACCGACTGCGCATTTTACATTCTGTCATCCTGGAGGGGGCGATGCCCCAATAGAATCCATCAAGCCCGTCTTACGGGCTCTATTTTTAATTGCACTTAGAATTTGCGAGGTTCAGCAAGTTCTTGTATGCCGCCATGCAACGTCTGTGATCCTTAGAACCTTCGGCATAAGAATAGCATTCGCCCAATTTCTTATTAGCCATGTCACGTTCCTTGCACTTTTTCGGAGCCGTCTCTGCAGCCGGCTGGGCCTTCTGCTGCGAAGCGCTATTGTTCTGAGCCTGCGCAGGAGTATCAGAATACACAAAGATTTCAATGCGGTTGTTTTTCATGCGGTTATCAGGTGTCGTATTTGGTACGAGAGGTTCGTCACCACCCTTGCCTGTCGCAATAATATTCTGACCCGAAAGGCCTGCCGTAACCAAATAGCTCTTCACTTCTTCAGCACGCTTCAAAGCAAGCACACGGCTTCTTTCCGGACGATCAAGGTTATCCGTATGAGAGATAATTTCAATTGTCTTTCCGTTATAGTTTCTCAAGTGGCCAGCAAGCTTATTCAAACCGTCAGTCGATTCACGGGTAAATCTGGACTGGCCAACACCGAACTTCACACCCTGCAAAATGAAGTTTTCCAAAACAGTCTTTTTAGCAGGACTTGCCGGAGCTGCCGATTTCTGAGCAGCCGGCGTAGTTGTAACAGACGGTTTCGGAACGCTATAAGCAGAGCCATCCTTAACGCAACGAAGCTTATTCGTATAAGCATCACCGTGCTTAAAGTAAGGAGTTCCCTTTTCACGAATAGCATTGTACTTCCAATCCACGTAAGTCATTTCATTACCGTTCTTGGAAGAAGTCCAATAACCACGCTTAAAGTCGAAGTTCAAGCTGCACGGATTTTCCTTTGCTTCACGATTTTTTCTAACACGCTTATCATCGGCATGAATTTCAAATTCGGAGGCCTTGGAGAAAAGCAGTTCGTATTCGCCCTGTTCCGGAACATGCCATCCACGCGGGCAAGCACGTCCAAGGTTTCTAGCTTCCATTTCGTCCAGGCGGTCAAGAATCACATCTTCAGCCATCCACGTCTGGTCACCAATCTTGAGCGTTCTGTACGTTTTTCCCGCATTATCCATTACACCGCCAAGACGATCCTTGCAAGCGGCTTCCCAATTCTGGATGCAACGGACTGAATAGCCATTAGCCTTACGACCTTGGAATGCAAACGTTTCAAGATTCTGACCTCTGAAGCTCATTGCATCAGCACGGTCACTACCCTTGTCATCACCAAGCCAGAAGAAAGCACGATTACCTAAGTCAATATAGCGTTCACCATCGACATAATAACCACCATCAATCACTCTAAAACTATTCAAATTAAAGTCCTGATAGTTAAGGTCATCACCCATCGGCAGGCTCCATCCATCAGGGCAAGCCTTCTTTGCGGCATTCCATGTATAAAGTCGTCCGTATCTTTCGCAATTCTGGGTATCGTTATCGTAGCAGTAACTTTCCGGAAGGCGGAACTTCAAGTTTTCAGCCATCCATACACGACCACCAATTTTCACCGTAGTATAACGTTCGCCATCACGATTATCAATCAAGAGATTCCTCGATTCATCATAAGTCGAAGTATTCTGATACTTGTTCGAGGCATACGGATTCTGCTGAACAGGCTGTGTCGCACGCGAAGCCATTGTAGCACGTTCTTCCTCAGAAATACTGCAATCATACACCTGCGGAAGTTTGCCGAAATAGTAATTGTACTTATCCGGTGTAATCCAAATTTCGCTACTGCCCACCGACGAGCGCATGAAAGAACGCGGATAATTAGCGCATCTGAAAAGGACATTAGCGCAACGATCATCCTTCTTTTCCGTTCTATATGTATCTTCCATATCTGGGCAGCGCCAGTAGCACGAATTACCAAACATGTCATCAAAGCTACATGCAACCACGGTCTTGTCGCCAGACGGATCGGCAAATACCGATTCTGCAGCAAGGAACGTCGTAGCTACAACTAGAGCGTACTTTTTTTTCATAAAGACTCCGTATTCCAACACAATTAAACGTGTTTGTTCAATATATGATTAGAACAAAAATACAAATTTCAAGCACCACTTTTTTCGATGATCAAGCCAATCAAAGCGTTTCCCAATCATTAGGCTCTGCAAAGAAAATTTTCGTTTACAATATCCAAAGTTCCAAGTTCTAAAATCACCCTACATTTAACTCCGAATTCCGTTTTCCGATTTCCGAAAAATCTATATTTGCACCCGTATTTTATTGTACAGTAAAACATAGGGATTTATCCCACAGGAAAACATTATGAAAAAGATTCTGTTCCAAGACACCTCGTTCCGTGATGGCTTCCAGTCCATTTTCGGCGCTCGCGTGTTCATGAAGGACTTCATGCCCGCCGTTGAAGCAGCTGTTAAGGCTGGTATCACCCACTTCGAAGCAGGTGGCGGCGCTCGTTTCCAGGCCCTCTACCAGAACTGCGGCGAAGACGCATTCGACATGATGGACGAATTCCGTCGCGTTGTCGGTCCGAAGATCCGTCTCCAGACTCTCGCTCGCGGTATCAACGTTGTGGCTCTCGCTCCGCAGCCGCGTGACATGATCAAGCTCCATGCCGACATGTTCAAGAAGCACGGCATGACCCGTATTCGTAACTTCGACGCTTTGAACGACGTCAACAACCTCATCTACTCCGGTAAGTGCATCACCGACGCCGGTCTGGAACACGAAGTCGTCGTGACCATGATGGAACTTCCTCCGGGATGCGACCTCAACGCCGCCCACAACCCGGAATTCTACGAACGCATCCTCCGCAACATCTTGGACGCCGGTGTTCCGTTCGCTTCCGTCTGCTTCAAGGACGCTTCCGGTACGACAAACCCGACCAAGGTTTACGAAACGTTCAAGCGCGCTCGTAAGCTCCTCGGCGATAAGGTCGAACTCCGCATCCACAGCCATGACACTTGCGGTACTGGTGTGGCTCAATACAAGGCTGCTATCGAAGGTGGCGCAGATGGCGTTGACCTCGGCCGCAAGCCGCTCTCTGGCGGTACGGCTCAGCCGGACTTGTTCTCCATGTTCCACGCTCTCAAGGGCACGGAATACAAGCTCGCCCTCGGCGAAGACAGCATCGTCGACGATCATATTCCGGAACTCATGGAAGCAAACAACGTCGCTGTTGAATGCCTCAAGGACTATAACTTCCCGCCTGAAGCTCGTCAGATCACTACCGACGTTATCTTCAGCCCGATGCCGGGTGGCGCTCTCACAGCAAATACCCTCATGATGCGTGAAACCAAGACCTTCCACCTCTTCCCGAAGGTTATCGAAAACATGAGTGAGTGCGTACGCCGCGGTGGTTTCGCATCCTCTGTGACGCCGGTTTCTCAGTTCTACTTCCAGCAGGCTTACATGAACACCTTGAACCAGGCCGCCGGCCGCGGTACGTGGTTCAAGATGACCGAAGGCTACGGCAAGATGCTCCTCGGTTACCAGGGTAAGACTCCGTGCGAACCGGATCCGGAACTCGTGAAGATCGCTGCCGACCAGTTCAACATGAAGCCGTTCAAGGAAGCCTATCCGGGCGTCCAGTGCGCAGAAGAAATTCTCGAACCGGGCATTCCGAAGGCCAAGACCCTCCTCGAAGAAAATGGTCTGCCGGTTACCGACGAAACCATCTTCATCACGGGCTGCCTCCAGACGAAGGCTGGCAACAAGGGTATCGAATTCCTCAAGGGCAACCGCCACATTGGCGTTCCCAAGAAAGACCCGAACGCAGCTCCGGCTGTCGACACCAAGAACATGAAGGCCGGCGCCGCAAGCACCTACCGTATCGCTCTTGGCAACCAGAGCTGGGACGTCCAGGTCCAGACCCTCAGCAAGTAAGCTGTCGCGCAAGTCTAACGACTTCGCTCAAGCCCAAGGCTTTAAAAAGGTTTCGAGCATTTGCTCGAAGCCTTTTTTTGTACACAGAGTGATGCCGAACAATACCGGCGCATTTTTTGCATCAAAGCACATTAAATAACAAAAACGTAGAAAGGGCTTCAAGAAAATCTTGATAGCCCTTATTTTCAGGATTATAATGACCAGAGAAAAATCACACAACGTTAAAAACTAAACGTCTTGCCGAAATTCGCGCCATAGCCAACTTTTTCCGCACCAAAGATTCCTCCATGGAATCCCGACGGATGGAAGTAATTCAGCGAAAGCCCAACGTTCATTGTTTTCAGCCACATGATATCAGCATTCGCAGTAATTACGCCGTATTGTCCAAGCCTAGTTCCAAGACGAGCCGTAGAATAAAGCTTAACTCCATATCCTTCATCGTCATTTTCAGCAAAACTTTTCCCAAGATAGTCGCGAATATCGTCAAAATCGCCACCGCCTTCAAAAAGCTGAACCCCAACGCCCAAACCCAAAATCATAGGTCCAGCATTAAAGTCTGCTCCGACAGCCATGCGTTCCTGCAAATTCCAGAACGAATACTTTCTCTGCCCAGCCGATTCAAGCCACGCTTCGTAAAGGTCATTGCATTTACCACCTTCGCTACAATCAAACGACGCTTTTCCACCCTTGCCACCAAACGCAGCTTCTACATACAACGGAGAAGATAATCCAAACGGTCTATAATTCAACGCAACAGAAGCGCCTCCCGAAAAGCCGTCTTTGATATTTCGGCCAGTCATTGCAGCCCCTCCAAATCCGTCAACAGAAACCGTTATTGCAGAAGAATCCCCATTCACAGTCAAACGAGGCTGATGAGCAACGATCATCTGCGAAGCCCCCATTGAGCTCAAATGAGGATTTAAGCAACCACAAAGCGACAAAGCCAAAACGAACAACGTACTTAACGAAATTGATGTTTTCATTTCATGCTCCTACTAAACTGAATTACACAAAAAATATATCATAAATTCAACACTACAACAAGAGGCCCTTATTCTAATGCAATCGACCTTATAAGACAACGATCAGGGCCGCCAACAGCCTGCAAATTCAAACGCCTCGCGGATTTGGAGCTCTGAGGAGTCACTCGCCTATCTATAATTTCGTCCAAAGGTAAAATTTTACGAACAAATCCATTTTGCAACCTACCGTTTGCAAGATTTGCATCCGTCAACTTTTTGGAATCAAAATAAGCAAGGGTTCGTTGGCATGTTCCAGGCCAATATTCTACGACCAAATTCTTATAATCGTCCATCGAAACCATTTTACCAAAAGCCCAATGTACACCACGTCCAGCTTTATCGAACTTGATTTCCAGCCCCGATCCCAATTCATCTAAATAAGAACTTACATGAGTAGCGGAATCCCATGGCACATATTTATAGAGTCCAGGGTAAATATTCGTCGATGCAATCTTGGGCGGAACAGGTTCCCCGCTATTCGTATTCAAGATAAGATACGGATTTGTCAACGTGACATCACCACCATCAGAATTCAGCACCAAACGGAACCAACGCAATCCATTCAAAGTACCTTCATTTGCAGGCAACTGCCAACGCAGTGTATGAATTTTTCCATCCAACGGCACAGAGACCTCATTCAACTGCAAATGTCCCGAACAAGCTTTTGTACGGCACATAAGGAGTTCAGCCTTCATCCAACCTCCTTTCGAATCGTTAACTTTGATATCAACTTCAAAAGAAGTATTTGCAGGTACATTTTCTCCATAATTCCATGCAGCCACCTTTTTCCAGCCTGCTGGTAATTTGAATTC
Organism: uncultured Fibrobacter sp.; assembly: GCA_947165045.1. Taxonomy (GTDB): domain Bacteria; phylum Fibrobacterota; class Fibrobacteria; order Fibrobacterales; family Fibrobacteraceae; genus Fibrobacter. The sequence goes on along the minus strand of CAMUYW010000017.1, from coordinate 40,406 downwards.
AACCGTAGAAGATTTTTCCGTAGCTGAAGCATTATAGTCATATCGAGCATAAGCAAAAGAATTCTTTTTTTCAAGCCCCATATTGATCATGATATCTGGAATTTTACTCAAATCCATACACTTCGTATCCGGCGAAAAATATCCAATCAATTTCGGATTTCTGAATTGCCCCAAATTATAGTCATAATCATATTTTGCAACTTCGCATAAAATACGCCACATATCAACGCGCATACCATTCATAACAATTGTGTTCAACGTATCATTTTCAAACGGCATTTCAATATGGCGACCACTAATAGCTTCCGCAAAACGTGGATGTGTCGGATCAACAGCAAACGTAGCCGTAGCGGTACTCCTATTCCCAGGATTTTCAAAGGGAAAACCTTCATATGACTGCGTAAAGCCGCAAGTCGAGCGAATTGCCAATTCTCCATTGCACTTCATGTCCATAGCACTCACTGTCGGTATAAACGTGCTACGATCTTGGATCAACGAGTCATAATCCCAAGTTGCATTTAGACCCATATTAAAGAACAGCACATTCCTTTGCATACCGTCTGGCATAGCATCCAAAAAGCCATTACGAAGCGATTTATAAAGCGTTGCTGCAAACGGGTATGTCGAGCCCTGAATAAAATCATACACTGAATTAGCACGAAAATCTTCTTTGAACGGATCATCCGTACCTTCTTTCACACGATTGTACGCCACCGTTCCATCATTATCCGAATAATGCATGCGGCTTATCACAGATCCAAATGTAAAAGGTCCTTTATCAACATGGCGAGCCATACGATAATAATCATTATTGTGTACGGGATCGCGTCCCTTCAATTGACCTTGAGAAACAAGAACTGTCGGAAAGCCCTTGTATTCCGCAGCATTTCGGTAATCTTCAAAAAGGAATCGTCCTTTCAAATTGACTTTAGATACACTCGAAAACAAAAAGCTTTTATTTTCATAAACTAAAAGATCCGCAGCCCCCTTCGCAAGCAGAATATCCTTGAACATCTCTGCAGACGAAGAACCTCCCTTAATACTCCAGAACGAAACTGTATGAAACAAGCCCATCGGCATAACCGCACCCTGATGCGGAGAATCTAAAGACGAGAACAATCGAATCGGTGCATCCGTTTTGCTACGATGCGTATCGTACAAATACGCTCCATAACGGCCAATAACACCGCCCTGGCTTATCCCCATGATTACAAAACCATCTTCCTTCGCAGCGGGAAACGGAATTTGCCGATTGTTACTCAAGAACGAAAACAACTGGCTTAAAATTTTGGAATTGTCCTGAAGCGATGTACGCACCGTTTCCGTGAACTGCACAAGAACCGGAGTATATCCAAGATGTTTAAGCAACGTCGGCAACCCAACCTGATTAACTTCATCTTCCAAATCCGTCAAAGTTTTCTTTTCAATAGGATCTAGATTGATTCCATCAATAATCAAAAATGGACGTTCGAGATACACGCCTGATGGCGAATTTTCATCTTGAGGCGGGTCAATAAGACGAATTCGCACGGACTCCACCATGCCATCACAATTGGATCCACGATTATCAAAGCCTTTTAAATACATCAGGCTTTTTCCATTTTCAACGCAAAGTTTATCCTTGTCATCTACAAAGAATGAATAGTCCTTATGCGCAGCCATAACACTGGACGTCAAAAGGATCACCATCGCAAACCATAAATTACGCTTCATTACTTCACCTCCACAAACAGTTTTTGTTCCTCATTTCGCCCACCACTAGACATTTTAACGGCAATCGTCTGCAAACCCGATGATGGGAATTCTAATTCAAGCCGTTCTTTGGGCGAAATCGTTTTACACAATCCAGAAACGCAAATAGAAACGGATGGTAACGATTTTTGCTTTGTCACCACAAAATAAGGGTCATAAACCAGACTTATTTTAGAACCACGCACAAACGATGTCGGGAGCCCCGCCGTAAACAAATGAGCATTTACATTCTGCGTTGATCTGCACGTCGAATCCGCACACGCACTATAGACGTAATCCAAATCTGCCAAAAGCAACGGAATCACGGTATAATCTGAATTAGCAGCAACCGCTTCGGCTTCATAATAAAGCTGTTTTGGATTCGCCACTACATTTTCAGAAAGCCTATTGCGAACCACCGTGTATAAATTATCATACCATGTCAACCGAGACTTTTTTGCCGTCATTTCAGTCGCATGAACGCTATTCACTATTTTCAGGTGTTCCAATTCACCCACAAGAAAATCCCCATCCGTCTTCGAAATGAGTTCATTCCTTTCTTGTGTAGTGTATGCAGCACTAAATTCCGATTCCTTGGCAGGCAACATTCGAGCGTCCCGGTTCGTAGACCATGCTTCGACATTGGAAAAAACATATTTCCAAGAATCGGAACTTTCCAACGCCACAGATGACGAAGAACTACTGCCAACATCATCCTTAACGCAACTGAATCCAACATCATCAATAAAGAGAGTCATGTATTGATTTTGCGGAACTTGGAACAGTCCAATGCCCACATTCACAACATCAAACGTTCCCGTAACGCCTAAACTCGCGAAAGGAATTTCTAGCGAAACCGTTTTATTCGCAGCCAAATTTGCGTAATAGATTTCGCTTTCCGATGTACGTCCCTTTAGCCAAGCACCAAATTTCACATTTTGCGTAGACCGCACTTTTAAACGGAGCACACCCCCATCAACATGCAACGGGAGCGACGGGAACGAAAGCAAACCTTTCCAATCACCTTGCTCATTTTTTATGCCAGACAACCGGATATACGGAGCCATCATTCCATCTAAGTTTCCCCAATTCGCAGTCCATTCAGGTTGTTCCGGAAAAGTTCTCCCAGATTCAATCATTTGACCCTTGTCGTTACTGTCCGAATACAGTACAACGTCCTTACATTCCTCGGCAAAGCCATTAAGCACACACAACGTACCCAACAAGGCTACGCCCTTAAACATCCTAATCATAGGATTCCCTTTTTTTATCGATTATTTAGATAAACAGGCCTATTCAGCCGTAAAGGATTTATTAAACGATGTAAAGAAAGAATATAAGTAAAAGATAAAAGTAACCGCCTCGAATAAAATCGAAGCGGTTAACAAACTAAAATAATTTTTTGAACGTGTAAAGGGGTTAATAAAAAAAATTATTCTTTTTTCAAGTGAATCGTCAAATCGCTTATATAAACATCATCGACTATATTCACTGAATATTCATAACAGCCTGAATAAATTAAATCCAAGCGTTTTTCAAAAGTCGAAAGTCCGAGCCCACCATTTTTACGCCCTGACTTTCTCGGGAAATTAGAATTCTCAGAATGGAAATGGACTTCATTCCCTTGCTGTGAGATTGTAACATGCGCAAAACTTTTTCCGTTCGGATTAACGCAATGTTTCATCGCGTTTTCCATCAGCGGCATCATCAGCAACGGTTCAATCATCGTTTTTGGATTTTCAATTTTCACGTTAAAAGCAAAATCAAACGTGTCATCTAAGCGCAGCTTTTCCAAATCAGCATATTTCTGCAAAATATCAACATCTTCTTGCAATGTAATGTATTTATCCTTGACTTGGTACAGCATCACGCGCAACAACTGTGACAGCTTATTCATAGAACTTTCAGCACGTTTAGAATCTATCTGAATCAACGCCGAGATATTATTTAACGTATTAAAGAGAAAATGCGGGCTCAACTGATTTTTCAAAAAATCAAGTTCATATTGCAAGCCCATACGTTTCTGTTCACGGAGCACAAACGCACGCACAATCTGGCGAACCATCAAATGATAAACCACGCAAAGCACGCAAACAAGAACAATCAATATGACAAACGTCATAACAGTGCCAATACCAAAATGTCCCTTCAGCGACGAGAAGCAATAGTCCTTGAAGAAATACGCAAAACCATCATTAGGTGTACGTTCAATAAAGAAGAGTGTTACTTCGCGAATAAACAGCGCCGCAAACACGAGCACAGAATTACTTACAAAATAAATTGCATAACGCTTTTTAAAAATAAACAAGGGAACAAGAAATTTCTGATTTAAGAAGAAAATAAAAAGCGTACAAAGTAACGGAAGATAATAAGCAACTACACTATTCACATTCGCACTGACGCTAGATGCATTCGACGGATCCAGAATCAAGACCAACGGGAATAAAATCATGAACAACCAAATAAAGAGCGTCGGCATAAAGAGCGGAATCGGGAACTGAATAAGCTCACGATCGTCCTTTAATAGATTACGTACCTTCGTTTCATTACGTTCAAAGTCCATTTCTTGCAAAACAGCTAGTTTGTTTCGCGTTTTCTGGATAAAACTTGTATGATTGTCGGTATTTATTGTAGAAGATTTGTCATTCATACTAAAAAAAGTAGTTAAAAACCAGCCATTTTGGCCCATCATGACAATTTCGTGACAAAAATCACGAACTTTTTTAACAAAAACTCAATTTAACTTTTGCACGCAGCATTCTAAGTGATGACACAAGGATTTCAATCTGGAGGTAAATTTGATAATGTAAAAATGAGGAGGTCACCATGAAAACCCTTAACAATCGAGATCAGAAAGACATTTACATGCAATATCTTAACGACATTTCCCGTTACCCGTTACTGACAAGAGAACAGGAAACGATATTGCTCCAGAAGTCCGCTCAAGGCAATAAGGCAGCCTTGGATATGTTGGTCAACGCTAATTTACGTTTTGTCGTCAACATTGCAAACCTTTACAAGGGCCGTGGTCTCGATATCATGGAACTCATCAACGAAGGTAACATGGGCCTCATCGAAGCGGCACGTCGTTTTGACCGCTCCCAGAATATCAAGTTTATCAGCTATGCTGTGTGGTGGATTCGTCAGAACATCACCCGCGCTCTCGCCGAAAAAGGTCGCATGATCCGCATCAGTGCTGAAAAGGAATTAATGCTGCGCCGCTTCTCCCGTCATGCAAAGGGAATGCACCAAGTTATCGGTGGTACGTTCACCATCAGCACTCAGGATCTCGAAGGCCTTTCCAAGTACAAAGCCAACGAAATCGAAAAGATCTTGATGATGGGAAACGCCGCTTCTTCTCTTGATGCTCCGGTTAACGAAGATGGCGATGCAACTCTTGGCGATACCATTTCCGATGCTGAAACTCGCACAGATGAGCTCGCAGACAACAACAACCGTGCTGAAGTATTCGACAAGGTGATGGACAAGAACCTCTCTAGTCAAGAAAAGGAAATTATTAAGCTCTATTACGGTTTCAAGATGGATTCCGACCTTAACCTCAAGGAAATCGCTCCGATGGTGGGTCTTTCCAAGGAACGCGTTCGTCAGCTCAAGGAAAACGCCCTGAACAAGCTCCGCGACGCCGAAGTGGAACGCCTCCTCTGCGAAGCCGCTTAAATAAAAAGATTATTGCTCCTAACAACTTTCATACTCTCTCCTTTCGTAAAAAAACCGGCTATTCATAGCCGGTTTTTCCTTATAAGGTGGTGTTTTTTTCTTAGAAATTGTATTTTTAGAACATGATGTTTAAATCTTTTTGTTTCCGCTCTGTATTTATGGCCACGCTGTCCGCGCTTTGCATCGCGAACGCCGCTACCGACAAGAAAACTCCTCCTGGAGATTTTTATGATGAAGTTTCGCGATTGAATAAGGTTCTCTCCGAAGTCAACCGCAAATACGTTGAAAACGTAAATCCGACAGAACTTACGGACGCTGCCATCAATGGCATCAGAAACATTCTCGATCCGCACACGACCGTATTTGCCCCTAAGGACTACGAAAGCCTCAGAGTTTCCATGGAAGGTAAGTTCGGGGGCGTGGGCATTACCATTAGTCTCCGTGACAACATCCTTACCGTTATATCGCCGCTTTCCGGCACGCCGGCATTCAAGCTCGGCATTCGCGCTGGCGACCGCATCCGAAAAATCGATGGCAAAGAAACAAAAGGCATGTCCTTGGACGACGCCGTGAACAAACTGCGCGGCAAGATCGGTACAGACGTGACCGTCGCTATTGAACGCGAAGGCGTTCCCGACCTCATGGACTTTACCATCACCAGAGCTGAAATCATTGTGCACGCCGTTCCATATTACGGCATGGTAACACCGGATATCGGCTATATCAAGCTTGCCACATTCAGTGACAAGACAACAAGCGATGTCGAAAACGCAATCCGTGGTCTCCAGAAGCAGGGCATGAAGAAGCTCATCCTCGACATGCGCTACAATCCGGGTGGACTTTTGAACCAGGCTATCGAAATTAGCGAACTTTTCTTGAAGCCGGGTAACGTTATCGTCAGCACACGCGGACGCACTCAGAAGACCGAAAGTTCTTCCCGCAGACATCCGATGCTCAAGTCGGATGTTCCGATGGTTGTCCTTGTGAACCAAGGTTCTGCGAGCGCTGCTGAAATTGTCTCCGGTGCACTCCAGGACTGGGACCGCGCGCTCATCGTCGGTAAGACCTCGTTCGGTAAAGGTTCCGTGCAGACAATATTCCCGCTTGATAACGCAGGCAATGCGCTCAAGCTCACGACAGCATTCTACTACCTTCCCTTCGGCCGTTGCATCAACAAACCCGAAAACGGCATCAAGGGTCTCAAGCTCCAAGAAGATGAAGACGCTGATGAAGAAACCGCAAAGACTGATTCTGTGAAGGCCGATACCGCAAAACGCGACACGTTCTACACAAACAATGGCCGCATGATGTTTGGCGGCGGTGGCATTACGCCGGACGTCGATGTGGAACTCGATCCGATGCCATGGGTAGTCCAAGTGCAGGAACGCATGGCCATGTACTTCAAGTTTGCCGTCAAGATTCGTCCGAGTCTCGAAAAAGCTGGCGTCAAGATGAACTCCGAATGGGCCGTTCCGGATTCACTCTTTACGCAGTTCAAGGATTTCTGCAAGAAAGACACGAACTTCATGAAGGTCAAGAGCAACGCTCTCGTCGGCGTTGACCAGCTTGAAAAGAGCATCATCCGTGAACAGAACTACATGGGCGACAGCGCAAAGACCATCTCGGATTCAAATCTCGTCAAGAGAATCAGCGAAATGCGCAAGGCACTTGAAGATAACCGCGATGCCCAGTTCGAAGCCAACAAGGACTACATCAAGGATGGCATCAAGCGCGAACTTCTCACGGCATTCGTAAACGACTCCGTCAGCACAGCATTCTCGCTCAAACGCGACAAGCAGTTGAACGAAGCCATCAAGTACCTGAGCGACATGCAGCTTTTCAAGAAGTCCATCAGCGCTCCTCCGAAAGCCAAAAAGAACACCGCAAAAGCAAAGAAGTAACGGTCCAAATTGATTTTTATAATGAACAAAATGGCTGAAGGCCTTGGGCGCGCAGTCCGACGCTTCCTGAATAAGGTTGTGGGTTACATTGCGTTCATTTGGGAATTGTTCAAAAACATTCCCGGAGCCTTCACCAATTTGCATACGACCGTTGAACAAATGCACCACGTTGGAATCACAAGTATCCCCGTGGTGTTCGCCGCTTCGCTTGCCACAGGCGCCATTATGTCATGGCAGCTCGCCTATCAATTTGGTGACATGATTCCCATGATGTTTGTCGGCATGGCCGTCGGAAAATCGGTGATGGTGGAACTATGTCCCATCCTTACAGCAATGGTTCTTGCAGGGAGAATCGGCGCTTCGATGTGTTCGGAACTAGGTACAATGGCAGTTACCGAGCAGCTCGACGCATATAAAGTATTAGGTCTTAATCCTTATAAGTACCTGCTTGCACCGAGACTGATCGCAACAGTCATCATGCTCCCGGTACTAACCATCTTGAGTATTTTTATCGGCATTGTCGGTGGCTACGAAGTGGCACACCTTTACAAAGAAGTTTCGTGGTCGGTATTCTTTTACGGTGTACGCATGTTCTATCACAACTGGGACTTGGTCGTAGGCCTGATTAAAGCAACCCTTTACGGATTTTTCATTTCGAGTTACGCTTGCTTCTTCGGGTTCTTCACCCATAGCGGTGCAGAAGGCGTAGGCAAGAGCACAAAGGCAACGGTCGTTGCCGGCATGACGAGCATCTTAATTGGCGGGTTCACGCTCTCTAAACTGTTGCTCGTTTAACGCGATAAGTTTGTACAAATGTCTTTAACAAAACGCACAAGCAACAAGAGCTATACGGGGAACAAAGTTCTGGACATTCAAGTCCTTTTGGAGCGTGTTCTTGCAAAGAACCACATCTCCGAAGACATCCATTTTAAAACGATTTCCGAGCACTTTTCAGAGGTGGTTGGCCCCCTCCTAACAGGGCACGTAACCCCCCTGAAAATAGACAAGAATACATTGGTGCTCCATGTAGCAAATCCGGCGCTAAAGTTTGAATTGAACATCCAAAAAAAAGCTATTATTGGTAAGTGTAATACCCTTTTAGGGAAGCCTTTTATTCAAGGAATACGATTCGACTAAGAGGGGTTTAATAGAGGAATTATGGCAGAAGAAACAGAAGAAGTAAAGAAGGCGGAAGCAGATTATAGCGGTTCGAGTATTACCGTTCTTGAAGGTTTAGAGGCTGTTCGCGTCCGCCCTGCAATGTACATTGGATCTACCGATATTCGTGGTTTACACCACCTCGTTTGGGAAGTGGTCGACAACTCCGTGGACGAAGCTCTGGCTGGCTTCTGCAACCATATTGAAATTTCCATTTTACCGGGTAACGGCATTCGCGTGACCGACAATGGTCGCGGCATTCCGACAGATATTCACCCGAAAGAAAAGGTGGGCACCATCCAGGTCGTGATGACAAAGCTCCACGCCGGTGGTAAGTTCAATAACAGTTCATACAAGGTTTCCGCCGGTCTTCATGGCGTGGGTGTGAGCTGCGTGAACGCACTTTCTAATAAGCTTATTGTTACCGTTCGCCGCAATGGCAGAGTTGTTCGCCAAGAATTTGCTCGTGGCATTCCGACGGGTCCGCAAGTTGATATAGGACCGTCTGATGGAACAACAGGTACTTCTGTAGAATTTTATCCGGACGATACAATTTTCTCGGAAACTGTTTACGTGTACGACACGCTCGCCACGCGTTTCCGCGAACTCGCATTCCTCATGAGCGGTCTTCGTTTGACGCTTACGGACGAACGCGATCCAGAACATCAGCAGACCGACACGTTCTGCTTCCCGGGCGGCGTTTCTGAATTTGTGCGTTATGTCGATGAACACCGCACCCCGCTCTTTAACGAACCGATCCACTTGCTGCTCCCGGACGGTCAATATCCGCTCGAAGTGGCCATGTGGTATAATGACGGCTATCAGGAAAACTTCTTCAGTTTCGTCAACAACGTAAATACGTATGATGGCGGTACGCATGTGACCGGCTTTAAAACAGCACTCACGCGCGTCATCAGCAAGTTTGCACAAGACATGCCGAAGGGCAAGAAAGAAGCGCAGATTACTTCGGACGACATCCGTGAAGGCCTAACCGCCGTTATTGCAATTAAGGTTTCGCAGCCGCAGTTCGAAGGCCAGACCAAACGCAAGCTCGGCAACTCCGAAATTGCAGGCTATGTCGCTTCAGCATTTGGTGCCAAGCTTGAAGAATACTTCCAAGAAAATCCGGCTGCCGTCAAGATTATTTTGGATAAAGTTTATAACGCCGCCGTGGCTCGTGAAGCAGCACACCGCGCACGTACACTAGCTCGTCGCAAGAACGTTCTTGAAAGCGGCGGCCTTCCGGGAAAACTCGCCGACTGCTCCAGCCGCGACCCGAAGGAATGCGAAATGTTCATCGTGGAAGGTGACTCTGCAGGTGGTTCTGCAAAGATGGGCCGTAGCCGTGAATTCCAGGCCATTCTCCCCCTCCGTGGTAAAATCTTGAACGTGGAAAAGGCAAGCCTCCACCGTGTGCTCGACACTGAAGAAATTCAGAACCTCGTGAACGCAATCGGTACAGGTATCGGAACTGAATTCAAAATTGAAAAGCTCCGTTACAACAAGATTATCATTATGACCGATGCTGATGTGGACGGATCTCACATCCAGACTCTTCTCTTGACGTTCTTCTTCCGCTACATGCGACCGTTAATTGATGCGGGGCACATTTTCCTCGCCATGCCTCCTCTGTACAAACTCAAAATTGGGCAGAAGGAACGTTACCTGTTCGACGAAAACGAAAAAGACAAAGTCATGGCAGAAGTCGAAGACAAGAAAAATGTCACGATTACTCGATTCAAAGGTTTGGGCGAAATGTCGCCGGAACAGTTGAACGAAACGACCATGGATCCGAAAACTCGTTTCCTCAAGCAGTGCCATGTAGAAGACAGTGTACTCGCCGACCAAATCTTCAGCATGCTCATGGGTGAAGACGTGGAACCGCGTCGCAAGTTCATCGAAACGAACGCATATAAAGTCTTGAACGATTTGGATATTTAAATGAGTCCGACGAAAGCCGACTTTAAAGCCGTTTTGTCCCAAGCTCGTGACTTGGTAAAAAAAGAGTTGGACCAGACGGAACATGTTATTATGCAGGTGGCAAAGAACGCTCCTGCTGGAATCAGCGACCGCCTTGCGACATTGTTTAGCCGCAAGGGCAAGCGCATCCGTTCAACACTCCTTTGCCTGCTCGCCAACTGCGGCACACAGGCGCCAGACTTAGACCGCGTAGCTCACGCCTGCGCAGCAGTAGAACTGTTGCACCTTGCAAGCCTCGTCCACGATGATATCATCGATGGCACAGACGTTCGCCGCGGGCAAAAGACAGCTCACCGCGAATGGGGCACGCAAGTCGCCGTGCTCATTGGCGACTATGTGCTATCGCAGTCCATGCGTTGTGTCATCAACGAAGAAGCCCGTAACGTGCCGCTGATCATTTCAGATGCTGCCGACAAGCTAATCATTGGCGAAATTCTGGAACTCGACCATTGCGGCGACATGACCCTTTCGCGCAAAGCCTACAATGAAATCATCGATGGAAAGACAGCAGCCCTCATTGATGCGGCAGCCCGCATTGGCGGTATCATGGCTGGATTTGACCAGGAAATGGTGGACGATTGCGCCAAGATGGGAACGCACTTTGGAATCGCTTTCCAGATTATCGATGACTTGCTCGATTACGGTTACGGTTCCGTGAACATGGACAAAGCCAAGTTCACCGATCTTTCTAATGGGCTTATCACACTTCCGTTGCTTTATTACTTCGAGGATTGCACCGCCGAAGAACGTAGCGAAATGGAAGGCTTTATTGCCAAGGCTTCTGAAGAAGGCATTCCCGAAAAAATTCAGGACCGCCTGATGGCGAAAAAAAGCTTTGCAAAGGCCAAGGCCGAAGCCCAAGAGCACTTGGAACAAGCGCTTGCCATCGCAGACAAGTTTCCCAAAAGTAACTTTACAGAAGAGATCGTCGCCATGTTCTCGAGCATGAGCGAGCGCGGGAACTGAGCGGCAAGACGCAGTTACTAGTAACTTACACATAGAAACGCGGCAAGTCGTCGCGTTTTTGTTTATATTTAAGGCAAAATAATAAACCATCCAAAAGGAGCAAACGGAATGAAACTCAGAATTCTTTTACTTGCAGCAATCGCGTTGATTTTTACAGGCTGTGCCAAGAAAGCCCCCACATTTTCAGTAGCCCCCACCTGGACAGACAAGCCCTCCAAGCTAACGGTTGTTTTCACGGAACCTCTCGTTGAAAACCAAGATGACCTCAAGGATGACATCGAAGAATATGCCAACAACTTTGGTGAATGGTTCAAGCAGGAACTCAAAAAGGACTATGAAACCTACACCAAGAATTCCTTGACTTTGGACGTCCAGAAAGTTGAATCCGATGCCATGGTTATCGAAACCGATCATGTTGATTCCACGGAATTCAAGACTCCGAAGCCAACATCTATGGAACAAGGCAACGGCTACTATTTAGCCATTTCTAACGTCATCTTTACCCGTAGAGAAGATGCAACCCAAAACGCAGCCTACTACAATTCAGGAGCTGCGTATGGCGCAAATGTCAATCCTGGGCAGAACAGCATGGCATTCGCAGGCGAATCCATCGTTCAGAAAGGACTTTGGATTTATGCTGATTACGCAATCTACAACCAGTCTGGCGAACGTGTCGCTTTCGGCCACGAAGAAATCCGCAGTTCCTTCACCTATGCCATGACCCGCTCTGACTGGGAAAAATGCGTCTTGGCATTTGCTAAGAGGAGCATCGCAAGAACTCCGATTATTAAGTAAAATCAGCAAAACGCGAGTAATAACGCACATCGGTTTTAAACGAAAAAACGCGGCATGTTGTCGCGTTTTTTTATTCCTAAAATAACATTGAGTCACTTAGATTCCGGCTCAAAGCCGGGATGACATTTTAGGCTACTTCTTGCGCATCCAGACGGCAAGGAAAACAAACACAGAAAGGAAGCAGATAGCGATGATGATCCAGAAGGCTATCGGCGAACCGACCGTAGCATCGCCGTTCATGCCGAACGGAAGCTTCACGTTCATACCGAACAAGCTGGCAAAGAACGTCGGGAGCGATATAGAAATCGTCACGATGGTGAGATTCTTCATCAACTGGTTCACGTTGTTGTTGATAACGCTTGCGCGCGCATCCATCATGGACGTCAAAATGTTGGCGTAGATGTTTGCCTGTTGCAAGCTCTGGCCGTTTTCAATCTGGATATCTTCGAGCAGTTCGCGTTCGGCTTCGGTCCAGTTGAGGCTGCGACCAAGCTGTAGCTTACGGAGGAGCGTGTCGTTACTGTTCAATGCGCTCACATAGTAAATCAAGCCCTTGTTCAAGCTGAACATCGACAATAGGTACTTGTTTTCCATCGACGTATTGAGACGAAGTTCCAAGTCATCATTGATGCGGTTGATGATCTTCAAGTGTTCATTGAAGTGGGCAATCGCAAAGCTCAACACGCGAAGCACAAAAGTATTGAGGCTGTCAATTTTCGAGAACTTGCGTTCGTCCATCACCGGAATATCGCTGTCCGTAAGGAGCAAGACCCAGTCCTTGAAAATGAAGATGCCAAAAGATTCAACACGGAACTGGAAATTGTCTTCGGCGGAATAATTCTTGGGCTTTTTAAACACGATGGTCGTAAAATCATCGTCGTATTCGATACGGGAAAGTTCGTCAGAGTCGAATGCAGAGGCTATAGTATGTTCGGTAATTTCATATTCTTTGACAAGGACGCTACGCTGCTCCTGGCTCAATGAACCCATCATAACAATATCAGCAGCTTCCTCGCTCGGAGCTACAGAGAGACGACCGGATTCGATCTTGTAATACTTGAGCATAAACGCCCCCTTTATCGAACGGAGGGAAATATAGTAAAAGGCGAGTGGAGCGACAAATTATTTAAATATTTTGTCACCGCCGAACTAAAAAACGCCCGGCAAAGCCGAGCGTTTTTGAAATTTCTTAGCGTTTAAGGATTACACACCCTTCTTGAACTTTTTGCTCCACCAGAGAACGATCGGAGAGCAAACGCACACAGAAGAGTAGGTACCGATGAGGATACCGAAGCACTGAACGAGACCGAAGTCGCGGATAGAAGAACCACCCTTAACAGCGAGCACCACGCAAACAAAGAGCGTCGTGAGGGAGGTAATCACCGTACGGCTGAAGCACTGGTTCAGAGAGCTATTGACGGTCTGTTCGTACTTAGCAGAACCGAAGAGAGCGGTATTTTCACGGATACGGTCGAAGTTCACGATGGTATCGTTGACAGAGTAACCAATCATCGTGAGGAGCGAAGCAATCAAGGCACCGTCGAAAGAAAGGCTGAATGCCGAGATAAAGCCAAGCGTGATGATGGTATCATGAATAAGGCCGAGCACAGCAGCAACACCGAAACCAAGGCCGAGCTTACCGAATCGGAACCACACGTAGAGAGCGATACCGAGCCATGCAAGAATCACGGACAAGATAGCATTGAAGCGGAGTTCCTTACCGATGGTCGGACCCACAGTGTCCTTAGCAACGATTTCGCACTTCTGGTTAGCGGCTTCGAAAGCCTTAGCCATCGTAAGTTCGAAGTTAGCGTCATCAGCGTGGAGGCTGATCTGGTAAGAGTTAGCAGAAGTACCACCGAGAGAACGAACGCGAGCACCCTGGATGCCAGCCTTGCTCAAAGCCTTGTTCAAGTCGGTTTCATGCTTAGCGTCATCCTGATACTGGATCGTATAGACCTGACCACCCGTGAAGTCAATGCTAAAGTCAAAGCCCTTCACAGCGATGCATGCGATACTTGCAATAATAAGGATCCATGAGAGAACCTTGAACTTGCCACGGTTCTTCATGATCTGGAGATTAGCATTGTTCAAAGACTTGAAGCCAGAACCGATAGAGAGCGTTGTTCTGTCGCGCTTAGCGAGTCTCCAGTCGAACACTGCACGGGAAATCGTAATAGCGCAGAAGAGAGAAGTGAGGATACCGATCGTAAGAGTAAGACCGAAACCCTTGACGGAACCCGTACCGATTTTGTACAAAATAAGACCCGTCAAAACAGTCGTCAAGTTGGAGTCCAAGATGGCGCTGAATGCACGTTCATAGCCCTTAGCCACAGCAGCACGAGCAGTGAGACCGTTCTTGAGTTCTTCACGGATACGTTCGAAGATAATCACGTTTGCGTCAAGAGACATACCGACAACGAGGATGAAGCCAGCAATACCCGGCAACGTAAGCGTTGCATTAAACACGGACATCACAGCGGCAGTCACGAGAGCGTTGATCATCACGCCGATACTTGCGATAAAGCCACCGAGGCGGTAGTAAGCAACCATGAACACCAAGCAGAGCAAGAGGCCGATAGCACCGGAACCGAAGCCCTGAACAATGTTTTCTTCACCGAGGGTTGCACCCACAGAGCGGCTTTCGATGATCTGCATCGGAGCCTTAAGAGCACCAGCCTTGAGAACGACTGCGAGGCGGTTTGCTTCGGCCATGTCTTCGAGGCCCGTAATCTGAGCTTCACCGTTCGGGATACGGTCACGAATGACCGGAGCACTGATAACCTGATTGTCGAGCACGATAGCCATCTGCTTGCCAACGTTAGCGGCAGTCACTGCAGAGAACTTCTTAGGACCAATGCCACCGAACTTGAGGTTTACAGCAACTTCACCAGCGCTCATACCATCGCTTACGCGGTACGGGCGAGCATCCGTGATATCGTCACCGCCCATTTCTGCACGGCGCTTGAGGAGGTAAAGACGCTTGGCCTTGATGTTGGAATCGCGGCGGAGCTTTTCGAGACCGCTACCGAAAGCGAATGCAACATCGCGCGGAATGAGCTTCTGGACACCTTCCGTAGCGAGGAGCTTTTTCACCTTTTCGATGCTTTCTTCAGCAATGAAACCGCCATTGCCGAAAGAGAGGAAGAAAGAGGAAAGGGACTGTCCAACCACGTCTGCCGGAGCGGCTTCTGCAGCAGCGGAGTCCTTCTTTTCTTCAGCCTTGGCAACGCCACCAGCGAGAAGTTCTTCATCGGACAGAGCCTGATCCTTCTTGGAAGAATCAACCTTTGCAGAATCCGTTGCAGCGGAATCTGCAATGATGTCGGTCGTCTGACGAGTCAAGTACTGGTCGATAAGGCCAACAACCTGCGTAAACTTTTCAGATTCAGCAAGAATCTTGAATTCAAGCTTTGCGGTAGAACCCACGAGAGACTTTGCCGTAGAGTCATCCACACCAGCCAGTTCAACGACAATACGGTCGTCGCCGGTCGGAGAAATCTGCGGTTCAGAAAGACCGTATTGGTCAACACGGTTACGGATGATTTCGAGAGACTGAGCCTGAATGTCCTTGATATCTTCGCCTTCCTTGAGGCCGGACTGATCAATCTGGAGAGTAATGCTCGTACCACCAGCAAGATCCAAACCGAAGTTGATGGACTTTGCACCCATCTTCGGATTTTCCTTGAGGAACGTCTTTTGTTCTTCACCCTTCTTGGTGTGAACCTGGATAGAAGGCCATACAGAAATGGCTGAAATAATAATGACTGCGAGAATGACAAGTTCTCGAAGGCCGAATTTATGTTTATTCATTTGTAATCCCTTAAAGGCATTAAACGCTAAGTACGATGCACCTTTTCAAGTACATTCGTGAGCGCAAATTTAGAAATTTTCGCTAAATCAATGTCGTTTATGCAAAAAAAGCGTCCTTTTTTAGACGCTATTCTATTATAAAGGAGCGTTCGGAGTCCAAACGATCACAATATATACGGAGAGCAAGTTCTTGTTCACCAAGCTTGCGGACAATATCTACCCGCCCGGCCCTACAATGAATATCAATCGATCCATCGCGCAACACGGGATTTTCACGACGAAGCGCAATCAGCTTTTTCACATAATCAAAAATTGGTTTCCGGCGACATTCTGCTAATTTGTTCCAAGGGAACGACCTGCGGTTGTCCGGGTCTTTACGCCCTTCCATGCCAATTTCTTCGCCATAGTAAACGCAAGGTGCGCCCGGCAAAAAGAACAGGATAGCAAGCGCAAGCTTTACGCGCTGCAAATTCGAGCACGGGAGCGAAGCCAGTCGAATCGTGTCATGGCTACCGAGCAAGTTCATCTGAACACCAAAACGCCCCTCAGGGAACGCGCTACAGAGACGCTTTGCAAACTCGGCTCCATCTATGGGATTTTCATCAAAAAGGAACGCCAAGACCGCCTTGCGCAACATGTAATTCATCACGCCATCAAACTGGTCGCCCCGCAGCCAACGAGAAGGCTCGTCCCAAATTTCGCCAACAATATACGCATCGGGGTTAATTTTCTTGATGCGGCGGCGGAATTCCTGCCAGAAGCTATCGTCATCAATTTCATTCGGGACATCGAGGCGCCAGCCGTCAATTCCGCGCTTCATCCAATACTCGCCCACCGAGAACAGATAATCGCGGACATCGGGATTGTCAGTATTGAACTTCGGGAGCGCGGGATAACCCCACCAGCAATCGTAATTTGGCTTACCGGAATACGCATGCAGCGGCCAACCATGCACATGGAACCAATCCACGTACGGGGAATTTTTGCCAAGTTCCATCAAGCTATTGAACTGGAAAAATCCGCGCGAGCAATGATTGAACACGCCATCCAAAATCACGCGAAGGCCAAGCTTATGCGCTCTTTTGACGAGCTTATCAAAATCCTTGAGCGTTCCAAGCACCGGGTCAATTTCAAAGTAATCGACCGTATGGTAGCGGTGATTAGAATTGCTTTTGAAAATAGGGCAAAGGTAAATCGCATTCACGCCAAGCGACGCGATGTAATCTAGCTTGTCAATAATTCCCGCGATGTTTCCACCAAACATGTTTTCACGGGTCGGGAGCGTATCCCAATCCACAAATTTTCCGACGGCCTTGTACTTTGCGCTACGGCAAAAGCGGTCCGGAAAAATCTGATAGAAAATAGCATCTTTAACCCAAGCAGGTGTGTGCGTCAAGTCTGTCATGCCGGCCTCCGTACCGGCATCGCCATTTCATACCGAGTATGGTGACCCCGGAATAAATCCGGGGTGACAAAGTCACAAAAACATTTCGTCTTATAAAAACGCAGCACGTCTAAACTCTCGAAGCGCTAGATTTTCCACAAGGCGCGTGACTTGCGTTCTTCAACGAGCTTGCTGATTTCCGAAATCAAGCCAGAGTTTGCAAGCAAATCCTCGACGCTACACGGCGTGCGATATGTCCAGTTCTTGCCACCAACCGTTCCCGGAATATTGACACGCTCTTCCTTCGGGTCACAATCCGAAAGCGACGCAGAAAGCGCAAAGTAATCCTGGATTGGAGGAATGCAGAACAAGCTATTCGCCGTAAACACATGCGAAAGAATATCATGTACCACCGGTGGCGAAAGCTTTTCTGGAGCAACGCCCGGCAAGCCCGCATGAGACCAATAGAACCCCTTGTCGAAATCACTCTCTTCCCAAAGACCGCGGAGCGTCGATGTATCGTGGCAGCTCGTTGTGCAAACGGAGAGACGCGGGTATTCACCCATGCTGTAATACGGCGAATACGGAACATTCCAATTGCGAGCCCAGCGTTCAATACGAAGCGACATGATGTCCAGTTTCTTGAGTACGGTCGGCACACACGGAGGCACAGCGCCAAGATCTTCGGCACAGACAAGCATATCCGTTTCGCTAGCAAGCACGGACAAAAGCTTCATGGCATTCTGTTCCCAGAGTGCATTCTGAGCTTGTTCGTTCTGGCCGATCAAGTCATGAAGTTTTTCTTGTTCGTTTTGCGGAAGCGTAAAGAGCACCGGCTGGTTATACCAATACCAGTAAGGATAGAATGTATTCTCGTCACCCGTCGGAACGAACACACGATTCCAATACACACGGAGCAAAGAATCCTTAACTTTTTGCGGTTCGTCCAAAGCAAGGATAGCCTTTTCGGACAGCAACTCCGACTTGATAACAAAGCGGTCGAACTTACCCGGCAAGTTTTCAAAATACAGCGATATGAGTCTATCCATTTCATCGCCAAGGAATTCGCGCAACTGGTCTACACCGAAATTCGGGCGGCGCAAATATTCGAGAGTTTCGCGGCAGAAGCCCGCATTGCGCAGCACATCCCACGTAAGCGGAATGGACGGCTGAAAGCGGCCCAAAATGCCAGTCGATTCTTGTTCAGGAATTGCCCAAATGCGGAAGAATCCGAGCACATGGTCAATACGGTAAGCGTGATAGAACTTGCTAGCCTGCGCTAAGCGACGACGCCACCAGCCAAAGTCATCCGCTTCGAGAACATCCCAGCGATAAGTCGGGAAGCCCCAGTTTTGGCCACCATAGCTGAACATGTCAGGAGGAGCCCCCGCGCGGTCTGCAAGCGAGAAATACTTGCGGTCAAACCAGACATCGGCACTGTCTTCGTTGATAAGGATTGGCACGTCACCCTTCAAGCGGAGCCCGAGCTTGGAAACTTCATTCACGGCAGCAGTGAACTGACCTTCAGCGGTGTACTGCATCCAAGCCTGGAACAGCACGTCCCTGTAGTTTTTCATCCAAAGCTTATCGACATCGGCGGCAGATGGATTCTGGAACTTTTTCCAATCTTTCCAGCTAGCTTCTCCGTTTTGAGACTTGAGTGTGCAATAAACGCAGTAAGACTTGACCCAAGAATTTTTTTCAACCCAAGAAAGGAGCTTTTTCGAGGTCTTAAGCACATCGTAACGGGAATCAAAAATCTTGCGAAGGATGGCGCGTTTCCAAGTGGTAATGCGGTAGTAGTCCACGCGTTCAATATCGGCAAACTGCTCGCGAGCTTTTTCTATTTCGTGCGCAAAAACAGAAGCGCCTTCGACAGACTGCACATTGATAAATACGGGATTCAACGCAAAGGCGCTGCGAGCACTATACGGACTCGATTCGGAACCCGTATCGTTTACAGGCAACAACTGGATTATATTAAATCCGCAAAATTTGGACCACTGGGCAAAAGGAATCAAATCCAAAAATTCGCCAATGCCAATGCTGTGTTTGCTGTGAAGACTGAAAAGAGGAACGGCTACGCCGGTTTGGAAAGAAGTTAAATCACCATATCGCATGGTTCAAATATAACTCTAAATTTGTAAAAGGAACTTTTAAATTACTAGCAAATAAAAAAAGGCTCGGAAACCCGAGACCATTTTCAATTTTCTTAATCGTCTTTTAAAAATTAAGCGCGCTTTGCGTATTTCTTAAAGCTCTTGATCAAGAGGGCGGCGAGAATGCAGTACATTGTTTTTGACTCCTTGTTTTTGACGGCGCCAATATTAACAAATTTTTACTACCACGTCAAGGGATTTTAGTATATATTTCGCGACTTTTTTACCAAAAAGCAAAGCCACGGGAAATTCCGTGGCATGCGTTCTATTTGGAGAGAGAGAAAAACTTTTATTAAGCGCGCTTTGCGTATTTCTTAAAGCTCTTGATTAAGAGGGCGGCGAGAATGCAGTACATATTTAGACTCCTTGTTTTTGACGGCGCCAATGATAACAATTTTTTACTAACGTTTCAAGGGTAAATAATATAAATTTGCGCAAATTTTTCGACACCATAAAAGCCGACGCCTTTTGCAATACAAGATTCTTTTTTCCGCGATTGTCATTCCGGCCACCAAGCTCTTTGACCACTTAGTACTTTAGTACTTATGTGGTCATGATCCGCGAATGGGGACGGAATCACCATCTCGTTTTTAAATAGAAAAAGCCCTTTCAAAGCGAATCTCGCCTGCTAAAATTTGGTAAATTATGTGGCATGAAACGTATTTTGCTTTTATGTCTCAGTTTAATTGCGTTTGCAAGTGCAAATCCAACCCTTCAAGTCGATAAAGAACGCATTGAAGCCGGTCAAACATTCCATTTGCAGTTCATAGTCCCGTTGTCGGAATTGCCCAACAACAGAGGCGCCTTCCACCTCGAAACCCGCAATAACTTTAAGTTCCTTGGTCTCGATAGTGCCGATCAGGTGATTCGCCCAAACATGGACATGATGGAAGAAATGATGTCGTTCATGAGAGGCGGCTCAGGAGCAAGACCCTATAAAGCTCGTGTTTATTCCTTTAAGGTAAAAGCCCCTAAAAAGACAGGCAGGCAAGATTTGGGATCGCTTACATGGATGATTGGCGGCGAAGCAAACACCATCAACAGCAACATTTCCGTCCAGGTACAACGTTCTTACAACGACGATGCTCTTGTTGTTAGTCTTACACCCAGCAAAAAAACGGTTTATGAAGGTGAACAGTTCAGCATCACCCTAAACATGCATCTATTCGAACACTTTATGAAAGGCCCTGAGCCAACAGACATGAGTACGGGAAACGACTTCATCCTTTATCGTAACGAACAAGCAAAAATGACGTACGAACAGATTGAAGGAACAAGCCGCGAAGCAAAAGGATCTGTAAAATTTGCGTGGTTGAGCCCGACTAAAAGCGGCAACTTGCAAATTCCGCCATTTAAGTTTAAGTACACAAAGGTCGGTGAGCCGAAAGTTGTAGAAAACAAGAAACAAGTGGGCGGCATGTCTATCATGACCCAAAGCGTACAACAGGAACCCATTGAAGCAGAAGCACAATCCGCTCCAGTAAACATCACCGTTCTCCCGCTCCCGACCGAAGGCAAACCAGAAGATTTCTCGGGAATGGTCGGTAACTACAGTTTTGCAGCCGCGTTCGACAAGACCAACCTCAAGGTCGGCGAAGCGCTCACTCTAGCCATCAGCATCAAGGGAGACGGCACTCCGGGCACGATTACCGACCCGAAGTTCCCCGACTTTAGCGAATTCCGTTCGGTGCCGCCAGAAAACAGCATCAACAAGAAAATCAAAGGCAACAAGGTCATCACCTCGAAGGACATCAAGGTATTCCTCTACCCCAAAAAGAAAGGCACCTTCGAAATTCCGGCCATTACCTATTCTTGGTTCAATCCGAGCAAAAAGAAATACGAGACCGCTTCGGCAGGCCCGTGGACCATCGAAGTTGAAAAGAGTGACGCCCCGGTTGAGCCTGTTTACCAAGCACCAGTCGCGACAACGCCCGGCTCTTCTACCCCAGTTGTCCAAAAGCAAGAAATCGAATTCCTTGGTAGCGACATTCGCTTTATCCACCCGATCACGGACAAGTCCGAAACCGCAGCACCGCACAGAAGCGTTCTGTTCTGGATTTTGTTCCTCGCGGCCATTCCGTTCTACCTGATTGCAAACTTTGCCATCACGAGAAAGCGCAAGCGCAACAGCAACACAGCTCTCGTCCGCAAAGGCAAGGCCAACAAGTTGCTCAAGGAAAAGTTCGCAAACGCCCGCACCGCCCTCAAGAACGGCGATGGCAAGGGATTCTTCGCGGCTCTCGAAAACGGTCTTATCGATTACCTCAGCAATTTGACGAACGTCGAATTCAAGGGTATGACCCGCCCGCAGATGAAGCAGGAACTAGCCAAACGCGGAGTCAAAAGCGAAACAATTGACGCCATCGACAGCTGGCTTGAAAAGTGTGCGTTCGTACGCTACGCGCCGGTAACGGCATCGACCGAAGAACAGTCCAAGATGCTTGCTGACGTCGAAAAACTTTGCGAGGCATTGAAACTTTAAAAATTAATGGATCCTATCACTCCCTGCCTGCGGTCGTTCCAGGATGACAGGGCTTGACGGAACAGGACTTATTATGAAACTGAATAGAATTTTTTTAACAATTGCAGCAGCATTGCTCATGGCGACAGCTAGTGTTGCAGCTCCAAAATGCGCAGGCATTGATGCCGGAACCAAAGCGTATAATGAAAACGATTTTGAACGCGCTATTGACGAATGGCGTACATGCGTTGACGAAGGCGTCGTCAATGCGGACCTCTATTACAATCTGGGTAACGCCTACTACCGCAGCGGCAAACTCGGCTTCGCCATTTTCTACTACAAGTCGGCGCTCCGTTTGCACCCAAGCGATGACGATATCCAGCACAACTTAAACTTCGCACAAACCAAGACACGCGACAAGGAAGGCGATGAAGAAGAAAACCCGATTCTCGAAGGTTTGATGGACTTGCACCATGCGCTTTCGCTCAAGAGCCAAATGAACATTTCGCTCGTTCTCTTCTGGGCAATTACACTCGTGATTCTCGGTCGCAGGTTCATGAACGGCAGCCGCGGCAAGAACATCTGCACAGCTGTCGTGTTCGGCATGAGTGTCATCCTCTGCACGATTGGCGCAAGCGCCATCTACAAGATGATTGTTCTTGAAACAGACATCACTGGCGTCGTGACCGCCTCAAGCGCCGACGTCACCAGTGCCCCGAGCGACAAGTCGCAAACGCTCAACACGCTCAGTGAAGGTACAAGTTTTGAAGTCATCGGCGAACAAGGAAACTTTGCAGAAATCCGCCTCGGCGAAAAAATCCGCGGATTCGTAAAACTCAGCGAAGTTGGAATTGTGAAGTAATCCGACGGGATTAATTACACGATCTGGCCGCCGCCGAGGACCATGTCGCCATCGTAAAACACGGCACATTGCCCCGGAGTCACGGCAAAGAGCGGTTCGTCAAAAACGGCGACCGCCTTATTTGTATCCACGATAGTCACTTCGCAGGCGACCGGATGCTGGCGGTAACGCACCATGCCTTCGGCGCGGAACGTTGTCCCGACCTCCCGCGCACCGCCGTGCCATTCGCATTTGACCATTTCCACGCGGTCAAAGCAGACCGACGACTTATCGCCTGTCACCAGAATATCGCCCGTTGCAGGGTCCACGTGCTTCACGAACGCGGGCACGCCAATCGCCACGCCCAGACCTTTGCGTTGGCCGACCGTGTACTTATGGAACCCATCGTGCGTATTCCACACCTTGCCCTTTTCATCTACGAAGCGGCCCGGGCGCGTCATCTCGCCAAAGCGGTCCTTCAAAAATTCCGTGTACTGCGAGCCGTAAATGTCAAAGCAAATGTCCTGACTGTCGCCCGTTTTCGCATTCACGAAGCCGTTCTGCTCTGCGATTTCGCGCACTTCGCTCTTCACATACGTTCCGAGCGGCGTGAGCACATGATTGCGGCGTTCATCAGGGACCCAGAATAAAAAGTAGCTCTGGTCCTTGCCCGGATCACGACCGCGCAAAAGCCTACGTACACCATTGATTTCTTCGATGCGCACGTAATGCCCTGTTGCCAAAAAGTCCGCGCCAAGCGATTTGGCATAATCCATCATCCAGCCGAACTTAATAAAACGATTGCAATAGCAACAAGGATTCGGTGTCCGTGCATGTGCAAAATCCGCATGACAACGCTTTAAAACTTCGCCCGTAAAAGCATCGGAGCAGTTCGCCACATGGTGTTCAATGCCAAGCTTTTCGGCAATGACACGAGCGCGTACAACACTCGGGTCATTTTCCGCATCAAACGAGCTATCGACATCAGGCAAAACTCGGAGCGTCACGCCCACGACTTCATAGCCCTGCTGTTGCAAAAGGAGTGCGGCAACGGACGAATCCACGCCACCGCTCATGCCGACTGCTACTCTCTGCTTACTCATAAGAACTAATCAAATCGCAGCATCAAAGCAAGTTCGAACTGGAGAATCTGGCGGATATGGGCCGTTTCATCATCCAGTTTTTCATGGATTTGCCTGTACTCAATATACGAACTGAGCGAAGCCATCTTGTTGAACGTGTACGATGCGCTCGGACGAATGAACCATTCATGCGTTCTCGACGGAACCGTACGATAGCTCAGTTCAAGTTTCGGCTTATAAATAGTCCGTTCCTTATCAGGAATTCCAGAATCATAAGCCCATTGTACAAAGATTCCATCCGTACCGGATTCAGGATTTCTCATATCATAACCATCAACAGGCTTGTATTCCTTACGGATTGTCTTCTTGTAATCGTAACCAGCGGTAAGCTTCAAATCAATATTGTTCTTGAGCTTAAAGTACCACTTCCAAAGCTGGAATCCCTTATCTAGCTTAAGCGGATACGAAATCGAGAAGTCATCACCGATGTTGATTGCAAAGTCATTGTACAACCACGTATGAATCCACGGCGTTTCAAGGAAATAGCGTGTCGTATCAGTACAATTTACATCCGTATCGTTCGGCCAGCACGGGCTCGATACAACTTCTTCCTTCGGGCGGCGATTAGTCGATTCAATCTTCATGCGCACGCTATTTTCAATGCGCATATTGTTCTGCGTAAGGAACGTAACACGGATAAGCGGATTGAAGTTCCAGACGCGGGCCCAGGAATCTTCAGCACTCTGGAATGGTCGGCTCACCATTGTACGGTTATAGTCGAAACGGCTATTCAAGCTTACGCTACGGAAGCTATTCAAGAACGAGACCTTCTGAGCGATGTTCGGAATAGAAAGTCCTATACCAAACTTCGGAAATGTCGTTGTCGTATCGATGTACAGCGGATATTCACGAGACTGCGAGAAGTCTTCTTTCCACTGGAAATCGCCCGTCAAAGAAATATCCCAAATCGGAAGCGTAAGGCCAGTCGAAATTTGCAAAGAACGAGATACAGAATTGCGGAAACTACCCTGATAAACAAGTGTATCCACATTTTTGTTTCTGTACTGCGCAAAGCCCGTAAAATCATCGCGGCTGGTAAGGCCCATGTTACCGGTCATGATATTCCAAAGTCCACGACCACCATGACCATCACCAAGGCCCAAGCCATAAAGGTAATACTGGAACGGTGTCACACCCTGTTCTTCGTACAACTGGGCAAGCGTAAAGTTCTCACCGACCATATTCGTACTTGCATTCCAGTTGAACTTAACTTCACGCCACTTGAGCTTGTTTAAGAAGCCTGCAACTGGATTATCCTTTCCGAACAAGTTCGCAAGATCAATAATCTTCAAAGACGGAGTAAATTCAAAGCGGTTCGTCTGCGAAATCGTCCAATAGTTCTTATCGACACTTGACGGATCGTAAAAGTTGAAATCATCCGGTATGCTCTTCTGCTGGTTAAAATCAGACGAGAATTGCATATTAAACGGAATGAACGGAATCAACTTGGGATTGAAATTGATCCTGAACTGCTGATTTCTAGAACGTTCGTTACGGAGAATACCATAAGCACGACCATATTCACGATGACCAACGCTATCGACCTTATAGAACGATGTCGTATCATACTTGATTTCGTAAGAATCCGGATTCTGCAAATCAATCGTGAGTTGTTTACCGTTAGCATCAGTCTTTGCAATCGTATCCACCGGAATAATCACGAGACTGTCGCGAGACACATAGACCTTTCTATCAGAATGGTCATGGTCAAAGATGTAACCGCTTGCAAAGAGGCCACCTTCGGACGTTGTAAAGAAGTTTTCCTTAGTAAAGCCTTCGCGATCGCCACCGCCAAACATGTCACGACGAATGTTCACGGAGTAGCTCGTCGTAAGGAACGAAAGGATGTTCCACCGCATATTCAACTTATGGTTGAGTTCTGCGGTATAAGTCACAACCTTATCAACTTGCGGTTCCACGAAATCCGGATCGCGTGTTTGGTTCACATAGCGCACATAGTTAAAGTCGAAGAGCGTCACGTCGAACGTTTGCGGCCACGGTTCAAATTCTGTCTTGGAAAGGTCCTTGAGCCAAGAATACTTAGCAAGTCCTTCGAATGGCTTAAACTTGAACATACTGAACGTACCCAACTTATACTCGAGCAACGTATGATACGAATATGTGGAGTCCGCAGAAGTCGTTGCGCGGCCTTCGGATTGATGATAAGAATAGCTCAAAGCCGGACGTTCCAAGAATGCCTGAGACAAAATCTCGCCGATCTTAGTGTCGCTAGCCTTATAATCCTTGTGGTAGCTGATACTGAATCCCAAATCTTGTTCATAGGATTCATAACCCTTCGAATCAGCATTATCCCTCAAACGATTTTCCTGTTCATCCGATTCTACAGCAAGGTCACCTTGGAACATGTCGCCAGTGAGGTCCACGAAACTGCTCTTTTTAAGCATCAAGTCATCGGTCGGCTTCATGTACGGGCGCTTCGTAGAGCTATGGTAGCTAAACGACATCGGGATATGGAAACCGAGCGAATCGTTCAAGAACTTGTTAAGCGCAATAGAAATGTCAGCCGAGACATCGAGCTGAGAAGCAGCCGTTGCCAAGTCCGGCTTCGGAGAACGTCCCGAATTCGAAAGCGTGGCAAAGTCACCATCTTGGTAGCGCACAGCACCCGAAAGCGAGATAAAGTCAGCAAAATTCACTTGGCCATTCACACGAGCGGCATAGCCCCATTCCGTATCCATGTCAGAAAGGCGCAAATCATTAAGCCAGAACTTACCTTTAAGATCCGCCGGAGAGGCAGAAGAGTCGGCAATAACAACAAAGCGAATCCAATCAACCTTCGTGATTGACGGATTACCCACCAAACGAAGTTGTTCTTCCCTATCTCCACCTAGGTTCTTCACAACCGGATCCAAATACGGCGGATGACGCCCACGCTTGAGATCCGAGAAGTCAGACACGTTCATTGCAAAGGCGTTGTCGAGCCAGTTCTTTTCATGGCAATCCTGCACACGATCCGGATCACACAAATCCAAATCCTTCGGGCGGAAACTCCATTCATAATAATCCTTAGAACCATCTATAGAACCTTCACCGAATTGCAATGCAAAACGAATCGGAGCAACGCTTCCCTTGGATTCGGCTTGGTTTTCATAATGGATTTCCATTTTCAAGGACTTATACGCCGAGAAATTTTTGGAGTCCGTTTCGAAAATGCGAGTCACGCCAACTTCCTGGCCCGGACACATGTTGTGGTATTCCAAGACAAGAGCCGTTTCCTTAAGCGGTGCATTCGAATCGGCATCACGTTCCGTCACAGTATTCGGAGACTTGAAATAGGACTTTGCATTTTCACGGTTATTGATCGTCGAGACCTTGAGATAGGTCGTATCACGTGTCGCAAGAGATTCGGTAATACGGCTTTCTACACCATTGACTTCGACAATCTGCGAATTTTCATTAGTCGATGTGCGGTAAAGATCGGCAACAGTCGTTTCTTCCCAAGCGTTACCCAAAACGCCAAGACTAACCACTTGAACCTTAGCTTCGGAAACACCCGGACCAAGCCTCCCCAGCCACATACGGGTGTATTGGGATTCTGCAAGAATTTCCTTATAGCTGCTTCCTGTCGGAGAAACAATCGTATCATACTGGTTCAACGGAATACGCCATCTGCGCCAGCCATTTTTCAGTTCTTCAAATTCAGTCGTGTTCGTGCTCGACAAGTCAATTCGATAACGGACAAAGCTAATATCCGTATCAAAAGAACCATTCCTGTTAATATCTTCGGTATCGTAAGCGCGTTCACCTAAGTTGCCTTCAGTACCGTTAATGCTCTTCGGCGGATCGCTTTCATCGTCCAAATCCTTGAAGTCATCACCGGCAATATCTCTTGTTGACGGGTCCACATTTCCAAATTTTACGCCATGCTCTGTTCCCTTACACCCAGTAACACGGCAATCCCATGACATCCACGTTTCATCAGTACCTGTAACACCATCAAGGCCACGGTCATGCTTTGCAGTAGTCATTCCAAGATCATTTTCACCGTTATACTTACCATCAGGAGCATAACCGTTGACAGAGAGGTCTTCACTGACAAGACCCAAATCAATGAAGATGGAACCGGAATTACCGCGAGCAACAACTTCAAGGTACTTCATTTCGCTCAAATCTTGATAGTAAGAGCTATTCGCACGCATGATACCGCCCCAAGAATTACCCATGAGGTTATCGTTCGGGTGCAAAGTCATCTTGAGCACGGTCAAATGTTGGTTATCAACATCGGAGTTGCCTACGTTATCGTAAATGTACTTGTATAGCTCCGTAGTGTTGCTATGCCAGATAAATTCACCTTGATGCTTGTAATCCAAATCTTCAATGTAAGTTCTAGGATGCGCAGAATCACCGCCCGGAGGAGATGCCTGATACCAAGACTGCCTAGAAAGCGGATACACAAGTCCTGTAGAGGTCGATTCAAAATCTTCAACAAGCGCAGTCTGAGTCTTGCTCGTGTTAGCATTATGGCGGCTACCAGCAAATTCAGCTTCGAAGCGCCAATTAGAAGCAGCTGTCGTGTTGATGCCAGGAATTGCATTCACTAAGTCCGTAAGCGCTTGTACGGAATCCTGCAAGCGTAGGTTGAAGCCCCAAAGGAAGCTGGAATACGGTTCGTTACCAAGGGTGGGGACTTCTGCAGTCGTGCTCTGGCTCTTGTAAAGGGCTGTCACACCAAAAACAGATCCAGCACCAAAGCCGTACAAATCAAGAGGCAGTTCAGCACGGGCACCCAAAAGCAACTTGTTGTCAATTTCGAACATGGGTTCGCATTCAAACTTGACCTTGATTTCCTTATTCGGGTCAAGAGCGCGTTCACTCAAAAGTTCAATTTGGCCCAACTCGTAATTGACTTCATAGTCAGTTCCGCGAATAAGCGTTGTAGAACCTGCAGTCACCTTTTCAGAACCCGGCGAAATATCCATACAGCTTCCGCTATTGACGGAGTAGCTGGAATTCGGATCACGCACGCTCAATGTTGAATTACGGCGTTTGCCCACAGATTCAAAATAGAACTGGCTCGTATAACGGTTCAGGTTATAGACCGGCAACGTATAAAGTTGCGTAATCGCAGCCGAAGAATCCAAGTTGCGCAACGGTTCCAAGCAGTTCTGCTTAGCACGTTCAATAGCTTTCGCACCCAAGCCCGCATAAACGGAATCCGTCCACATGCGGCAAGGCAACCACATTTCACCCGTATAGCTACCAGAAGCGTCCTTCTTGAAGATTTTAGATTCACTGACCAACGGAGTCCCGGTGTTTTCATCAGCAAGTCCCAACGTTTTCAAATAATTCCCAGAAACACCAGATTTGTTCTTCATTCGAAGGACAAAGTTGTTTGCACTAGCATCCGAAATACCTATAGAATAGACATTGCGGAGCATCAACTTGTCAATATCCTTGAGCTCACTCAGCGTTGCATCCCATTGGATAAGGACAGCAGTTCCTCTATCGCGTAATGTAGAACCCCACTTTGCGGCAATGAGCGTATTGCGGTTCACACCATTAATCTTAACGACACCCGTTCTGTAGTCATATTCAAAATCAGTAATTTCCTCCATGCGGTTGACCGTTTTTGTGATAGGAACGCCATCTGGAGTTGTATAAACAACTTGAATATCTTCGAAAACGTTTTTCGTTTCGTTCAGCGAGCTTCTCTTGTACAGTTTCAAGTCCGACAATGGCTTGTTAATATTGTTACCCTTGATAGCGGCATCAATATAGGCGTTCCTCGTCTCGTGGTCCAAGAAGTAATAACGGTAAGCCACGAACTGTTTATCCGTAATTTGGAATTCTGTTGTCGATTCGCTAGCCTTGATGGAATACTCTTCCTGCTGGCCTCCATCCTGAGAAGCAATCGTCGTCAAATTCCAATCGCCCAACTTCCATTCGGCCTTGATACCGAATAAGCCCTGGTGGTTTTCGGAATACCCCGTAAACTCAGTACCTGCAAGCGACAAGTTTGTCGTACCCGCTTCTACACGCTGCAAGATATAGTCTTCAAATTCCCCCTTGAACGATTCCTCGTAAACAACGCGAACTTCATTCTGCGAACCGAGACCTTCATCAACGTTCTTGATTTCGACCGTGATATACGGACCAATCTTACCTTCGACCATGAAGCTCGGGTTGTAGTCCAACGACGGAGACGGCCACAAACTGGTCTTAGTGCTCCCTTCGGCATCATCCTTTTCGCCGTAGCCCTTGAAGCGAATATCCATTGATCCCTTGAGCATAAGCTTTGGCTTGTTGAATCCAAAGTCTTTCATCCATGCCGGCATGTTCACCGGAATCGTGATATCAAAAACAGAACCCGTCTCTGGCGCTTCATAACCGCCATCGTTCTGTCCGACAAGCCCATTGAGCCAAAGACGCTTGCGACCGATATCGTACATGTCCGAAACGTAGTCCGCAAGTTCTGGATAGTGCGATGTCCAAAGAACAGTCGTGTCCGTACGGGATACGGAATTCACGCGCTTTTCGGTCACATCAATTTCACGGGTGGCCACATCGATGTCGTGCGAGAAAACTTGGCCCTTTGATGTATTCATGAGTCCCGACCGCGCACCGATACCGCCAAACGGAAGCAAGCCATCAAGCGGAGACGTCGACTTGGGAACTGGGAAATACTTTATAGCAGGAGTCCAGGATTCCTCCATTGCCACCGCAGGTTCATCTGCCAAATTCGATGACGATATCGTTGAAGTCGATGAAACGGGAGCAACAGACGAAGAAGACTTAACCGCAGAAGACGCCGGAGCAACAACCGCAGAAGAAACAGGTGCAGCAGATGACGGCACAGGCAAAGAGGCAGATGATGCAGGCACAGGTGCTGCACTTGATGCCGGTTTTGCAGAACTCGAAACCGGAGTAGCCGACGATTGCGGAACAGCACGCGCAGAGGACGAAGCTCTCGCCGAAGAAGATGCAGGCGCGACAACCGCAGAGGAAGCCGGAGCTACCGATGACGACGCAGGCAATGCGGCAGACGAAACCGCCACAGACGGTTGAGCCGAAGACTTAGGCGCCGGCACATCCTGGAAAAGTTCATCGTCAAAAAGGGATTCATACGAGCTAAGCGTTCCATCTTGAGACCAGACGGAACCAACAGCGACAAAGCTGCATGCAGCAAAGCCCCAAAGGGCGGATTTAAAAAACTTTCTAAAACGCAACGGTCACAAAATACAAAAACGGGACATTTAAAATTACCACCGATAACATAGAAAAAAAGAAACGTTCCCATTTAACGGAAACGTTTCAAAATCGGCTTCTAGGCCCTATTTAAAGGACAAACTAGAGGAATACTTCAATGCCACCGCGGCACTTTTCCCAAGCCGGATTCTTCTTGCACAAGAGTTCAATCATCTTGTCGTAAGTAGCCGTGTTGGAGAAGCCCTTCCACAAGCGACGTTCTACAGATTCACCGGAATCCTTGTCGATCGTCGTGATGGTATCGTAGTAGTTGGCATTGTCCTTGAATTCAGAAATGAGAATATTCTTCAAGTCATCCGTGTAAATGCGGGATGCATACTTGAGGATGGAATCGTTGAAGTTAAGTTCGTTTTCGACGAGCCATTCGAAATCCTGAATCGGGTTACCGTAAATGAGCCAGTGACGGAGTGCAAGAGCAACCACGAGATCCTTCACAGCACTGCGGAAGATGAACTTGTCTTCGAGACGGCCATTCCACGTGATGCGGGTCAGCGGGTTATCATCATTAGCTTCGATAGACACGCCCTTACCCGGAGTGACCTTGCGGATCTTGATCGGGAGACGGCTAAGGAGCTGCCAAGCCTTCGTGAAGGCGATAGTCTTGCGGACGAAATCCTTTTCCTTTTCCGGAGCGACGCGCACGAACGCACCGAAACAGCGCTGGTAGAGCGTTTCCTTATCGAAAATACAATCGCTGGAGCGGCATTCGCTGAGCTTGCCATCCATCATGAACAAGGTCTTGGCAAGTTCCGGGCGCATACGGACTTCGAGCTTACGGGTACGAGCTTTGAGGCGCACACCGTCCTTATAAACGTAGGTAAAACCTTCTTCCTGGTAACGCTGCCAAATGAAGAACTGCAAATCGTCAGCAGCACGCAGATGGTAGCTGAACACCGGGTTCTGGCGGTTGTTAGCCATCGTCACCTGGTTCAAGAAGTTGTCGGCGCCCTGGTACGGCACAACAACCTTAACGAGCACTTGCGGATTCACCGGATGCTTGCTCTTCTTGGCATACTGTTCGTACGTAAAGAGGGACTGGGCACCGTTGATGATTTTCGGACGTTCAATGAAGAGAACCTTCTTGCCATCGCGATCCTTCAAGCGCAGGTCGTCGCCCGTAAGCGTCATACCGTTGTGGAGGAACGGGAAGTCATCGACATTCACATTCTTGTCGTCATTGCGTTCCATCGTCTGGAAGGCGTCAATGAGGGCAGCGTTCGTGTGAGTGAGGTTACCGAGGTAGGTACGGATGTTAGAGCTAACAATAGCCATGTTGTGCTTGGTCTTGAGGCGCTTACCAAGAGCAACGTGGTAGTCAAAAATCGTGCGGATCGGGCAGAAGCCGAGGAAAAGCTCGCCGTGATCAGAAGTGAGGTGGAGCGGTTCGGAATCCATCTCGATTTCAAGCTTGTCGTCTGCGCTACGGAAGTCACGAGTGAGGTCATCGTGTTCGGCAATAATTTCAAGCTTTGCCTTGACATCGGCCTTCCAAAGCGTGAGCTTGCGGCGCATATCCTTGAGGGTACGTTCGAGTTCGGAGTCCGTGATATCGCGGCTTGCACGAGTACGGAGCACCGTGATTTCGAGCGTTTCCATGTACGGACGGCTTGCAGGAGCATTTTCGTCTTCTTCAGTTTCCTCGTCGGAAATCTTGTTGACGGCCCACGGATCAGCTTCTTCACGAAGCGAGAGGAAGAACGGATTGGTCGGATCGCTGGTGCGGAACACTGCAATCTGAAGCTGCTTCAAATCAGCGTTCAGGTGCGCAACCACCTTTTCAAGCGGAGTATCTTCGTCCAAGAAGATGAAGAATTCCATGAAGCCCTGTGAATATTGGAAGCCGTGGAAGCATCCATTTTCATCCAGGTTCAGATGCCGGAGTGCCTTGATTCTATCGTTCGGGTCGTTAGGGTTCAAGCTCAAGAGGCTAGCGACAAATGCTAAGCGGCGTTCCTGCGATTTTGTTAGTTCCATTTTTTCCTCAATAATTACACTGCAAGACCAATATACAATAATATTATATATTGGAGTATTTCCGTAATTCGCACCCTAAAAATAGCTTCAAATCTTAAGATTTGCGTGCAAAAAAACATAAAACATGCATTTTTTTGGTGAAAAGTACAAAATTTTAGTGAACAAATGGATAAATTTGTCTTTTTTTATGTTTTTTTTGTGCGCTTTTACGTTTTTCTTAACAAAAAAGCTATGATTTAAATATTAGGAGTCTTTTTATGAATTTACTTGATGTTATAGCGAAAGCAAAAAAAGAAAAAGCAAAGACGTTGGACTTGTCACAGAAGGGCCTCCGCCTTTTGCCACCCGAACTTTTTGAAATCGAGTCTCTTGAAGAGCTCAACCTCGACCGCAATATGCTCGTCGAAATTCCTGACGATATCGGTCTTTTGAAAAACTTGAAAAGCCTTTCAGTGAGCGAGAACGACCTCATGGAACTGCCGGAATCCATCGGCGAACTCACCAACCTCGAAAACCTCTACCTCGGCTACAACAGCCTTTCGGACCTCCCGGAATCGGTAGGTAAGCTCGTGAACCTCCAGACGGTGAACATCGCCAAGAACCAGCTCCTGGACTTGCCGCTTGAAATCGGCAACTGGCAGAAGGTGTTCAAGCTCTCGCTCCACGACAATATGCTCTCCGAAATTCCGCCGACCATCGGCAAGATGAAGAGCCTCGTAAAGCTCTACCTCGACAACAATGAACTTACGACTATCCCGGCAACGCTTTCGCACCTCGAGAATCTCGAAATTCTCATGGTTTCCGGGAACCGCCTCGGCTCGATTCCGTCCGAATTCAGCAACTTGAAGAGCCTCCGCGAACTTGTGCTCGATGCAAACCAGCTCGCCACATTGCCGGAAAGCCTCGCCGAATGCGACAAACTCCAGACGATTTCCGTTATCGAAAACCCGATGGAAGAAGGCATTCCTCGCGTCCTCTTGGACAAGAAAGGCCTGAATATCGATCAGTAATTTAGAGGAGTTGAATTCGTGCTTAAGCACCTATTCATAAAAGAACACAAGAATGTCATCCCGGACCCCGCTCCGGGATCTCCTTTTTGGACTTTTGCATTTGTCAAGGCTCGCCTTAAACGGTTGAGTTTTTTCATCTTATTCCTCATCCTCACCGCTTGCAGCGACTTCATTTCTCCCGTCAAGAGCACTCCCGAACCTACCGAATATTCCTTTAACTACTGGCTGTTGCAAAGTCTCTACCTGTACGAGGATGAGCTTACCAACCTTCCCGAAGACGGAGATTCCGCACAAATCCTGTACAACACGCTTAAAGACCCGTACACAACCTACACGCCCCCATCAAAAAGTGAAGTTGTCGGGCAACAAATAAGAACAAGCATCGTCATTGGCGGTGATATCGGACTCCGATACTACAACTTTGTAGACCAAAAACACCCCGTCTATATTCATCGAGTTTATCCCAAAGGCCCCGCCGGTAGAGCGAACATTCCAAAATACGGAAACATCATCAGCGTAAACGACGTTGAACTCACCGGTGAAAAAGCAAAAGCTACTTATGATTCTATTTTAAGCGTCAACAAAAACATCAACTTGCTTATCGCCTATAAAGGCGACACAACGTTATACAAACTCGAAAAAGAAACCATCTACGCCCCGACAGTTTTTTTAGACACGTTATTTGAAGACCCCGTCAAAGGTTACCCGGGTATCATCTTTATCGATATCGAAATTTTCAAGGACACCACCGAAGATCGGAAAAATGGTTCGTATGGCGAACTCAAGGCCTACCTCGATTCAACCGCTTCGGACAAGCGCGTTCGCGTTCTCGATTTGCGCGGCAATCCAGGCGGTAGCGTAAAACAATGCGTCAGCATGGCCGATCTATTCGTCAAAGAAGGTGAGCTTTCAACAAACAAATGGCGCTCCATTGACGCCAATGGAGTTACAAAAAGATCTGCTACAACAACCAACGCCAAAGCAGGAGATCCAGGAGAACAAGGCCGCTACATCATCCTTGCAAACGGAGGCTCCGCAAGTTGCGCTGAGATTTTCATCGCCGCCATTACAGAAACAACGGACATTCCATTTGTAGGCTCGAAAACCTACGGCAAAGGTATCGGTCAAACAACATTCTACACATACGCTAACGGCCTTGCCAAGATTACCGATCGTGAGTTTTTAACCCCCAAAAGGAACTCGTACCATCTCAAAGGAATCATTCCACAATACGATTGCGTCGGAACGGTTTACGAGAACTGTGCTGCTCAGGTTGCAAACAAACTTTACGGCGTTAAAATTCCAAAACAAGACGAATCCCTTGCTAAACGCTCTTCAGACTTTACTGAGAATACAATTATGGATTTTGAAGGAGGAGCTATAGAATGGGAAGACTCGGATTATTATTTCAAGGCATTCGACAAAACGCGCCCTTAATCGCAACAATCGCAATTACGAGTTTTGGGTTTACCGCATGTTCTTCAGACTCGACAACAGTTTCAGCCCCATATAACGGATTGAAATCCAGTATGGGGTCCCCTGAGTTTCAGCAGAATTACATGCACCTTTTTTACTTGTACAATGACAAGGACAAATACTTACGCAAACCCGAAAGCTATCTAGGCAAAGTCGATACCGAAGCATTGGTCGATAAAGGTATTCCTTGGGATTATCATGACATTTATTACATGTATGCCCAAATGAACGACCCCTACACATACTACGTGGACCCGTCACGTGCAATGGCGTTATTGAGCTCATGGACGAGTTCCGAGCAGAAACTTGATGCAGGATTCGAACTCGATTCAGCCTACATTCCCGAGAAACGAGTCATCAAAAAAGTCTTCGAAAATTCTCCAGCCGACAAAGCAGGCATCAAAGCTGGTGACGAAATTGTTGAAATCGAAGGAGTTGTTCCTGAAAAAAATACGGTATTCAACCGTCTATCAGTCGCATCCGAAGGTGACACTATAACTTACACGGTCAAGCGTGATTCTTCTAATTTGATTTTTCCCGTACTCATCGAACCATACAACATGCCCACGGTAGAGCTGTCGTTCAAAGACTCTATCCCAGTCATTAAAATTTCAGAATTTACGCGACAAACATCTAACGATTCCGGCACGTACGGCGAATTTATACGTTATCTTCAGGCAACAAAAGATTACAAGACAACCATCATCGACTTGAGAAATAATGGCGGCGGCGAAGTTCCTCAATGCATCGCCATGGCTCAGGAGCTTCTTTCTAAAGGTGACACGGCTATAGGCATTACATCCATGGTACCCGACACGGTCCATAAAAAACAAGCTTCAGAAACGACTTTTTACATCAACGAACGTGATGGTTTATTTAAAGACAGATACTTTGTATTCCTTGCAAACGAATATACCGCCAGCTGTTCCGAAATCATGCTTGTAGGCGTTGTTTCTAACAAAAGATATCCAATTGTCGGGAAAAACACTTACGGGAAAGGCATCGGGCAAACCAGCTTTTTCACATTCTCTTATTCGCTTGTTTCCATCACCAACATGAGAACCATAGACAAGGATGGCAATACATACCACAGATACGGACTTGTTCCTGACTTTGACATTATAGACGATGCTATTGCCCTCGACAAAGCTGTCGCACTGGCAAAGGACCAAAATTATGTACGAGTCGCGGGCTACGGAACCACCAATACAGGGCACTTTGCCAAAACAGCATTGGAACAGGATTCCATGCCGGGATTTTTCTACTTCTCTGAAGAATACAGTCCGAAAATCAAGCTAATGTTTTAAGAAACTCGCCAAAGTTTATCCCGGACGGAGTCCGGGACGAGCATGGCGATGCAAGAAATTTACTTAAGCACGCGCATACGGACAAGTACGTCCGTAGAATCGTTAGCCTTGACCGCTGGAGAAGCAAGAGTCAACTCAATTTCCTTACGGATATCGGCCACCTGCTTTTTAAGGCGAGCAAGACGGTTGCCTTCGAGTTTCGGCGTAGCAATCATCGTCTTCTTGGCGGGGTTCATCCAGTTACCGCGAGCATCCTTGAATCCCAGATGCAAATGCGGCCCCGTACTACGACCTGTTGAGCCCACCTTTCCGATAACCTGACGCGGAGCAACCTTCGTGCCAACACCCACGCCTCGTGCAGAGAGATGCATGTACCAGCTTTCGGTATTGTCCCTATGGCGGATGGCAATCTTATTTCCACTCAAGTCATCGTAGCCAGAAACAGTCACGACACCAGCAGCGACCGCATAAACTGGGGATCCCTTGGGGCTACCGTAATCAATGCCGTGATGCACCGTATGGCGGCCCGTAATTGGGTGAATTCGAGAACCATAAGGGCTCGTGATGTGCAAACGATCGAGCGGATAACGCAGGCCTTCAAATATGAGTGCTTCGCCCTTTTCTGTATAATGGGCGTTAAAAGTACTTTTAGGATCCGGGTCTTCATAACGGAATGCTTCATGATGGCCAACCGTATGACCATTGAATTCAGCATACAGCACCTTACCGCTAATCCAGATAGAATCCTGATAGAATTTTTCTTCGAGCAAGATACGGAACTTATCCCCCGGACGAGCTAGCTGGAATGAAACTTTGCACTGCAGAACGGCACTCACGACACCCACCATTCTTCTCGAAACGCCAACCTTGTGCAAAATACCGTTCAAAGTACTCCCCGTTTCAAGGGCACCTTCAAAAACAGATTGGCGAATCGTTACAGGTTTATCAATACGGCTATAGGAAAAGCCCGAATCGCTCTTGCTCAACATGTGAACTGTTGCCGGATTCGGCGCAAAGCGGAAACGCTGAACTTCACCGGCAGAATCAAGAGCAGCGTAGAAAACCTGACCAACGCGAAGAGCAGCAAGTTCTACGGAATCCTGCAAGGCAATTACGATTTTTCCACGTTCCTTTTCATTGATGTTCATGCGATAAAGCACTTGGAAAAGGCCATCACCAGCACGAACCGTATCGTTTTTCACAAGCCACTTCGATGTTTCGCCATGAGCTTTGGCAATCAAAGCCTTCAAGGAATCGGCAGCGGCTTCAAGTTTTGCGTTTTCCTGCATCAACGCATCAATTTTTTTCTGTTCATTACATCCGGTAAGCGCTATAACCGCAACACACAGTAAAAAGAAAATTTTGGACATAAACACCCGCTAAAAAAATACAAGTCAAAGATAAAAAAACACCCTGCGCGAATGGCGCAGGGCGTGAATTTTCTAATTAAAAATTTCGAAAATTACTGCTGAGCAGCCGGAGCGGCAGGCTTCTTAGCCGGCTTTGCTGGCTTAGCAGGCTTAGCGGGCTGTTTCTGTTCTTCAGCCTTCTTTTCAGGAGCAATCACGTCCAAGAGTTCCATTTCGAACTTGAGAACGCTGTTACCCGGAATAGCGCGGTTGCCACGCGGACCGTAAGCGAGATCGCTCGGGATCCATGCAACGACCTTTTCGCCAACCTTCATGAGCTTGAGCATTTCCGTCCAACCAGCGATGACAGCAGTTACCGGGAATTCGAGCGGCTGGCCACGATCAACAGAGCTGTCGAACTTTTCGCCATTGAGGAGCGTTCCGGTATAGTGAACCTTGACCTTATCTTCGTCAGTCGGAGTTGCACCATTGCCTTCGGTAATAACCTTGTACTGAAGACCAGAAGCCGTAGTCACGACACCTTCAGCAGTCTTGTTCTGAGCGAGGAAAGCTTCACCTTCAGCCTTGTTCTTTTCGGCAGCGAGGCTATCCTTTCTCACCTTTTCAGCCTGACGATCAGCAGAAAGCTTGTTGAGAGTTTCCATGATAACAGAATCGTTCATCAAGAACTTGGCAGAATCGCTATTGTAGCGTTCCTTGAAAGCCTGGATGAAGAGATCGAGGTCGAGATCGATGGAATCGCGTGTCACCAACTGGAAACGTGCCTGGTTACCGAAATGAGCACCGAGAGCATAGCTATACTTGTCCTTTTCAGTCACAAGCGAGGTCTTTTCGGTAGATGCGGTTTTGCACGGTTCGCAACCAGTCATAAGCATGGCAAGAGCGCCTGCTGCAACAATCAATTTAGTCTTCATTTTTATCCTCTATGAAAAAATAGACATCTTTAAAATAGTAAAACAAATACCATAAAGTTTACAATAATTTTCTTTTTACCTTTACATTTTGTATATTTCTCGTTAATAATCAAAGAATCAGGAATATTATGTGCGGAATTGTCGGATATAACGGTAAAGGGACAGCGCTTCCCATCCTTGTAGAAGGCCTGAAAAAAATGGAATACCGAGGCTATGACAGCTCGGGAGTCGCGGTTATCGAAAATGGAAAAATAAAAGTTGTTCGTGCATCCGGCAAAATCAAGGAACTCGAAAACAAATTAAAAGACAATCCAATCAAGGGCTCCATCGGCATTGCGCATACCCGTTGGGCAACTCACGGTGCACCGACCGAAGCAAACGCTCACCCGCATACCAGCTATGATGGAAAAATTTCGATTGTCCACAACGGCATTATTGAAAACTACGCAAGTCTCAAAGCCAAGCTCATTTCTGAAGGTATCGAATTCAAGTCTGAAACAGATACCGAAGTTGTGGCACACCTCATTGCTCGCTATTATAACGGCGACTTAAAGACCGCCGTACTTAAGGCCCTCAAGCAAATCGAAGGTACTTTTGGTCTGGGCGTTATTTGCGCAGACGAACCAAATGTATTGATTGGCGCCCGCCGTGGAAGTCCGCTAATTCTCGGCATCGGAAACGATGGTGATTTTTACCTTGCTAGCGATGTTTCTGCAATCATCAACCATACGCAAAAAGTCGTTTACTTAGACGACAATGACGTAGTCCAAATCAAAAACGGCGGCTACTCAATCGTCAATATGAGCAGCCACGAAGTTCAGCGCGAAGTCCAAGATGTGGAATTTGACGCAGATGCAGTAGCCAAGGGCGGTTTTCCGCACTTTATGCTCAAGGAAATTTTTGAACAGCCCGAAGTGCTCCGCAACACCACTCGCGGTCGTCTGCTCATGGCCGAAGGCAATGCAAAACTTGCTGGTCTCGACACGAACATCAAGGAACTGCGTAGCATCAATCGCATCATCATTACCGCCTGCGGCACAAGTTACTATGCCGGCATGGTTGGCGAATACATGATCGAAGACTTGGCCGGCGTTCCGGTCGAAGTCGAATACGCTTCGG